>JBJMWW010000001.1:0-4437 GCA_045809945.1 Chthoniobacterales bacterium
GCGCCGCGCGACTTCACGCCATTGCGCGAAGATGTAATTGCGCATCGCGCAATCGGCGGGAAGAAAATCGCGGAAGCCGGGAAGCGGTTGCATCACTCGAAAATTACTGCGCAGGCGACATGCGACCGCGCATCGGGCCTCGCACGAAAAGGAGGTATTCCGTGAATAAGGACGGGGCTGGACGAGTCCGATAGAACCACGGCGGAGACAATCCGTTAACCAAACCAAAGGACAAATATGAAACAGAATACATTCATCAAAATGTTAGCAATCAGCGCGGTGAGCGCTTTCGCGCTGAGCACCAGCTTTGCGCAGGTAACCACGCAGGAATCAACCACTGCGACGACCGGCGGAACCGGCGTGAGCACGACGACGAGCAGCACCGGCACGGGTGTGAGCGCGTCCACCACGACGAGCGCCAGTTCCCTCGATGGGACGGGAACGATCACGACCTACAGCCCGGGCACTGACTACATCAGCATGCGCACGGAATCGGCGAGCGCGCCGGTGAAGTATTACTACTCAAAGCGGACGACCGTCGTCGATCCGACGGGCGCGACGGTCGACATGTCGTTGCTGCGGCCTGACATGCCGGTGCGTTACACCTACGTGAAGGAAGGCGACCGTATGGTGATCTCGAAGATCATCGTGCAGAAGCCGGTGGCCGAAATCACGAAAGAGACGACCACCACCACCACGACGAGCCACTAGTTAGTCGCTCGTTAGGCTAAACTCCATTGGAGCGCCCGCGGAACGTGTTTCCGCGGGCGTTTTCTTTTTAATCTTCGTAGCCGCGCGGGAATTTCTGGTGCCACTTCCACGCGCTTTCGATGATGGCGTCGAGACGCTGGAATTTCGGCTCCCAACCGAGCTCGCTTTTGATCTTGGCTGAGGCGGCGATGAGGCGTGGCGGATCGCCGGCTCGGCGCGGTTTTTCGATGACGGGAATTTCGTGGCCGGTGATCTTGCGGCAGACGTCGATCACTTCGCGCACGCTCGATCCACCGCCGGTGCCGAGATTGTAATAATCACTCTTTGGCGCATTGAGCGCGAGAATGTGCGCCCGCGACAGATCGAGGATGTGGATGTAGTCGCGAATGCAGGTGCCGTCCGGCGTGTCGTAGTCGGTGCCGTAGATCTCGACATGCGGCTTCTGGCCGAGTGCGACTTTGATCACATTCGGGATGAGGTGCGTCTCACACCGGTGATCCTCGCCGAACTTCTCCGATGCGCCGGCGGCATTGAAGTAACGCAGCGCGACAAACTTCAGCCCGTGGATCTCATCGTACCAATGAAGGATCCGCTCGAAGGCGAGCTTCGATTCGCCGTAAGGATTGATCGGCCGCTGCGGAAGCGTCTCGTCGATCGGGACGCGTTCCGGGGGGCCGAACGTCGCGCATGTCGACGAGAAGACGAGTCGCTTCACGCCGGTGGCGAGCATCGCGTCGAGCAGGTTCAAGCCGTTCGCGACATTGTTCCGAAAATACTTCGACGGGTTGGTCATTGACTCACCGACGAGCGCGCTCGCGGCAAAGTGCATCACGGCGTCGGGCGTTGCCCCGCGCAAGGCGAGTCCAATCGAGTGCGCGTCGGAGAGGTCGCCTTCGAAAAACCGCGCGCGGGAATCGATCGCGCGGCGGTGCCCTTCGGTTACGTTGTCGAAGATCGCAACTTCATGCCCCTCGTTGATCAGCAACTCTGAGCAAATGCTGCCGATGTAGCCCGCGCCGCCGACGACCAGAAGTTTCACGGGCGTAAGAGGAACGCGCCCGCTCCGTCTGTCAAAGCGAAGACCCGTTGCCGCGCTGGAAGGCGGCGCTTACGGGCGCGGTGCGTGGACCGGCTGAACGTTGCTGTTCGGCTGGCCGTCAGGATTCTGCTCGAGACTGGCGATCATCCGCCGGACACGTCCGACACCACGCCGCTGGCGTAGCACCTTCAAGCTGTCGTCCGACGAACCCCAATGAATGATTTCGATATCCTCGTGCCGCACGCCCCAGCGCTGCATTTCGAGTCGGGTGTTCTTGTAGAGGTCGATCGTGTTCGTGCCGACGAGCGCGCTGCCGTAATCGTCGATAACGTATTCGTCGCCGCTGCTGACAATCCGGAACCTGGTGCCGAGTGGATAGCGCGACCAATCGGACGAAGCGCTCTTGAGCTTGCCGCCGGAAAGGCTTTGGCCGACCGCGTTCTTGCC
This sequence comes from Chthoniobacterales bacterium, assembly GCA_045809945.1. Lineage (GTDB taxonomy): Bacteria > Verrucomicrobiota > Verrucomicrobiia > Chthoniobacterales > UBA10450 > CADDYX01. The sequence continues at coordinate 2,198 of JBJMWW010000001.1, forward strand.
GCCGCTGCCTTCGCTGTGCGTGTACGCTGTCGTGCGGACTTTCTGCATGCGGGCAGAATGGCCCTTCGCGGCAATCGGCGCGGTCTGAGTTGCGCAGCTTGCCAGCACAGACGCGAGCAGCGTTATTAACGTAAGTCTTAGAAGATGTGCCATTTGGAATCGGCGCCCTCTTTACCGGTAGAAGCCGGCCGTCGCAAGAAGTAATTTCCCCCACCCGATGCGCTCACCCACTGCCCTACCCCATTATAAAGCAGTCGTTGCGCCGGATGTTCTGCTCGACGGCCGGCTCGCGCTCTTCCATCAAACGCAGCGCTGGCTGGCGGTCGCGGACCTCCACTTCGGCTACGAGCTGAGTCAGCGCGCGGCCGGACGGCTGCTGCCGATGTGGGGGATGTCGACGATCGAGGAGCGGTTGCGGGCGCTCATTGCGGACTACGAGCCGCGGCACGTGGTGATCGTCGGTGACGTCGTGCACGATCGCGCTGCAACGGACGAAGCGCGGGAGCTGATCGCGCGGCTCGGCGCATTGTGCGAGCTGATCGTGCTCGCCGGAAACCACGACCGCAGGTCAGCCGCGCTGCTCGGTCTGCAAGATTCCTGGCGTTCAGACGGCTTCTATTTCCATCACGGACACTGCGAAAGCGAGGCCGACGGTGCGATTCAGATTATCGGCCATCATCACCCGACCGGCACGGTGCACGACGGCGCTGGTTTGCGCCTGAAACTGCCAGCGTTCGTGCAACAAGGGACCTGCTGGATCCTGCCAGCGTTCTCGCCGTGGGCCGCCGGCGCGGCTTGGCAGGCTGATACAGGCAGCAGGCTTTGGCTTTGCACGCCTCAGCGGATTCTGCGACTGCCGCAATCTGAGGCTGCGCCGATTTAGGCGCGCAGTGCAGCGGTGCTGCCGCTCATCAGCTCGGCCGTGCATTCGGGACAGCGGCTCGCTTTGATCGGGATCGACTTAGTGCAATACGGGCATTCCTTCGCCACCGGAGCCGCGTCGGTCTTGGGCCGCTTCATGTTGTTGAGCGCCTTTACGACGAGGAAAATGCAGAACGCAACGATGATGAAGTTGATCACGATCGTGATGAAGTTCCCGTAGGCCAGGACCGGCCCAAGCTTCTTCGCGTCTGCGAGCGCGAGTCCCGGCGTGATCTTGCTCGAGAGCGGCATGTAGAGGTTCGAGAAATCGAGACCTCCAGTCGCCGCACCAATCGGTGGCATGATCACGTCCTCGACAAAGGATGTAACAATCTTGCCGAATGCAGCGCCAATGATAACCGCGACCGCCAGGTCGACGACGTTCCCTTTGACTGCGAACTCTTTGAATTCTTTCCACATAGCTCGTTAGGCTTACGGCCTAACGACTACATTCACGAGCTTATTTTGGATCGCGACTACCTTGACCACTTCCCTTCCGGCGACGAGCTCGCGCACCCGCTCGTTAGCCAGCGCAATGCGCTCCAACTCGTCGCGTGAAGCATCGATCGCCACGCGGGCTCGGTCGCGGACTTTGCCGTTCACCTGAAAGACAATCTCGACTTCGTCTTCCACGAGCAACGCAGGATCGAACTCGGGCCAGGTTTGCGCGGTGATGTCGCCCTCTGCTCCGATTTTCTCCCAGAGCTCTGACGAGATGTGCGGTGCGAATGGGTTAAGGAGAACAAGGAAAGTCGCCATCGTGGACTTCGGAACGACCGGCGCATTCGTGAATGCGTTCACGAAAACCATCATCTGCGAGATCGCCGTGTTAAAGGCGAGCGCGTCGATGTCTTCCGTGACTTTCTTGATCGTGGCGTGAAGCACTTTGAGCTGCGCTTTCTCGGGCGCGGCGTCCTGCACACGTGATGACAGCTCCCATTCGCCAGCCTGGTTCTCGTCCATCATCAACCGCCAGACGCGCGCGAGAAAACGCGCCACACCTTCGACGCCTTTCATGCTCCACGGCTTCATCTGCTCGAGCGGGCCCATGAACATCTCGTAGCAACGAAACGCATCCGCGCCGTACTCCGCGATGACATCGAGCGGATCGATGACGTTGCCCCAGCGCTTCGACATTTTGCGGTTGTCTTCGCCGAGGATCATTCCCTGGTTCACCAGCCGCTGGAACGGTTCCGGTTTCGAAAGATAGCCAAGATCGAACAACACCTTGTGCCAGAACCGCGCATATAAAAGATGCAGAACAGCATGCTCGACTCCACCGATGTAGAGATCGACGCCGCCAGGCTGTCTGCCGCCCA
>JBJMWW010000002.1:0-11901 GCA_045809945.1 Chthoniobacterales bacterium
AAAGGCGCGCGACTAAAGGCCCGCGATTGCTTCTTGAATGTCGTCGAGCGTCACATCGCGCGACAAATGCGCTTCGCCCAAACGCGGTGTGACGACAAAGCGCACTTCGCCGCCGCAGAATTTTTTGTCGAAGCGAACCGCATCGAACACCGCCTCGCGCGAGACGTCATCGGGCAACAATGTGGGCAATCCAACCAAGTGCAGCAGCTCGACAACCTGCTGCCGTTCGTCTGCCGGGAATCCTGCGCGCTTAACGGACACATCGCACGCCGCGGCAATCCCGATGCTGATCGCTTCTCCGTGCAACAGCTTGCCATAACCAGCCGCGCGCTCGATCGCGTGCCCAACCGTGTGACCAAAATTCAAGAGAGCGCGCTCGCCCGATTGATCGCGCTCATCGGTCGCAACGATCGCCGCTTTGATTTCGATGTTACGCGCGATCAGCGCTTCCATGTCATTTCGAGCGCAGTCGAGAAATCCGCGGCTCCCCGAAGATTCCTCCACTCCGCTGCGCTCCGGTCGGAATGACAAACTCGAAGCGCGCAGTTCCTGCAGCATCTCTGCGTCGCGAATGATTCCGTGTTTGATGATCTCCGCGAAGCCCTGGCGGAACTCGCGTTGCGGCAGGGTCGCTAATGTGTCGGTATCCGCCACGATGAGCGATGGCTGATGCACGGCGCCTAACAAATTCTTCGCGGCGCCCGTATTTACGCCCGTCTTGCCGCCGATCGAACTGTCCACCATCGCCAGCAGCGTCGTCGGGACCTGCACATGTGGAATGCCGCGCTGAAAAATCGCGGCGACGAATCCGGAGATGTCACCGATAACTCCGCCGCCTACGCCGATTACAAATGAAGTGCGATCGAGTCCGGCATCGATCATCCGATCGCAGATGGCACCCACTTGCTCGAGCGACTTCGATTGCTCGCCCGCTGCAACCTCGATCAACTCGCGACGCGGCAAATCGAATCGATCGGCAAATCGCCGCGTGTTCGGATCGCAAATAATCGCGGCGCGACGGTCGCTTAACAGCTCCGGGAGGAGCGACGTGAAGTCACCCAGCAATCCCGCACCTACAACCGCTTCATACGCTTTCGCACCCGCACAAATCTCGACACGCGTCACGGATTCCAGCGTTGGTGTGCAGTCGTGGTGCTCGACGAGTCGCAGAATGTCACCCAATCCATGTTTTCGGCATGCCAATCCGCCATGCACGTATCGATCCTCTTTCGACTACTGTGCGTTCCGCGAAAAGTTGTGGGCGAGCCTGGCTGCACGGTTTGAGGCGTGTCGGATTTTCCGGTAAACGAAATCGGATCCGACGCATTCGGCGCGGCAGCATAGACGATAAAGGCGCTCGGATTACTGATGCGGTCCGCACTCAGGCCACCTGTTCCTGATGCGGGCTTCGCATTCGCATTCATACCGTAGCTAATCGGAACTGGCGGAGTATCGCTCGGTCCACGCTTGTCGAATGGCGACAGGAACGTCTTCCAGTTTGTCAGATACTTCGCCTGCAACGTCGCTGGCCAAGTTGCGTCAGTCGGCAGAAACAAGACCCCGTCGTTGTCATTCAGATACATCTGCGTCCCGAGACCGAGCTGACGGAGGTTGTTCATGTCCTGCGTCACGCGGGCGCGCTCCTGGATGGTGCTGAAGACAGGAAATGCGATCGCCGCCAGCACCGCAATGATTGCGATAACGACGAGCAGTTCGATCAGGGTAAAGGCGCGCGTGTTTCGAACCGGCGGCATCTGCGCGCACCCTATTTGCCGCGCGCTTACGGCGAAAGCGAAATCAGTTGCGCGCGTCCATCTTGACAACGCGCAGCGATTTCACTCTAACTACGCGCATGGCTGACGATCCGCTCTCCAATACGCCGGCTCCGACTTCTCACGGGCCGACGACGACCGGGCTGCCCGCAAACGTCGCTGCGGCGCTCGCCTGTATCCCGCTCATCGGCGGCATCATTTTTTATCTGGTCGAAAAACAGAACAGCTTCGTCCGTTTCTACGCGATGCAATCAATAGTCTTCGGTGGCGCGTGGATTCTCTTCGACATCATCTCGATGATCGTCTCGTCAATTTTCGGCGCGCTGCCCGGACTCGGCGGAGTGCTGATTACACTCTGGTCGCTCGTCGCGGCGCTGGTTCATCTCGGGTTCCTCGTCGTGTTCATCATCACGGTGGTGAAAGCATTCACCGGCGTGCGTTGGGAAATCCCCTATATCGGCCCGATCGCGCGGCAGCAGTCGAACGGCGGCACGACCACGCTGTAGCCGCGGCGCTCAGTCGCCGCGTGACTGCTGCGCCCCGACAGAGCGGGGCGGCTACAATCAGCACGCGAGCAGTTTCACGACGATCTCGGTCAAAATCAGCTCGTGATCGAGCTGGCTGCTGACGAGCTGCACGTTCGCCTGCAGACACGACTCGAGCCCGGCGATCAACCGCTCGGTTGTGAAGCGATGCGCGTTCATTGCGGCGAACCCGAGCGCGTAGGCGTTGACGGTGCCGTCTTTCTTCCGTGGCAAATGGGCGGTCGCGTCGGCCGGCAGCCGATTCACCGCCGAGATAAAACTGAAGGGCGCCGCCGGACGCGGAATCCTGTGTAGTTCCATCAGCTCTTTCGCCAGGAGCAGATTGCGAATCGTCGGCAGGATCGCGACGAGGAAAATGCCGATCGCTTTTTCCCCTTGCTCCAATAATCGCCTGACCAGTCCAAGCGCACGGTCGAGATCGCAGGCAGCGAGCGCGTTGCTCAATTCGAAAACCACACCCGCGCGTGAGAGCGGCACCAGCTCCCGCACATCGTCCGCTGTGATCGGTAGCGTGCCGCCGGTGTAAAGGTCGAGCTTCTCCAGCTCGTTATCGATCTGCCGCGTGTCGCCACCAGTGAGCAGAACGAAGAGGTCGAGCGCTTCGTCCTCGAACTTCAACTTCCGCTCGCGCGCATGTCCGCGCACGATCTCCGTCGCTTCCTCTTCCCAGCCGCTCCGCGACGAATCGAGCTTATCGAACACCTTGACATCCGCGAGCCGCGTCAGCGTTTTGTAAAACGACCGACGCTTGTCGGTTTCGGTCGCGCTGAGCAGAAACGTAACGTTGTCCGCCAGGCCGGCTTCGAGCGTTGCAGCCAATTCTTCCAATGCCGAGAGCACACCGGCGGCGCGCCCAATCGGCGAATCGGCCATGCAGTTCGCGTTCTTCAGCCAGACAAGTTTGCCGCCAAAGAACGGCAGCGTCTGCAACGCGGCGATCGCGTCTCGAATCCGTGCGGCAGATTGTTCTGCATTATCGCCACACCCATCGATGATCTCGAGCCCGAACTCGCCCGCATCCGGCGGCGTCAACTTCGTCGCGAGATCCTGGGCGATTCGTTTCACCTCGCTTTCGTCGGAGCCAACGACAGCGTGAATCGCGCTCGCGCTCGTAGTTTTCGTTTTGGCTTTGGGCATCGCTATCGTGTGAAACGGTCGAACTTCGTCTCAAACGCTTTCATATCTGCGAACTCAGCGCCGTAAACCGCCGGCAACGCGCTCCCCGCCGGTTCACCCGAGCTGACGCGCTCGGCCAAAGTGCGAAACAGTTCGCGCGGATAACGATTCAACAAATAGCGAACCAGCTTCGAGCTCGTCGCATAGAGTCGATGCACCTGTTCGCGATCGGCCGGATATCGCGGCGTCCCGAGCAGCTCGGCCAGCGGCATCTCCGCGACGGTGAGCTCCTGCTGCTGCCGATGAATGTTTTGCGAATGGCGGGCGGCGACGCTTGCCTCTCCCATGTACTCGGCGAAGCCTTCGTTCAACCACAGCGGCCATTCGCGCCGGCCGTAGAGTCGCGCGACGACCGCATGCGTTGTTTCATGGGCAAGATTTCGCGAATCGAACGCGCCGGTCTGCTGATGCACATCAAGGAACAACTCGTCGCGATGCGCGAAGCTGTGCGACCACGCCGGGTTCGAAGTCTGCGCTAGAAAACCTTTCCATTCGAACTCGTCCTTGAAGACGAAGACGTGCGACTTGCGCTCGTATTGTGCGGGCGCGGCCCCGAGCGTCTGCGCGACATTCCACAAGTCGAACTCGATCTCGCGCGCGACCTCGAGAGCCTCATGCATTCGCCGGTAATGGATGATGAAGTTTGGAGTCTCGCCGTGCTTCCACTGCTCAGGTTTGATCGCGAGCGCCTTGCTGCCGATCATGCCAACCTGCTGGTTCGCCAGCGCGTTCCAATTCTTTTCCTGCAACGGAACGTCGCGCGGCGGTGGCGCGGTGTTCGAGTCACGTGGGGCCGACTGCGCGATTGGAGTCGCGGCGGGCGTGCTGAAGGGCCACGCTGAGGACGTTGCCGGTGTCGGATTGTAGTAGGGCGAATTCGGAAACGGCCACGCGCTCGGCCTGGGTGTCTGCGCGAAGGCGGAGCCGACCGCCGCCACTGCCAGAATAAATTTAAACGCGCGAACCACGCCGCCGGCCATTGTTGCGGGTATACTTCACCGGCCGCCGTTTGGGCTCGATTTTCGAGATCCCGGTGCCGCTTTTCACTTCCATGATCTGATCGCGTAGCAACGCCGCGCGCTCGAACTCCAGGTTGGCCGAGGCCTGTTGCATCTCGTCCTCCAGCTCACGCAGCAGTTCGGTCAGATTGAAATCGCCGCCGGCTTCGTTGATCACTGACGCTGCCACTTCGCGCCCGCGCAAGATCGTGTGCAGACTTTCCTGCACCGCACGTCGAACCGTCTGCGGCGTGATGCCGTGTTTCTCGTTGTATTCCACCTGCTTCGCGCGCCGGTATTCCGAAATGTTGATTAGCGCCTGCATGCTATCCGTCACCGTGTCGGCGAAGAGCACGACCTCGCCATTCACGTGACGCGCCGCGCGGCCCGCGGTCTGGATCAAAGACGTTTGCGAGCGCAGAAAACCTTCCTTGTCCGCATCGAGAATGCAGACGAGCGACACTTCCGGCAGATCTAGCCCTTCGCGCAGCAAATTGATTCCGACGAGAATGTCGAAATCGGCGGCGCGTAACCCGCGCAAAATCTCCACGCGTTCGATTGTGTCGATATCGCTGTGCAGATAACGCACCTTTAATCCGACATCGCGCAGGTAATCGGACAGATCCTCCGCCGTTCGCTTGGTCAAGGTGGTGACAAGCACGCGCTCGCTTTTCTCCACTCGCTGGCGGCAAAGCTCGATCGTGTCGTCGATCTGATGCTTCAGGCCGCGCAGGGTGATCTTCGGATCGAGCAACCCGGTGGGACGAATGATTTGCTCGACGACGAGCGGCGCACCCGGCGTCGTAACATCGAACTTCTCTGTCGGCTCGTCCGTGCGACTGACAAATGTTGCGGAGACGCTGTCTTTTTTCCCGGGCAAGACAAACGGCACGAGCTCGTCCTCGCCGATCCGCTGGCGCTTGTGCGGGATGTAGCCGGTCTGACCAACCACGCTGTTCTGAATCTCGAACTCCGCCGGCGTCGCGCTCACGTAAACGATCTGGTTCGTCATCTTCATGAACTCGTCGAAATTCAGCGGCCGATTATCCAGTGCGCTCGGCAGCCGAAACCCAAAGTCGACCAGCACCGTCTTGCGCGATTTGTCGCCTTCATACATCCCGCCGATCTGCGGGATCGTGGCGTGCGATTCGTCGACCACGAGGAGGAAATCTTTCGGAAAAAAATCGAGCAACGTGTAGGGCTTCGAGCCGGGCATGCGCCCGCTCAGGTGTCGCGAGTAGTTCTCGATTCCATTGCAGAATCCCATCTCCTGCAGCATCTCGAGGTCGTACTCGGTGCGCATCTTCAGCCGCTGCGCCTCGAGCAACTTGTTCTGCGACTCGAGCTCAACGATGCGGTGGTCCAGCTCGTTGCGAATCGACGAGAGCGCGCGATTCAATTTGTCCGCCGGCGTGACGAACTGCTTCGCCGGATAAAACGTGATCACGCTGAGTGATTCATGTTTATGGCCGGTGAGCGGATCGAAACGCGTGATCGCTTCGATCTCATCTCCGAAAAACTCGAGGCGGATCGCGTCCTCGTCTGACGTCGCCGGATGCACTTCCACCACGTCACCGCGGACGCGGAATTTGCCGCGTGAGAAATTGATGTCGTTGCGCTCGTAGAGCATGTCGACCAGCCGGCCGAGCACCGCTTCTCGCGAGATTTGCTGACCTTTTTTCACCGTCAGCAGCATGCGCAGATAATCGTCCGGCGATGTGACGCCATATATGCAAGACACACTCGCCACTACGATCGTGTCGCGCCGCGAAAGCAGCGCGCTCGTCGCGCTGAGTCGCAGCCGCTCGATCTCCTCGTTAATCGACGAATCCTTCTCAATGTAGGTATCGGACCGCGGGATGTAGGCCTCGGGCTGGTAGTAATCGAAATAGCTGACGAAATATTCGACCGCATTGTGCGGGAAGAACTGCTTGAACTCCGAGTAGAGCTGCGCCGCGAGCGTTTTGTTGTGCGAAATAATCAGGGTCGGCCGATCGAGTTCGCGGATCACGTTCGCGACCGTGAACGTCTTGCCCGACCCGGTCACGCCGAGCAGCGTTTGGTGTCGATTCCCGGCCTCGATCGCCTTGAGCAATTTGGCGATCGCCTGCCCCTGATCGCCGCGCGGTCTGTAGTTGGATTCGAGTTGAAACCCCACCGCGGAACGTACTCGAATCATCGCCGATGTCATTCCGAGCGCAGTCGAGAGCCTGCCCTGAGCGTGAGTCGAATGGGAATCTCCGTGGTTTTTCCCCGGACGAGGATGTCTCGACTGCGCTCGACAGGACAGATTCGTCGAGCGGCAAAATCGGTTGAAGCATCCCCGCTCCCGACCTACGCTCCGATTCGCTTTTCGCGAGGAGTCTTAGCTCAATTGGTTAGAGCGCCGCCCTGTCACGGCGGAGGTTGCGGGTTCGAGCCCCGTAGACTCCGCGGCGAACGCCGCGCCTCGTGCTGTCCTGCCGCGCCGTAGCTTCAGCAAAGGCGGGTGCTGATGATCGTGCTCCTAATCGAGCAGACCCATTCGTTTCTTCTCCTCTTCTCGTGGGCTCCGGTTCTCGTCATCCTGAGCTGAGAGCCCCCCTGAGCGTCAGCCGAAGGCAAGGATCGCTAGAAGCCTGCCGCGGAGCCACCGCTTCCCGCTGGCTCCATTCTGGTTTTATCGATTTGAAATTAGGTCCTCATCCGAGAGTCAGTTTTCCTGCGTTCCTGCTTTCCTGAGATATCCTCATTTTCGTCTGGTTTTGCCAGCGCGGTTGGGAGCACTGTTCAACTCCACCCCGCAATCATTATGCAAATTGGAATGATCGGCCTCGGCCGCATGGGCGCGAACATGGTTCTGCGCCTCCTCCGCAATCAACACCAGTGTGTCGTCTACGACCGCAATGCCGACAACGTTCAGGCGCTCGTGAAAGAAGGAGCCACCGGCGCATCTTCCATCGCTGACTTCATCTCGAAACTAACCCCTCCGCGCACCGCGTGGCTCATGGTTCCCGCGGCAGGAGTAGACTCCACAGTCAACGAACTCGCCGCCGGGTTCCAAGGCGGCGACGCCATTATCGACGGCGGAAACTCCTATTACATCGACGATATCCGACGGGCGAAAGAGCTCGCCACGGTCGGCATCGACTACCTGGACGTGGGGACAAGCGGTGGAGTCTGGGGGCTGCAGCGAGGTTACTGTCTGATGATTGGCGGCCCGGTCGCCGCCGTCGAGCGGCTTGACCCGATCTTCAAGACGCTCGCGCCGGGCCGCGGAGACATTCCTCGCACTGCCGGCCGCGAGAAAGTGTCCGGGGGCACCGCGGAAGAAGGTTACCTGCACTGCGGACCAGCCGGCGCGGGTCACTTCGTCAAGATGGTCCACAACGGCATCGAGTACGGCGTCATGGCAGCCTACGCCGAAGGCATGAACGTGTTGCATCACGCTAACGTGGGCAAAGTTGGAGTAACCATCGATGCCGAGACAACGCCGTTGCGCGAGCCGGAGCATTACCAATACGACTTCAACCTGCCGGATATAGCAGAAGTCTGGCGCCGGGGCAGCGTCGTAGCTTCGTGGTTGCTCGATCTCACTGCTGCCGCGCTTCTCGATCAGCCAAACCTCGAAGGCTTCTCAGGCCACGTCTCGGACTCCGGCGAAGGCCGATGGACACTCGCCGCGGCGAATGACGAGGGCTGTCCTGTCCCGGTGCTGAGCGCCGCGTTATTCCAGAGGTTCGCTTCACGAGGCGAGTACCGCTTCTCAGACCGGCTCCTTTCGGCCATGCGCTTCCAGTTCGGCGGCCATCTCGAGAAGAAGGTCCCAAGTCTCTGACCGGACCCGCGGCATCACGCCGCCTGTTCATTCGCCTTGCGTGCTTTTGAATCTAAACCGCGCCGCGCCCGCATCGTATCAGAGCATGAAACCTCGCCGCCTCTCCTGCTTCCTCAGTTACGCCCGGCAGGCGTTACGACGCCGGTTCGGTCGGCATCTTTGTTTCGCGAGTCATTCGCTTAGCGCTTGCTGGACGATTCCGAGAATTTCCACGTTACGGGTCGGCTTCTCTAAGACGTGATTAACGCGTAGAGCACCCAGCCGTTGCCGATCCCCCGGCATCATCTGGCCCGAATACACAATGATCGGCCCGATGTAGCCGGCCGCCCTGACTTCGGTAATGAGCTCAAACCCATCCAGACCCGGCATCCGCAGATCAGTAATGATTAACTGAAACGCGTAGGGCGAGCTACTCACCTTCATTAATGCGCTCTGGCCATTCCGTGCCGTATCTACCCGGTAGCCGTTCTGCGTCAGGAAGGTCCCGATGTTTTCGAGAATTATGGCATTATCGTCGACGCACAGAATGCGGGCTCGCTGGCTCGGAATCATTTTCCCGATCGAATGGAGGCGTGTGTTCGAGAGCGTGGCAAGAACAAACACTCACGCTTCCCGCAACCGTTAAGTGAGCGGATGAAGCAGGTTGCGATGTGACGCCGGTTACCGCAGCCGATGCGAAGACATGCCCGGCCGCCCATAAAAGAGGACGGGTATGAGCGCCGCCGCGCCAGCGGAGACGATCAACAAGATTGCGAAAAGCTGGTTGTACCTCCCGTCGAGGAGCTGCCGGGCAACCGCAAGGCGGGCGCAAATCATCATCGCGGCCAAGGCGGCGATTTCGCAGACGACAAAGCGCACAAGTCTGGCGCGACGCCTGGAGCGCCGTGAGGCCGGCTTACGCAAGACCTCCGCCGACATCTCGGCCAGAGTCAGCTCCATCACGACCCCTTTGCTCCGCATTTTTCGTCGCGCTGTCAGGCGCGATGGCGGTGCCGGCGGCCTGATTGAAATTCGAGGTTCAATTGCCATACGGCGGCGGTGCGCGCTGAGCCCATCGCCGCTCGTAACGATGGCGAAAAACGCAATTCCCAGCAAGTGATTTATCATAGCCAATGTAATTGCCATGCGGACCCAGTGTTTCTGGCTTTAAAGCGCGCAGGCCAGGACCCGTTACCCAGCGGGCTATCAGTAACGAACCTTGTCGGGGTTCGCCATCCAGTCGCGAAACAGGTTGTGCGCGGCGCCGCAACCTAGCTGCACCATCGGCAGCGAGCGCTCCGCAATGGCAAGGCCGATTTGATCGTAGATTACCTCGTCGTCGAATCCGGCATGCGCGGCATCTTCGCGACTGCATGCGTAGTAAACCCGATCGACTCGTGCCCAATAGATTGCCGCCAGACACATCGGGCATGGCTCACAAGTGGTGAAGAGATGACAGCCCCGCAGGTCAAAGCGACGCAACGATTGGCAAGCATCGCGAATCGCAACCACTTCCGCGTGCGCGGTCGGGTCGAGACTCGGCGTGACCTGATTGCATCCGCGCCCGACGATAGCGCCATCGTTTATGATCACGGCGCCGAACGGCCCTCCGCCCTGAGCCATTCCCGCGCGAGCCAGTGCCGCCGCTTCCTCAAGCCAGTGCTGGTCGCTGTTCACGCAACCACATTAGCCTTCGCCATCCGCATCATGCTAGAATTTCGGCATCGATCCATTTCTCCAGAGCGCGATTGAAGAGGCGCGCGCCGGCCTGACGGGAGGCGGCATTCCGATCGGTTCTGTCCTTGTTTGCGACGGGAAAATTATCGGGCACGGCCACAATCAACGCGTCCAACGCGGCAGTGTCATTCATCACGCCGAGATGAATTGTCTCGAAAATGCGGGGCGGCAACGAGCGGAGGTGTATCGACGTTGCACGATTTACTCGACGCTTTCGCCCTGCCCAATGTGCAGCGGCGCGATTGTCCTCTACGGAATTCCGCGCGTGGTCATCGGCGAGAATGCGACATTCGTAGGAGCGGAGGATTACCTGCGCGCCAACGGCGTTCAGCTCGACGTGCTGCAAAATGAAGAATGCATCGCGATGATGCGCGACTTCATTCGGGCGCGACCCGAGCTTTGGAACGAAGACATCGGTGTATGACGCGCCCGCACGCTGCAGCTGTCATCCTGAGCGTAGCGAAGGATCTCTGACTGTTTCTTTGCAATAAGAGCCGGAATGGTCAGCGACCGTCGCTCTGCTCAGAATGACAGGCTGTAGAGAATTAGGCCGTGATGAGGCTGGTGAGCTTCATGTTCACCGCATCGACGAGCCCCTGGTCCGTTAATTTCAGCGCCGGGATCGGTGACAGACTAAGGAACGAGAGCGACATGAATGGCGCGTCGAGCTTGCAGCCGAGGCGCGCCGCCGCGGCATTTAGCGCCGCGATTTTTTCGATCACAGCTTCGAGTGGTTGATCGGAAACGAGACCCGCGATCGGTAGCGCGAGCGCGGCTTGGATTTCGCCATCTCGAATCGCCACCTGTCCGCCGCGCAGTTCCTTCAAGGCTTCGATCGCGGCCACGATGTCGCTGTCGGTAGTACCGACCACGACCACGTTATGTGCGTCGTGCGCGACAGTTGATCCGAGCGCGCCAGCCTTCAGGCCAAAGCCGCGCACGAAACCAACGCCGATGTTCCCACTGGCGTGATGCCGCTCGACCACGACAAGCTTGAGAATATCGCGCTCGGTGTCGCTCACGATTCCCCCGTCCTGAATCTTTGGCGCCTCGTGGACTTCATTCGTGATGATCTGATGCGGAACGATTTCGATTACACGGATCGCAGCCGCGCCATTCGCCATCACTTCGAGATCGGACGGGCGATAACGGAGATTCACCGTGCTGCGAGGTTGCGCAATGGGCGCAGCTTTCGCCGCCAGATATTTACCGTCCTGCGCGACGAGTTTGCCTTTTTTATAAACGCGCCGAACAACAAACTTTTCCAGATCGTCGATGACGACGAAGTCCGCCCAGTAACGCGGTGCGATCGCGCCGTGGTTTCGCAGCCGATAGTAGCGCGCGGTATTGATCGTCCCCATCTGCAACGCTGTGATTGGCGCGATGCCATGCGCGATCGCTTTGCGAATCGAATGATCGATATGGCCTTCGCGCACGAGATCGCCCGGCAATTTATCGTCGGTGGCGAAAGAGCAGTTCGCAGAATTCTCCGGCCTAACGAGTCCGATGATGTGCTCAAGATTGCGTTCCGTGCTGCCTTCGCGCACGAGCAGATGCATCCCGCAGCGTAGCTTCTCACGCGCTTCCTCCAGCTCGGTGCTCTCGTGATCGGAACGGACTCCGGCGAGCGCGTAGGCATTCAAATTTTTCCCGCGCAATCCCGGCGCATGTCCGTCAATCACCTTCCCCTGCCCCGCTTCGATCTTGGCCAGCTCACTTTCGAATCCGAGGAAAACGCCGGGATAATTCATCAGCTCGGCGATGCCGGCGATCCGTTCGTCACCGATGATCAGCTTCAAATCGTCGGCGGTGAATTGCGCGCCGGCCGTTTCCAGCGGCGTCGCCGGAATACACGACGGCAGCATGATGAAAAAATC
>JBJMWW010000003.1:0-8500 GCA_045809945.1 Chthoniobacterales bacterium
GCCGGCGTGGTGGTTCGCCGGTGAGGGTGCGAAATGCGGTAAGCGGCACGTAATCGCGGGCACCGACACGGACGACTCGCAGTTTACCTTGCTGGATCAGCTGATGAACGCGCTGACGCGAAACTCCGAGGCCAGTAGCAACGATCTCGCGCGTCATAAGGGGACCATGCTTCTCCACCGCATCGAGCCACTTCAGGAAGACCTTTCGTCTTTCTGCGTGTCGGGAATGTCGCGAAGCGTTTGTTGCGCCGGGACGGTGATTCACCCGATGACGCTAGGAGCGCGCTCTCGTGCTTCCCATCGAATAAAAGTAACACTGGTGTTACTTGCGCGGCGGCCAGATTGCCGGTCAGATTTCGGAGATGATGCCTTTCTGATTGTGCCTCATCAGGATAGCCTGCGGGCTGGATGAAGACGCTTGGTATCGTGGGCGGGATCGGACCGGAGTCGACGATTGAATATTACCGGTTCATTCTCGATGGCTGCCGTGCGCACAAAGGCGAAAGTGCGCCGCACATTATCATCGACAGCATTGATGTGAACCGCGGGATCGCAATGCTCGATGCAAACGATCTGACGGCGCTGGCTGATTACATCTCGCAATCAATCGGGCGCCTGATCCGCGCCGGCGCCGACGTCGCGCTCATTGCGGCAAACACGCCGCATATCGTGTTCGATGCCGTCGAGGCGCGCTCGGCTATTCCCCTGATAAGCTTGGTGCAGGCTGCGTGTGATCGAGCGCAGGCTTTGGGACTCGAGCGCCTTGGGCTACTCGGCACCGGCTTTACCATGCGCGGCGAATTTTACCCGAGGGTGTTTACCCGCGCCGGACTCGAGTTAGTTACACCTAAAGACGACGAGATGGAGCTGATCCATTTCGCTTACATTAACGAGCTACTTAAGAATACCTTCCGACCTGAGACCCGGACAGCAATCGTTCAGATCATTGAACGTATGCGGAATGAGGAAGCGGTTATGGCTGTACTGCTCGCAGGCACTGAGCTACCGCTGCTCCTGCGCCGAGCCGAGCCTGCCGGTGTGAGCTTTCTCGACACGACGTTGATTCATGTCGAAGCGGCAGTTTCGGCAATCTGCCTGTAGGTCCCGGTTGTAAGTTATGGGTGGCCCGAACCACCGGCCGCGCCGTAGACCTGACCCGTTGAGTAACTCGCGTCGCTCGCGGCGAGTTGCACATAGATGGAGGCTAACTCGGCAGGTTGTCCCGGACGTCCCATCGGCGTCTGGCCACCGAACTTCTGCAGCTTCTCCTGGGTCGCACCGCCGCTTACCTGCAATGGCGTCCAAATCGGGCCGGGTGCGACGCCGTTGACCCGAATGCCTTTCGGGGCAAGCTGTTTCGCCAGCGAGCGGACATAGTTAGTCGTGGCAGCCTTAGTCATTGCGTAGTCGTAAAGGTCCGGCGAAGGATCGGTAGCTTGCTCGGAAGTGGTGCCGATAATAACGGAGCCCGGTGGCAGGTGAGGCAAAGCAGCTTTGATCATCCAGAACGGCGCATAGATGTTCGTCTTTATCGTGGCGTCGAAATCCTCATCCGAAATATCGAGGATGGATTCGCGACTTTGCTGGCGAGCTGCATTGCAAACGAGGATGTCGAGGCCACCTAGCTCGCGCACGGCGTCGGCGACAAGCTTTTCGCAAAATCCCTCATCGCGCAGGTCGCCCGGCAGTGCCACCGCCTTTCGTCCGGCTTCCTTGATCAGTGCTATCACTTCGTCGGCGTCGGGTTGTTCGGTAGGAAAGTAGTTTAGAGCTACGTCGGCGCCTTCGCGCGCATAGGCGATGGCAGCGGCGCGACCCATGCCGGAGTCGCCGCCCGTGATAAGAGCTTTTCTACCTGATAAGCGGCCCGAGCCTTTGTAACTCGTCTCGCCGTGGTCAGGACGCGGTTCCATCTTGCTGGCAAGTCCCGGCCAGGGCTGCGACTGGCTCTTGAATGGTGGCTTGGGATATTTCTTTGTCGGATCTTCAAGTGGCTGCACTGTCATGGCGGCTCGTTCACTCATCTTAACGAAAACGACTGCCGCATTGTTAGCGGTCGTCCGCTCTCCGGCGATACACGCCTGCTCAACGACGACGCCAATGACGCAGCACGCGATGCGCCGGCGTCGCGGTCGAATGCTTCGCCGTGGTGTTTATCAATTCGCGCCGCCGCAGCAAATCCAATGCGGTTTGCACGGCGCTTTTTGAAACGCCGGTCTCGTCAGCAATCATGCGCAGACTGGCGGCGACAGGTCTCCACCTGGCACGCGCCGCCTGACCATAGAGCCAGACGTAGACAAGGTAGGCGGCCGGCTGGCGATCATGACCGACGATGTCACGCATAAGAACATCGAGCACATAATCGTCGACCGAAATCGTTTCCCGGAACTGTGGCATTGCTCGTTAGAAAGCCAGCTTGAAGACGAGGTAAAGCAGCACGACGACAAGGATCATCGCCGTTACCCACCACCCAGTGCCGATACCCGTCGGCCTGGATCGAGATCCGAATTCGCGACGAGTGAACTCTTCATAATCGAAGTCTTCAGGAAGTCCGACGCCGTCATAGCTGTCTTCCCGCCAGCCCGAGTTGTAGTCCGCGCCGCATTCCGGACAGGCGAGAGCGTTAGGTGGCACTTCCTGGCTGCAGACCGGGCAGATCGCGGGCGGCTTACGACTCTTCATCGTCACGGCTATACCGATTACCGGACAATAGTTTTGGCGTCCAGCAGTATCTAGTAACTGGACGCGACTGTGACACGGCTTCTACGGTTACGCCGCCATGATCAAACAAATCAAGTTCATCAGTATTCCAGTAGCCGATCAGAATCGCGCCCTCGATTTTTACACGGAGAAGCTCGGTTTCACGATTATCACTGACCAGCCATTCGATGAGAAGCAGCGCTGGATCGAGCTACGTATCCCGAAAGCGGAGACGCGAGTAGTGCTCTTCACACCGGAAGGCGACGAGAAGCGCATCGGCACGTTTATGCCGATGTCGTACGCCTGTGACGACATCGACGCGACCTACAAGCACCTGAGTGAACGCGGTGTCGAGTTTGAAGGCAAACCGGAGAAGCAACCGTGGGGCACCTACGCGATGTTCAAGGACAGCGAAGGCAATCGGTTCGTCCTCTCGCAGGATCGCTGACTTATGTCACCACGGGATGACTTTGCGGTCTTTGACAAATCTGCCGGTTAACTCCTGGGGCGCATCAGCCGCGAGCCAGACAACTCCGGATGCGCCTTCCTCGACCGAACGCGTCGCGTTCTCGCCGCCCATATCCGTTCGCACCCAGCCCGGACAGACACTGTTGATCGCGAACTTCGGCAGCGCGCTCGCGAGTTGAGACGTGACGCCATTCAGCGCGGTTTTCGATACGCAATAAACAGGCGCCCAGCCGTCAGCGCCCTCTTCGAGCTGACCGCCGCCGCTCGAGACATTCACAATGCGCGGCGTGTCACTTTTCTTAAGGAGAGGGATGAACGCGATGGCAACGAGCCATGGCCCGAGAGTGTTGGTGCGTAAGGTGGATTCGAAAATCCCGGGCGTGACGCTGAATGCGTCTTTGTCTTCGTCGAGCAGAAGCCCTGCATTATTGACCAGGACATCGAGACGCTTGTGCTCGCGAGCGAACTCGTCCGCTGCGCGTGTGATGCTTTGCGCATCAGACACATCGATGTGGAGAAATTCGGCGCCGATTTTCTTCGCGGCGGCACGCCCGGCGTCCTCATTCCGGGCGCCGATCACCACTTGAAAGTCTTTCTCGACTAACTGACGCGCGACTTCGAAGCCGATCCCTTTGTTCGCGCCGGTAACCAGCGCCACTTTTCGGTTACTCATCGAGCAGCTTGCGCGCGGCACGGCCGTTCTCAAATCTCACGTGCAAGAACCACCGCAGCTTCGAATTACTGTCATGAAGCGGATTCTAGCGGCAGCGGTTGTGCTCTCTTGCGTCGTCGCTTCGGCATTGGCGGACGAAAACGTGCGCACCGCCGAAGCCAAATTGAAGGAGGCTGGATTTTACTTCGGACCTGTCAACGGACAGACAAGCAGTGATTTTTCCGCTGCCGTCACGCGTTATCAAATCCGGAACGGGCTGCAGATTACGGGCAAGTTAAACGAGGAGACGAGCAAAGCGCTGGGCGTGAAACCGGAAGTCACAGCCGAGGCTGCGGCGGCCCCGAATTCAGAGACATGGCGCGGCCTGCGAAAATCGAACAAGCAATTCCTGACCCGCGCCGCAACCGCGCCGGCCAATGCTGCGCCGCAAACCGAATCGCCCACGAAAGCGCTTACGCCGGCGGCGCCTGACAGTTCGAAACTGCTCCTGAGTCCTGACCGGCTTCGCGATTACGTCGGCGCATTCGTCCTGGCAGGTTTGGATCCGCAGATCGGCGCGGAGCTCGAGTTCTTCGGCGACCGTGTCCACTACTACAACGATGGCGTGGTGGGGCGGGAACGCGTCCGGACGGATTTGCAGCGCTACGCCCGGCAGTGGCCGCAGCGGCGGTTTTGGCTGGCGGGCGACGTCGAAGTCACGCCGCAACCGGACAGCCGATTGCGGGTCACCTTCCCGCTGAGATACGAATTAAAGAAAGGCGCCAAACAGCGCTCCGGAAAAATTCGCAAGACGCTGCTGCTGGAAGTGCGCGGCGAAGATTTGCAGATCGTCGCGGTGGACGAGCGGAAAGCGTAACGCCGCCCGTTACAGCTTGTAGGGATGGCGCGCCACGTAGTCTCGCGTGTCGCGCATGTCAGCGTGCCAGCGCGGGCCGACGTTACCCCCGATCTCAAAATCGGTCGTGTCGAGTCGGAGACCGGCGATGACGGCAAAGGTGTGACCGCGTCGCGAGTAGATCGTGAACCAGCGGCCGCGACCGTGTTCGCCAAATCGGATCAGGTCGCTCGATGGCAACGGCGCGTTGATCGCGCCGGCGTTGTGCAAGGCAAAGGAAACCGCGCCCGAACAATCGTAACCCGAATCGTAAAACGATCCGTGACCGCCGCCCCACACGTATGGTCGATTCCGAATCGTGTTCACTGCCCAGATCGCATTCTTCACTGCCTGCGGCGCGTTGGAAGGGGCATACGCGACGCCATTTCGCAGGACGGCGTAGTCACCGTTTACCATCGGGTGTGCGCCGCCTGAGTTGCTGGGCTCAGGTTCGACTTCGCGCGGATGCGGAATCGGCGCTTCGTCTTCATCGTTGGCAGACTCGTCATCGACCGGCTCAGCCGGACGAACAATCGGTGGCCGCGCCGCATAGTAAGCGACGCGGACCGGCTCAGCGATCATCGCAGCGACGGCGCGCGGTGCGTTTTCAACGATCGGAGCAGCGACCGCATGCACGACATGGTGAACAGTCTCGAATGGCTGAAGAGCGACGTGAAAGGCGCTCGATTTGTGCCGGCGCGTGCGCGCTTCTGAACCCTGCGCGATGCAGATGAGGACGACAAAAATGATAATCCGCCAGGCGAGCACGCATCTTGCGAAGCTGCTCTCGCGCCAAAACGCAGGATTCCGGCGGCTAGTGCAACGAGCCGGGCAGGCGCGGCGAGCTGAGTAACTCCGCAAATTCGCGCCAGCGTTTCTCCGGATCGGCATCGGTGCCGCCGCGCGCTTCGATGTAGCGCTTCACCATCTCCTGCCCGGTGTTGTAGTTGATCACGTAGCTGCGGTAGCGCTTGATAAACTGCACGCGCTGTTTCGCGCGCCGCGGCTCCATCACCGAGTATTTTTGGAGCCATTGTTCGGCGGCTGCTTCGTCGATTTCGCCGTCGAGTAACCTCCGCGCCGCTTCGTTTCCGGCGAACGACAGTTTGTCCATCAATTCCTGCACCGCGTAATAATCATCGGCCCGCGCCGGATCGATGCCCGCGGCGGGAAAGAGCAATTCCTTTTCGAATTTCATCCGCTCCGCTTTCGTGAACGCGACCTCGCGTCCGTAGTTCGCACTTCCCTCCGCGATCAAAGATTGCGGCGAGAAAAGCGCATAGACGGCGAACTCCGGCCAGGCGCGATCATGCACGAGATTTTTCTCGAGCAACGCGTTGTAGACGTGGTGACCGGGATAACCTTCATGCGCTGCGAGGTCGACCGCGCGATCGATGTAGATCGGCAGATCGGTATTGACCTGGATGACGCTGCGGTAATCGCCTTTGTACCAGTTGTAGCCGCCCCACGGTTTATTCGTGACATACTCGATGGTGAACGACTCGTTAGCTGGCAGAGAAACGTGCGCGAGCGTTCGCTTCCGGCACTCGGCGATCGCGAGATGAAAGACGCGATCGAGTTTGTCATGCGGAATGACGAACGTTTTGCGCCAGTTGTCGTAGCGCTGCCAGAGCGGCCCGTCACCGCCGACCTTCCCCTCGATCTGCTTCAGGATTTCATCGAAGTGCGAATCAGGAAAATGCGGTGCGACGGCATCATACAGCGCGCGTGATTCCTGATCGAATGTGAGCTTCTCACCGCGCAGGATGCGGACGCGTGCCTCGAGTGCGGCAAGTTGTTTGCGCAGGTATTCGCAGCGTAGCGCCAGGATTTGATCGGCCGAGTCGAGTTTGGCCGGAACCTGCGCCTCCAACTCCTTCGCCTCACGTCCAATGTCCTCGAGCGATTTCTTGTCGGCGTCGGCCGCACGTTTCCAGTCGGCCGGGCCATAGAATGCATCGACGTAATCGGCGTCGTGTTGACCCATCACGAGGACGAGATGCACGTACCGTTCGGCGATTTCGTTCACGGTTACTGCACGCGCGACTGTGGTTACGCAGATCATGGATGTCACGGCGATGAGAATTCGCAGCATGACTGTATAGTCGATGCGTGCGGGCAATCGTCATCAGCAAACACGGCGATGTAGAGGGCATCCATCTCGGCCAGGTCGTGACGCCGGCCGCGCCGACGGCGGATCGCGTTCGAGTGCGTGTCCGCGCGGCGGGCTTGAATCGCGCCGACATTAGTCAGCGACGCGGCAAGTATCCCGCACCTCCGGGTTACACGCAGAACGTGCCTGGTCTCGAGTTTGCCGGCGAAATCGATGCCGTCGGCGAACTGGTGCGGATGTGGAAAGTCGGCGATCGCGTATTCGGAATCACCGGCGGTGGCGCGCAGGCGGAATACGTCATCGTGCCGGAGAGCAATGTCGCGCGCGTGCCGGCAAACTTGAATTGGGTTGAAGCTGGCGCGCTACCGGAAGTGTTCATCACTGCGGACGATGCGCTCTTCACGCGCGGCTGTTTGCAAATGGGCGAGCGCGTCCTGATTCATGCCGCCGGCTCCGGCGTTGGCACTGCCGCGGTGCAACTCGCGCGCGCTGCCGGAGCATTTGTCTATGGCACCTCACGCACCGCGGACAAGCTGGAGCGACTGCGCGAGCTCGGTTTGCACGAAGGCATTTTGTTAGGCGAAGACATCAACGTTCTGGTCGCCGCAACGCAGAAGCTCACGGACGGCGCCGGCGTTGACGTCGTCGTCGATCTCGTTGGCGGCGCCTATTTCACGGCGAACATCGAAGCGCTCGCCTTACGCGGCCGCATCGTCTGCGTTGGCACAACGGCTGGCGCTGTTTCGCAGGTCAACATCGGCACCTTGATGCGAAAACGCGCAACCGTGATCGGCACGGTCCTGCGCGCGCGCTCGACGGAGGAAAAGGCGAAAGCGGTGCGCCGCTTCGCCGCCCATGTTTTGCCGCTGGTCGAGCGCGGCGACATCCGGCCGATAATCGAAGCCGTCTATGCGGCGGAAGAAATTCGCGCCGCGCACGAGCATATGGAATCGAACCGCGGCTTCGGCAAAATCGTGCTCACGTTTTCGTAACGTTCATTTCGACGTCAGCTTGATCTCGTCGAGACCAGCCGACTTGAGCTGCCCATTGAGTGTCGGCAAATCGGCAGTCGTGAACTGCTGCCAGCGTGCTGCGACATCGGGCGCGGCGTGAATGACATCGGCCACGGCGGCTTTGACGGTCGGTCTCGGCGCGGCGTCGACCTCCTGCAGTTGGGCAAAGAGATTTTGCAGCTTTGCGAGCAGATCAAATGTGAGCGGTGCGAACGGCCGCGGATTGGCGGGCGCGAATTGCGCGATCTTTTTGTCGAACGTTTCGAGCTGCGGCGCAACCGTCGTGTTATTCGCGGCGCGCTCTTTGAGCTTCGTCAGCTGCTCGTTCACAGAATCGAATTCGTGACCGATCTTCTCCAGCTGCGGCCTTGCATCGTAGAGCTGTTTCGAAAGCGCGAACTGCTCCGCGAGATCAGCCTGCGACGCCTGCAGACGCGGATCCATTTTCAACGTGAGTGGTTGCGTGTAGCTCTTGCCGTTCACGTTCAACGCGATCGAGTAGGATGCCGGCATCGCCCACGGTCCGGTCGGTTCCGGCGGCGTGTTGCGGATGATTGCATTCATCGGGAACTCCGGATCGACGTCCGGCAGCGGCGCCCAGTGCATGTCCCAGAGAAAGCGATGCATTCCGCGCGCGGTTGAAAGCGGTTGCGGTGGAC
>JBJMWW010000004.1:0-4683 GCA_045809945.1 Chthoniobacterales bacterium
CGTCGATCTCGCGCACGAATTCACAGCGGTGCGGCCGCGGCTCGTAGCTGCGAAGCGGCGGGACCAGTTTCTCGAAGGACAAACCGCGCGCGTTCCCAATGGCGAGCGCCGCCATCAGATTTTCGATGTTGTGCGACCCGCGCAGCTTCGTTTCGGAAATGCGCAGGACCGATTTGTCGCGGTGAAAAATTGTGCCCTCGGAAAAACGAAAATCCGCGGCGTCCGAGTAAGCGCTGAACGTGACGGTTCGCGATTTCAGCTTCGGCCGTGATTCCGCGGCATTCACGACCGCGACATCGTCCTCAGTTTGGTTTTCGAAAATGCGGAGCTTGGCCGCGTGGTAATCCGAGATCGACGTGTAACGATCGAGATGATCGGGCGCGAAGTTCAGCCAAACGGCAATCTGCGGCTTGAACTCGCGGATGGTCTCGAGCTGGAATGAGCTGACTTCGACCGTGAGCACATCGTATTTGTCGCGCGCGCGAACGACGTCGCAGAAAGGCTTGCCTATATTGCCGCACGCCACCGTGCGCTGACCGGCGCCGTTCAGCATTTGCGCGGTCAACTCCGTCGTGGTCGTTTTACCATTCGTGCCGGTGATCGCAATCACCGGGACTCTTGTGTGTCTCCAGCCAAGCTCGAGCTCGCCGATCATCTCTGCTTTTTTTGCCGCAAAATTTGTCGCGAGCTTCGATGCCGGATCGATCCCAGGGCTGATGACGACGATATCGTATGAGTCCGTGTCCTGTTCCGCGTCCGGACCAGTGACTATCCGGACGTCGTGCGCGCGCAGATTATCGAGGGTCGACTTCAATAAATGGCGTTCCTCCGCGCTATCGAAGACAGAGACGTCAGCGCCGTCGTCGCGCAGGAGGAGCGCAGCGGCCGAGCCACTGAGTCCGGCGCCGAGCACCGCCGCCTTCTTGTTCGCGTAGCGCCCGCTCATCTGAGTTTCAACGTCGCAAGACCAAGCAACGCGAAGATTATCGACAGAATCCAAAACCGGACGATGACGGTGTTCTCCTTCCAGCCAGTGAGCTCAAAATGATGATGGAGCGGGGACATCGCGAAGATGCGCTTGCCGGTCATTTTGAAGCTGAGCACCTGGAGAATAACGGACGCGGCTTCGAGCACGAAGACGCCGCCTACGACCGCAAGGAGCAGTTCCTGTTTGCAGCAGATCGCGACGACGGCGACCAATCCGCCGATCGCGAGCGCGCCGGTGTCGCCCATGAACACGCGCGCGGGATGACAGTTGAACCAGAGAAATCCTAGGCCAGCGCCGACCAGCGCCGCACACACCACCGCGAGCTCCGCTGTGAACGGGTAGAAAGGCACCTGCAAGTACTCGGCGATTTTGTAATTGCCGGCGGCGTAGGCGAGCAGCGCATAGGTCAGCGCTGCGGTGATCGTGCAACCGATCGCCAACCCGTCGAGACCGTCGGTCAGGTTCACCGCATTGGAGGCGCCGGTGATGACAAGCGCGAAAAATATGAACGTGAACCAGCCCATGTTCTCGATCACCGGCACCTTGAAGAACGGCATGTAAAGCGAACGCGCCTGGACCTCGAGCAGTGGACTGGAGAGGAAGACCGCTGTGACCGCGGCCGCGACGACGAACTGCGTGATCAGTTTCATCCGCCCGCTGATTCCGGCGGAGTTCTTCTTGGTGACCTTCAGGTAATCATCTGCGAAGCCGAGACAGCCAAGCACGACCATGCTGAAGAGCGCGAGCCAGACGAAACGATTGTCCGGTCGCGCCCACAAAACGCTGGAGATGAAGACCGAACCGATTACGAGCACGCCACCCATCGTCGGCACACCGGCTTTCCCGCTGTGCAATTCCGCGAGGCGATGCACTTCCGCCGCAGTGCGAATCGGTTGACCTATTTTCAACGCGATCAACTTGCGGATCACCCAGTTCCCGAAGACGAGCGATAGAGCGAATGCCGTGACCGCTGCACAGACCGCACGAAAGGTGACGTAGAAGAAAACGTTCGTGCCTTTCACCTGCTCGGCCAGCAGATGGAGGTAGTACATCATCGCGTCACCTCCGCGTTTGCACGCTTCTCGAACTCCTCGATCACACGTTCCATGCGCGCCGAGCGGCTGCCTTTGATGAGGACGAGGTCGCCGCGCGACGTGTTTTCGCTCAACCAGTCCGCCGCTTCCTCATGCGACTCCGCGACGATCGTATTCGTTAGGCCAGCCGCGTCCGCAATGATTGCCGCACCGGTTCCGACGGTGATGAGCTGATCAACCGCGACCTCTGCGGCTACTTCGCCAACCTCACGATGACCGCGCTCCGACTCGCTGCCGAGCTCGCCCATTTCGCCGAGCACTGCGATGCGCCTGGCTGTCGTTTCGAGTTCGGCAAGGGTGCGCAGCGCCGCCTTCATCGAATCGGGATTTGCGTTGTAGCTGTCGTCGATGAACTGCACGCCATTGATCTCGCGAATTTGCAGACGCGCCTTCGTCAGACGTGTGGCCGCCAGTCCGGCGGCGCATTCTTCCAGTGACAGGCGGAAGACTCGTCCAGCAGCGACGGCGAGCAGCGCGTTCTGCACCATGTGCAGGCCCGGCACTGGCAACTGCGCACGCGCGCGATGCGCACCTTCCAGGATCGTGAACTCAGAGCCGTCGCTCGTTTGTCGAATTTCTTCGGCCCGAATCGTCCCGTTCCGAATTCCGGCCAGAACGACACGTGCACGAACGCGTTTCGCAATCGATTCGCTAAACTCATCGTCACCATTCAGGATGACTGTTCCGTTTTCTTGAACGGCTGCCGCCAGCTCGCCTTTCTCCTGAGCGATCGCCTCGCGGCTTCCCATGAACTCGATGTGCGCCACGCCGATGTTCGTAACGATCGCAACATCCGGCCCGGCCAATGCAGCCAGCGGCGCTACTTCGCCGGGATGGTTCATCCCGATTTCCCAGACACCGATTTCGTCACCGTGATTTGCGCTCAACATGGTGCGCGGCAAACCAACGTGATTGTTGAGATTCCCTTCCGTCTTGCTGACGCGCAATTTCCGGCTCAAGACTGCCGCAACAAAATCCTTCGTGCTCGTTTTGCCATTGCTGCCGGTAATGCAGACGACACGCAGGCCTAACAACTTGCGGTATTCGGCCGCAATCCGCTGGTAGGCGCGCAGGGTATCGTCGACGCGAATCAGGACGAACTCCGAGGGCACATCGCCGCGCCACGATTTGTCCACGATCGCTCCGGCCGCGCCGCGCTGCACTGTCTGTGCGATGAAGTTGTGGCCGTCGAAGTTATCGCCGCGCAGCGGCACGAAGAGTTCATCGGCGCGGACCGTGCGCGAATCCGTGCTAATCGACACCACGACGCGATTCGGATCGCCGCGTTCGAGTTCACCATTCGCAAACGTCGCAATGAGAGAAAGTGGCAGCGGATCCATTCTCAGAATTCCACCGGGCGATTTTCGACTGCGCGACGTGCAACCTGGACGTCGTCAAACGGGATCGTATGGTCGGCGAACTCCTGGTAAGTCTCATGCCCCTTGCCGGCGATCAGCACCACGTCGCGTGGTTGCGCCAGCTCGATCGCGCGCGCGATTGCCTCCGCGCGATCGGTGATCTTCTCGTAACGCTTCGAGCGAAAACCTTTTTCAGCTTCGGCGATGATCGCGTCGGGATCTTCCTTCCGCGGATTATCGGAAGTGATAATACTGACGTCGGCGAATTGATCGCAGACCTGCGCCATGAGCGGACGTTTCTGGCGATCGCGATCGCCGCCGCAGCCGAACACAACGATAAGTTTGCGCGGCTCGAGCTCGCGTAACGTTTTGACGACGTTGAGCAACGCATCAGGGGTGTGCGCGTAATCAACGAATACCTGGAACTGCCGCTTCGCCGGAACTGCTTCCAACCGCCCCGGCACTTGCGGCGATTTGCCGAGGCTGAGAATCGCTTCGCGCAGCCCGATCCCCATCGCTGAGGCAGTAGCGAGCGCCGCGGTCGCATTCGCGACGTTGAATCGCCCGATCAGCGGCACGCGGACGAGATAGCTTTTGCCGCGGGCATCGAGCTGAAACGACGTGCCGGTAAACTCCGACCGATAGTTCGACATCCGAAAATTTGCACGGAGGCCGCTGCCGTAAGTAATCACCGGCGTCTCTTTGCCGATCCGCTCAAGCAGCTTTTCGCCGTAGCGATCGTCGACGTTTACGACGGCGGCCGCTTTCTTCTTGTGCTGCTGATTGGTCAGGCCGGTAAACAGCTTCGCCTTCGCGTCGAAGTACGCCTCCATCGTCCTATGAAAATCGAGATGATCCTGCGTCAGGTTCGTAAACACAGCGACGTCCCATTCGATGCCGCGAACGCGTTCCTGTGCCAGTGCGTGTGACGAAACTTCCATCGCGGCGGCTTTGCACCCGGCGCTCCGCATCTGCGCGAGCAACTCCTGCACGTCGAGCGACTCCGGAGTCGTCCGGATCGCGGGCAAAATGCGTTCACCGATTTCGTAACGCACCGTGCCGAGCAGGCCGCAGCGCATACCGGCGCTCTCGCAGATGTGCTTGATCAGAAACGTAGTCGTCGTTTTCCCGTTCGTGCCGGTGACGCCGGCGAGCTTTAATTTGCGCGCCGGATTTTCGTAGAATGCGACCGCCAGATCGGCCAGCGCAGTCCGTGTGTTATCGACCACGACGCAGGTGGCAC
>JBJMWW010000005.1:0-8302 GCA_045809945.1 Chthoniobacterales bacterium
ACATCCAGAGGCATTTGTTCTGGAGTCACAAGGCGCGCGCATCTTCGTCAACGTTCCGAATGCACGGCACGTCGCGGTGATTGACCGTACGCAGGCAAAGGTGATCGCGACGTGGGGAACCGGCAGCGCCTCCGCTAATTTCCCGATCGCGCTCGATCCGTCCAGCCACAGGCTTTTCGTTGGTTGCCGGTCACCGGCGGCGCTTGCCGTGCTGGATACCAAGTCAGGAAAGGTGGTCGCGACGATTCCAATTTCCAGGGATGTGGACGACTTTTTCTACGATGAGAAACGTCATCGTGTCTACGCGATCTGCGGCGAAGGAAGTATCGATGTCATCGACCAGGTCGATCACGACACTTACAAGATGCGCGAGAAGATCCGCACCGCACCCGGGGCGCGGACCGGCCTTTTCGTTCCAGAGTTAAGTAGTCTCTTCGTCGGCGTCCCACATCGTGGGAGTCAGCCGGCAGAAGTTCGTCGCTACGACATTCGTTAAGCCGGTGCGTCACCCGTTCCCTGACAAAGTTTCCCCTTCTGAAGCTCCGCATACAGATTACTTGACATAGTGTTACATATTCTTAACATAGTGCCATGAATCAATTACCTGAGAAGGTCGGAATCGCCTTCAGAGAGAGGATCGCCTGGCTATCGCTTACCGCGATGGTGCTCGCTTACAGCGTCTATTTTGCGCTCGCAGCTCGCGCGATACAACAGGGCGCCGGCACCGGTGAGCTGATCGGATTGCTGGCCGCCGTGCTGGTCGTGCAGATTCTCGTCGTGATTGCAGCCAGCATAGCGATTGCGATCTGCTCCGGACGCGAAGCGCGCGCTCCGGCGGACGAACGGGACCGTGCCATCGCCCGACGCGGTGCTGCCGCCGCTTATTTCGTGCTCATGATCGGCATGATCATGGTGGGCTGCGTAATGCCATTCCGCGACAAGGGATGGACGGTGATCAACGCGGCGTTGTTCGCACTCGTCGTCGCCGAGGTGGTGCGTTACGCGACAATTGTCACGAGCTACCGGCGCGGCTGGCATGGCTAAGCCTAGACTCACGAATCAGATCCGCTTGCTCCGCTTTCTGGCTAACGAGATGACGCAGGCGGAGCTCGGCGAGCGCATCGGTCTCACGCGGCAAACCATCGCCGCGATTGAGGCCGGCAAATACTCACCCACATTGGAAGCAGCGTTCCGGATTGCACGGGTCTTCGGTAAGCCGCTCGAGGAGGTGTTTCAGTGGAGCGATTAGCGGGCGTGCGAATTGGGACGGGCGCATTGCAGCTTGCCCGTCAAACGCCGAACGCATAAAAGCGGATGCAATGCGCGGTGGTTATCGCCCCTGTGGCTCCGGACCAACTGAGTTATACGTCATGTCGTGTGCCTTTTGCGCTGAAGAGTCGTTAAGCTCACTCGTATGAAAGGCTTTCTCATCGCCATTCTCCTTATCGCAGCGGTCCTAGTAGCGATTGTTGGAGTTGCCATTGCGTTCGGTGGACCAGGCGCGCCTGCGGCCATGTCGAGCATCAATGACCCGTTCAAGGGTGTCGACTTTTCTGATCTACCGAAAATTAGCTCCTTCGCGGCTCGAGACGGCGCAAAGCTCGCCTTCCGCGTCTACCCGGCTGCTGGCGGCGCAGCAAAAGGCAGTGTGGTGCTGGTGCATGGTTCTTCTGCGAGTGGCAGCAGCATGCATGTCATGGCCAAAGGTTTCGCGGCCGCTGGTTACGACGCTTACGCACTCGACGTGCGCGGACATGGCAACTCAGGCACTAAAGGCCGTATCAATTACGTAGGCCAGTTGGAAGATGACATGGAAGACTTTGTCCACGCGGTCAAACCGGCTCAGCCTTCTACCTTGATTGGGTTCTCTTCCGGCGGCGGTTTTGTGCTGCGATTCGCAGGTGGTCCGAGGCAGGAACTCTTCTCCAGCTATCTTCTGCTTTCTCCTTATATCAGCCACGACGCGGCGACCACCCGTCCGGATAGCGGTGGTTGGGTTAGCGTGGGAGTGCCCCGCCTCATTACGATTTCCATACTCGACGGTTTCGGACTGCACTTGTTCAACGACATGCCTGTAATGCGCTTCGCGCTGACAAAGGAGGCCGCAAGCTTTCTCACTCCGCAGTATTCGTTCGCTCTCGCGCAGAACTTCGGGCCGCAGCGAGATTATCAGGCGAACATTCGTGCAGTCCGACGACCCGTTCGCGTGCTGGTCGGCCAAAATGATGAAGCCTTTTATGCCGATAAATTTGCGACGGTGTTCAAGACAGCGGGCAAAGAGGTTCCTGTCACAGTTCTTCCGGGGATCGGCCATATTTCGCTTACCCTTGATCCGGTCGCGATCGGAGCGGCCGTTGCGGCAGTCGAAGCCATGGGTCATGAAGGGCCTGACCAGACGACGCAGTAAACGCGATCTGCGATCGGAAGTAGCAAGTGGTATCCGGCTAACGATAGAGTTACAAATCAATCATGAGCAGTGTCACTAAACGTACAATTCTTCGCTCGCTCCACCTGATCCTCAGTATTCCGCTACTCGGTTACGTTTATGGTGAGACTGCGGACGTTCAACAGTATGCCGGCGCGGTCCGGTTCATCTTCTTTCCTCTGATTCTGCTTTCGGGACTTTGGATGTGGAAAGGCTACGTCTTCGCGGTCATTGGTGTCGTCTTATGGATTGGCGCTTATCGGCTTTCGGGATATGGCGCGGCTCTCCTCAGTCAGATCGCGCTTTTCATTGCATGGAAGCTTTGGTCGGTGATTCGTGCGCGGCGGAGTGTAGCCGGCTGATGCGATAGACATCGTTTCCATAAAACAGCGACTGAGCGTCGTCGCTACAGCGTCAGTCGCGCTTGAAGTCGTCGAGCGAGACACTGGGCAGGTAGCGGCGCGCCTCGCCTCGTTTCCACCAATTGCCCGTCTGCCGGCGTTCTTCGGCGGTGGTGAACTGGTACTCGTAGCTCGTGGCGCGGACATAACGCGGCGGCTGATCCGGGAATGGATCATCGGCCAGTAATCCGACAACCGGCTTGCTGTTCGTGAGCAGCCGCTCCGCAAAGAGAACGAACCACGCATTCTGCCGGTAGGTGCCGAGCGCGGCGAACCACATCTGCCAGTCAAGTCGCGGCTGATGCGGGGCGACCCAGATCGGGGCATGATTCAGATCGCCCGGCTTCCAGCGGAAGCGATACGGTTTCCAGTCCGCGCCATCGTTGCTGCCTTCCACGATAATTTCGGGCCGCGTCTTCGTCATTACACGAAACAGGCCGTAGCCGTTCACGATGCGAAACCGTTCTATGTAACTGTAGGCCGCTTCGATCGGGCGCGGCCATTCAGCCTCCGGCCTGAACGCTGAATAAAGCAGTGTCGCGTTGATCGGTAGCGTAACTATCAACACTGCGATAGCGGCGTAACGCTGAATCCTGTAGCGGTCGGTGGCCGCGGCCGAGCTAGACGACAAACTGCCGCGGCCGGCGACCGCGGCTACAGGGCGTCGAAAATAGGTGTCGTCAATCAGTAACAAACAGAGCGCGGCGGCGAGTAGATTGAAAAAGCAGTAGTTGCCGGTGAGCGCGATGGTGATCTGCAACGCGATGATCAACGCCGCAGCGGCGACGCGCAGCCGCCGCGGCGCCCAGATGAAAAACGGCACCACGATTTCGACGAAGAGGCAGAACGCGACCGAGAATTTCTTCAGCCACTCCGGACTCTGATCCGCGAACCAGGCGAAGACCGTCGGCAGCGGTTGCGTCCAGTAGTGGTAATCGAGCGCCGTCAGATTCCACCAGCAATCGTCGCCGCTTGTTAGCTTCACCACACCGGACATCAGCATCAGTTTGAAGAGCAGCAGCTTGAGCAAGAACAGACCGATCTGCGGCGGCTCGCGCCTATCGCGCCGTGACCACCAGCGCGCCGGCGCGATGAACAATGCCAGGAAGCCGGTCTCGAGCAGCAGAATGTCCCACTGAAAACTGAGGAACGTCTGGCCGGCGATGGTGAGCGACAAATAACAAACGAAAAGAAGGACCAATGTCGCGATGGGCACGACTCCGACGATCAACAACAGCGACAGCACCGCTCCGCTGCCACAGAGGAAATGAAGAAATGCGTCGCTCGAGTTGAACCAGCAGAGCGTCGGTAATGCGAAGAACGCGCTCGAGCCGAGCTGCTGGTGCGCCGCGGGTAACCACTCGCCGATCGGTAGAATTCCTTGATGGCCGATCAGCCCGTCGATCTGCAGCCAGAGCGAAACGAAAGCGACGAAATAGATGACGCCGAGACCGCGCAAAAACCAATCGCGCGCTGCGGTGTAGCTTGGTCGGCGAACGTCATCACCCCACAGCAATCGGGTTGCGGCGGATGCGACCATTCGCCGCCTGGCAATGAATGCGTAGGAGCGATTCGCAATCGGCGCGAACCCCGGAAGATTTTCGTACAGCCACAGCAAAGCGCTTCCGCGTTGGGAATGGCCGAGCGCGCGAAATACCGCTTCCGCGCCGCTGAACACGTCGCCTGACGGTTCGACGAGCTGAACCGCGCGCTCAAAATTTTCGCGCGGGATTTCGGGAAAACGCGAACCTGCGATCTGAAACTTCTCGTATTCGACAGCCTCGTCCGTGATGCCGCGCCAGCGTTCGATCCAGCGACTGCAAAAATGGCAATCGCCGTCGAACAGCATCAGCGGCTTTCGGGGCGGATCGGCGACGTGCATCTTCGCAGCCATCAACGTCGAACGTCGAACGCCGAACATCCAACGTCCAATTGTCCGCCATTCGGTCTTCGGCGTTGGGCGTTCAGCGTTCGGCGTTTTCCGCAAACTCTGCCCAGATCGGCGCGTGGTCAGATGGTTCTTTGCCTTTGCGCATCTCGCGATCGACGCCTGCCGCGCGACAACGTTGCGCGAGCTGGTTAGTCGCGAGCACCGCGTCGATCCGCAAGCCTTTATCGCGCTGGAAAGAAAGCATCCGGTAGTCCCACCAGGTAAATGGACCGACGCCGTGGTGATGGAGCCGCAACGTGTCGATCAGCCGCGATTCACACAACGCGCGAAACGCCGCCCGTTCGCCATCAGAGCACATGATCGCGCCGCGCCAGAGTGCCGGATCGTGCACATCGTTGTCTTCGGGCGCGACATTGAAATCGCCGCAGACGAAGAGATTCGGCGAATTGTCGCGCACGATGCAGTGTCTTAGTCGTTCGTACCAGCGGAGCTTGTAGCTGTAGGCCGGCGAGCCGACCGCCTGACCATTCGGCGCATAAATGCAGTAGACGCGAACTCGCGCGATCGTCGCCGCAATCACGCGCGCCTGCGGATCATTTTCCTCGTCGCACAATGAGGCGCGCACATCGTTCAGTTCCTGTTTCGCCAAAATTGCGACGCCGTTATATGACTTCTGACCGTGAGCTGCGGAGTGGTAGCCGGCATTCCGCAACTCGAGAGCAGGAAATTGTTCGTCGGTGCACTTCGTTTCCTGCAAACAGACCACGTCCGGCTGCGTCTCGCGTAACCAGGCGAGCAATCGATCCATTCGCCTTCGTAACGAGTTAATGTTCCAGGAGACGACTCTCACCTCGTGCTCCTGCTCCTGCTCGTGCTCGTAATCGTCGTTGCGGTTCCGATTAGGAGCATGAGCAGGAGTTACAACTCGTACTCCGCGCCCGGTTTCGGCACGATCACTTCACTCTCCGGCAGTGCCGCTGCGACCGCGCCACGCATCCATTCCACCGCCGGCAGATCTCCGTGAACGAGCACGATTTTCTTCGGCGCGAGCTTGCGCGCGTATTCGACGAGCGACTCGCGCGTGGCATGCGCGCTGAATTGAAACTGCTCGATGTTGCAGCGCACCGTCTGCGCCGGCTCTTCCTCATCGACCTGAATCTGATCGCCAACTTTCGCCGAACGCAATTTGCCACCAGGTGATTCCGGATCCGCGTAGCCGACAAAGAAGATGGAATGCTGAGGTTGATCGATCAGACGGCGCGCGAAAACGTTCGAGAGGGTTTTCTCTGTCATCATGCCGCTCGATATCGCGTAAATCCGTCGCGCACGGGGCTGCGCGTCGCGAATCGTCTCGCCATTCAAGACAAACGGCGCGACGTCCTCCATCAACTGCAAACGCGGTAGTTGCCGTCGCGTTCCGTTTGCGAATCGATCGTAAATTTCCGTCATCTTGGCGCTCAAACCGCCGATATAGATCGGCACGTCGGGAAGGATGCGCTTGCGGATAAAATTGTAGAGCATCCCGAGCACTTCCTGCGTCTTGCCGAGCGCGAACACCGGAATCATGACACAGCCGTTTCGATCGAACGCCCGCAGGATTGACTCGGCGAAGCGCGCTTCTTCGCTTTCCCGCGTCCAGCCCTCAGGAGTTGGATTGTCGCCGCGCGTGCACTCGATCATCAGCACGTCGACACCGCTTTCGGGAAACGAGGCGCGTTCACTGATCGTCTGCCGATCGAAATTCACGTCGCCGGTGTAAAACAGCGTGCGACCCTCTGCGCGCAGCAGAATTCCGGAAGAGCCGAGCACGTGTCCGGCGTCCCAGAACTCAAAGGTGAACTCCTCGTTCTCGCGGTTGCCGACCCGCTCGCCGTCAAACGTGTAGGGCTGACGATATCGACAGAAATTCCAGTGATCGGAAGCGCGTTCCGTTTCGCGATGGGTGAAGAGCGGGTAAAGCGTATGACCGAGTTCCTCGCGCTGACGCGTCATCACATTGACCGAGTTGTGCAACAGCGCGCTGCCGATCGCCCCGCTTGTTTCGGTCATGTAAACACGCGCGTTTGCAAACTTGCGCATCAGGACGGGTAGCGTGCCGATATGGTCCTGATGCGAATGTGAAATCAGGATGAGCTCGATCTCGCGATCACCGAGAGCGCCGAAATTCGGCAGCGCCTGTTCGCCGTCGCGCTTTGGATGCATGCCCGAGTCGAGGATCAATCGACGGCCGGCCGCCTCGATAGAATAGCTGTTCGCGCCGATTTCGGTGGCGCGGGTGAGATTGATGAACTTCACGTCCGCTACGCAATCGGCGGCGGCACTGTGATCGCGCTTGGTCCACGACGGCGCCGCAATCTTGGCACCATTGGAGAGAAGACGACGAGCAACCAGATCGCGCCGAGTGGCAGCACACCCGGTAGCCAAAGTTGCCAGCGCGACATGAGTCCGAGTGCGAGCAGGCAATAGCCGGCAGTGAAAGCGATGGCTGCCAGCGTGATGTCAACGCGCGAATACTTTTGCAGCATGACCGCCAGCGCCGCAGCAATCGCGAGCACGACGCAATCGAAAATAATACTGATCCGATGCACGAACCGGTTCGTCTGGATCGTCGCGATCGTCGCGGCGAAAATATCCGGCGGCGCCAGCGGGTTGGCAGGTGTGCGCACGAGCACAATCTGATCCCGCAGAGTGTCGAACTGCGCCGCAACAGCCTCGCCGGAATCGCGTTGCTCGGCCGCGAGCAACAGTTCGTTCAGCGATATTCTCGTGGCTTTGATTGCCGCGTGCGGCGCGACAATCATCGTGCCTTCGTCGGTGATCGGAATCCGGCGGCCTTCCGGCAGTTCGATATCGGAACCGAGATGAATCTTCACGTCGTTCGGCGCCAGCCGCAGCCAAAGCAGCACGGACTCGAGCGCAAACGACGGAACGACTTCCCCGCGATAGCTAAAAAGCAGCGGGACATGCAGATCGTCCGCGATGTCTTCAGGCAAATTAACGAAGCCGGCGGTGGAAATTAGCCGCAGGTCCTCCTCGGGCTGCCGGCCGATTCCGGTAAATTCGACCAGGTTGCCGCGCTTACCGTCGACGTGCGGAAAACCAGCGATGTCCGGGCCGGAATTGTCCGGTTCGGGCGAGGAAGTCAGCTCGGCGCCGAGCAGCAATCGCGGCGCACGCATCGCCTGATCAATGAAGACCTGCTCCTGGTCTTTGTCACGCTCGCGCCATTTCAAAATATTTTCGAAAGCGATCACGGCCGGCCGGAAATCGAGCGCTGCCTGCAGGAAGAGTGCGAACTCGAGCGGCGAAACCGCACTCGGACCGACGTGGACTGACGGCGCTGCCTGTTGGTTCAACTGATCAGGACCAAGGAGTTGTTCGCGCCCAACTTCGACAACGGTGAGCGGCGCATTCGGTCCACTGAGCTGCGCGTGGTTCAACAGCCAGCGCAGGAAAACGTCTTCCGTCTTTTCCAGTCGCGGCTCGCGCAAAAACAGAATGCCCGCGAGCAGCACCACGATCATCAACCAAAGAGACGGGCGCTGCATTGGGCAGAAACTAGGAAGCCGCTCCTGTCATGTCGAG
>JBJMWW010000006.1:0-5101 GCA_045809945.1 Chthoniobacterales bacterium
ACTAAATCCCTGACCTACTTCGCCCGGCCCGTAGGCCGGAGTGCCATTGAACGTTCCCTCGTTGTTCAGTAGCACGTCGTTCGTATTGCCTTCCCCTTTCCACCAACTAACGAGGCCGTTCGGCGGGGGACCGCATGCACATGTTGGTTGGGAACTGGACGCTGGCACATTGGTAGGGCTGTTCGTCCCTACGTCATAAGCCTCAAAGACAGCCGTGCCAGTGCCGGCGCATGCCCCGGCGAGAGTAGCTGTGTAGGAACCGGGCGCGAGCGTAGCCAGGATAGCGCTCTCTTTGGAATCGGTTGGCGCTACGCCGGTTGCGTCGATCTGAGACGACTGTGTGTCTGCCCAATCGTTATTGAAAACCAGCGTGTTGCCGTTGCTGTCACGCAATGTCAGCGTTGGATCAGCAAGCGCATTTGTAGTTCCGCTCGCGGCAAGTGACGGACCGATGCCACGCAGCAATATCTTGCGCGCCGACGCTCCATCGATCTGAAATCCGCCGACCATCACGCTGTCGCCTGTGCCCACCACTGCGCGGGTGGAAATGTTTGCAACGTGTGAGTTAGCCGCCTCGTCTAAATCGATCACATCCACGTTCGCAATGCCAGTGGTGCTGTTCTTACCCTCAACAACCGCGAAGTAACTACCGGGCTGCTGCAGAGTAACCACGATTGCGCTCTCACTGTCCTGTGTCGGCGCCTGCCCTGTGCTTGTGATTTCGGCGGCCTGGCTGTCCTTCCAGTTGTCGTTTTGGGCGAGTAACGTGCCACTGCTATTACGCAACTGCAGAGTGGGATCAGCCAGTGAGCCACTGACGCCCAGCGAAGGACCGAGCGCTCTTATCAATAACTTTTTCGGATCGCTTCCGTTAACGATAAACTCCGCGATCATAACATTATCGCCGGTTCCGACAGACGCGCGCGTTGACACGCGGCCAACGGCATCTTGTGCCGGTGCGGACTGCAAAGTTACTAAACTGGTCGCAGTAATCGCGACCCAAACAAACCGTGAGGGACTCAGACAGGACATAAGCAGATCTCTTTCTTGTAGCTACCGATCGCGCGAAGCGGCGATCCAGCGTAGGATCAGCCCCACGAGTTGCCCTTAACTCACTGCCCTCAGCTCGGCCAAAGATGCGTTGAAACGTCGGGTGACGTAATCGCTGTCGCTTGTAGCGAGACGCGCAGCAAACGTCCAGTTTATTCGCGCAACCGGAGAGATTTCGCTCGGCGACGATTTACCCCTGCTCGCGATCGCGCGCCAGATAATCGTCCCGCGGCGGGCTAAAGGTATCGATGACCAGTGCCTGCTCGATAGCTTCGGCATCGTGCGAGACATTGCTGGGGATCAGAAGCGAGTCGCCTGCTCGCAGGTCATGTCGCACACCGTCGAGATTCATCGTCACCCGCCCCTCGATAATATGCGTGATTTGTTCCTGCGGATGGCTGTGCGCCGGCATGAGGCTGCCGGCATCTAGTTGGGCAAGCATTTGGTATAATGCATTACCATGCGTCAGCGTTTTGCGTCTAATGCCAGGGCATAACTCGATCCATCGCTCGCTCATGGTTCGGAAAGGATTCGGGCAAAGGGATTGAAGTTAGTGTGTCGATCAAAAACGTTGAGGCCTTCCGCGCGTTTCAACGCATTCACAATAACGTAGGTCAGCGTTATCGGCGAGGAATTCGTAAGTTACTTTAGGGATGTCCCCCTTGACCATCAGGCTAACCATCGTCTCGACCAACCTGACCAGCGACGGTCGGGCCAACAACGCGCGTCGGAAGCCATTTGCCATCGCTCCGAAGTTTCATCCCGCCATCCTTTAAGACGTGGTAGCGAAAGTTGCTGAGCCGGGCGTCACGCGCAGCGAGGCGTCGAATCGTGCGCTACATTAACGACGTGGTGGCAGCAGACACTCGCAAAAGAATTGGCGCGGCCGATTGCGAGGTGCGCTTCGATAATTTCACGCGGCAGCTCTACGCCAGTGATGCATCACTCTACCAGATCGAGCCGCTCGGCGTTGCATTTCCCAAAACGGCGGAGCAGGCGCGCTCCGTCATTTTGGCGGCCGCAGAGGATAGTGTCTCGGTAATCCCGCGGGGCGCCGGCAGCGGCCTTTCCGGCGGCGCCGTGGGCAATGGGCTGGTGGTCGAGTTCTCGCGCTACAACCGGCAGATTTTCGGCGTTGACCTGGAGAAACGGACGGTGCGCGTCGCGGCCGGCGTGGTGCTCGATCAACTCAACGCTTTCCTCAAGCCGCACGGCTACTGTTTCGGTCCGGACGTCGCGACCAGCTCGCGCGCTACGATCGGCGGAATGATCGCGAACAACTCGTCCGGCGCGCGGGTGCCGGTTTACGGAACGACCGCCGATCACGTCGTCAGTGTCGAAGTCGTGCTGGCCGACGGCCGCATCGTCAACGTCGGGCGCGAGCACGAATCGCTGGCGGCGGAGCGCCAGGCCATCGCACATCTCGTGCATCGAAGTGCCGCTCAAATCGCGGAGTACATGCCGCCGGAAATGTTGAAGCGCTGGAGCGGTTACGGCATCGAACGTTTCCTGCGCGAGCCGGACGATCTCAGCGAAATCTTTTCCGCCAGTGAAGGAACGCTTGGCGGGATCTTTTCCGCAGAGCTGAATATCGTTCCCCTGCCGAGCGAGAAAGGTCTCGGCCTGGTTTTCTTTGCCTCAGTCGCGGAAGCGATGCAGGCGACAGTGGATCTGCTCGATCTTAAGCCGGCCGCGATCGAGCACATCGACCGGCCGTTGTTCGACCAAACAAAAGGGCAGCTGCATTTCCAGGCCGCGCGCGATCTGATGGAGCTCGATACGAAGCCGTGCGAGTCGGTCCTGATCGTCGAATTCTACGATAACGTCGCATCGAAGCTCGCGTCGCTGGCGGCCAGGAAGCTCGGATTGCGGACTACGATCTGCCGCGATGGCGCTGAGATGGATCTCGTCTGGAAAGTGCGCAAAGCGGGCCTGTCGCTTCTCACCGGCTGCGTTGGAAATGCGAAGCCGGTCGCGTTCATCGAAGACGCTGCCGTGCCGCCGCGCGTTTTGCCGGAATACGTCGCCGGCATCGACAAGCTGATGAAGCGGCTGAATCTCGACGTTTGCTACTACGGTCACGCCGCGGCCGGGTTGCTCCACATCCGGCCGGTGCTCGATCTGCACACGGCGGAGGCCCGGCATAATTACCGGGAAATCGCTGACGAAGTTTCGGCGCTCGTTCGACAATTCAAAGGCTCACTCTCGGCCGAGCACGGCGTGGGCATCGCGCGCACGGAGTACATGCGTCAGCAGGTCGGCGATGAGTTGCTCGGCGTAATGCGCGAGATCAAACACCTCTTTGATCCGACGAACCTTTTCAACCCGGGCAAGTTGATTGGCGACGGGCAGTTCAAGATCGACGGCGATCTGCGCACGACCGCGGTGAACAAGATCGAGTTGCCGTGGAAAGAGCGCCTCGCCTTCTCATTCAAGGACGGCTCGTTCGTCGGCAACCTCGAGCAGTGCAATGGCTGTGGCGGCTGCCGCAAAGACGCTCCGACGATGTGCCCGACATTCCTCGCGACCGGCGAGGAATACATGTCGACCCGTGGCCGGGCGAACACCATCCGCGCCGCGCTGGAGATGCGCGTAAACGGCGCGGACCCGTTGCTTTCGCGCGAGCTCGACGAGGCGCTGAGTAATTGTCTCTCATGCAAAGCGTGCACCGAGGAGTGTCCCTCGAACGTAAATCTCGCGCTGCTTAAAGCCGAGTTGATGCACGAGACGCATCGGCGCCACGGCATGCCGTTGCGCAACCGGATGCTGAGCAATGTCGACTTGTTAGGCCGGGTCGGTTGCGCGACGCCGCGACTCGCGAATGCAACGCTCGATTCGAAGCTCATTCGCAAACTGATGGAGCGCACAGTCGGCCTGACGAGCAAACGTCCGCTGCCGCATTACGCGGAGGAGCGTTTCGATCGCTGGTTCGCAAAACGTCCTTCTGTAGCCGGGGTCGCCGACCCCGGCGCCGCGGCCAACGACCGCGGCTACAGTTCACGCCGCGAAGTTGTCCTATGGGACGACACCTTTGTCCGTTATCACGAACCGCACATCGGCAAGGCTGCGGTAGCGGTGCTCGAAGCCGCGGGCTTTCAGGTCTCGTTACCTGAACACCGCAAATGCTGCGGCCGTCCTGCGTTCAGTCAGGGCAATCTCGATTACGCGGCGAAGCTCGGCGCGTACAACATCGCGCTGCTCGCGAACACCACTGCGCCGATCATCTTCCTCGAACCGTCCTGCTACTCGATGTTTGTCGACGATTATCGTGAGCTGAGACTCGACGGCTGGGAATCGGTCGCGAAACGTTGTTTTCTCTTCGAGCAATTCATCGACGATCTGCTGCGCAAAGAACCGAACGCACTTGCATTCACTACGCGGCCCGAATCCGTCGCAATTCACACCCATTGTCACGCGAAGTCGCTGATCAAAACCGGATTCATGGCGCAATTGGCCGAACGTCTTCCCGGCCGGGATGCGCGTGTGATGGAGACGGGTTGCTGCGGAATGGCCGGCGCATTCGGCGCACTCGAATCGAAGTACAACGTGTCGCTCGCGGTAGCCGACGATCTGCTGAAGAAAATCAGCGCGCAGCCGACCGGCGCGACGATCGTCGCCAGCGGCACGAGCTGTCGACATCAGATCGAGCACCTCACGCCGATCCGGCCGAAGCATTTCGCCGAGTTGATGGCCGACGCGCTGCGGTAGGCACGCTGCGCTGCGGCGTCGGCAGACAGCGGAGCGCGCTCTCCCTACCCTTTACAACTCGCGCCGCAGCGCTTCAACGTCGAGCGCTTGGCTGTACATCGCGAGATTGCCGTGCTCATCGAACGGCCATTCTTCGCGTGGACGGTCGCGATAAAGCTCCACTCCGTTCTCATCCGGATCGCGCAGATAAAGCGCTTCGCTTACGCCGTGGTCGCTCGCGCCAACTAGCGGAACGTTGGCCGCGATCAATCGACGCAGCGCGTCAGCCAGCGCGGCCCGAGTCGGGTAGAGGATCGCGACATGGAACAAACCCGTCGTCCCGGGCGCTGGAGGCGAGCCGCCG
>JBJMWW010000007.1:0-5000 GCA_045809945.1 Chthoniobacterales bacterium
GTAACGACGCGAACGTCGTCGCGCAGAAACGCCTCCTGGTTTTTCGTCCGGTCCTTCGATTCCATACCAGCGTGGTATGGCTTTGCGGCAATGCCGTCGCGCTGCAGTTTCTCGGCGATCGACTCGGCACTCTTCCGGCTGGCGCAATAGACGATGCCGCTGTCGTCACGCCGCGCGCGGATGAATTCCAGCGTCTGGTCGTAGGCCGACGTCTTCGGCGCGACGCGATAGGTCAGGTTCGGCCGGTTAAAACTCGCAACATAACAACTCGTCTCGCGCAGCTTGAGCTGCTTCACGATGTCGTCGCGCACCCGCTCGGTCGCGGTGGCGGTCAGCGCCATCATCGGCACATCGGGAAACTGCGTTCGCAGCTTCTTTAGCTCGCGATATTCGGGCCGGAAATCGTGGCCCCACTCGCTGATGCAGTGCGCTTCATCGATCGCGAACTGCGCGATGTTCCAATTAAGTGCTTTCTCGAGAAAGCCGCTCAACATCAAGCGCTCCGGCGCGACGTAGAGCAGCTTGAACTCGGCGCGATGCAAGCCGCGCCAGCGCGCCTTCGCTTCGCTTTCATCGAGCGTCGAATTCAGAAACGTCGCCGCAATCCCGCTCGTCCGCAGTGCATCCACCTGATCTTTCATCAGCGCGATCAGCGGCGAGACCACGATGGTCAGTCCATCGCGGAGCAGTGCCGGTAATTGAAAACAGAGCGACTTCCCGCCGCCTGTCGGCAACAGGGCAAACACATCGCGCCCGCTCAGCGCATCCGTGATGATCTCGCGCTGCAACGGCCGGAATTCATCGTAGCCGAAGTGCTGTTTAAGCGGCCGGAGCAAATCCACGCGATGAGGAATTGCTCGCTCCTACAAACCAAGTCCGGCTGCGCCGAGGCCGCCGGTGATCTTCGACATTTCGTCCTGCGCGAGAGCTTTGCCTTGTTCGATCGCTTGTTTGACGCCGGTGAGAACCGCTTCTTCCAGGAACTCGACGTCCTCAGGATCGACGATCTCTTTCGCGATCTTGAGTGACACGACGTCGCCGGCGCCATTCGCGACGACCGTAACCTTGCCGCCGGCGGCCTGAACCTCGACCGTTTTTTCTTCCAGCTCGGCCTGCGCTTTGTGCATTTGCTCCTGCATCTTCTGCGCCTGCTTCATCAGCTTGTTCAGGTTCATAAGCGGGTGGTCAGGATTTGATTTCGCCTTGGAAAATCTCGAGCGCTTCGCGGATCAGCGGGTCATCGCGAAACGCTTCCTGCGGATTACTTTTCTTCGACTCCGCCGCCGCCGCCGGCTTCTTGTTCGGCAGTCCTTCTTTCAGTTCGAGCTTTAGTTTCAACTCGCGGCCGCTGATTTCGTTCAGGATCGATTCGAGAAACTCACGGTTGCGTGGAAATGAGAGGGACTCCATTGCCGTTTTCTCCTCCGGCGGAAAGCCGAGAGTGAAGAAGCGGCCTTCGCTGCCGAGAGGCGTTGCTGCGTCGACCCAGCCGTGAATTAATGGGCGGCGCTTCGCAACCTGCTCGATCGCTTTTGTCCAGATCGTTTTCGCATCGAGCTGCTCAGCGGTTGGCTGAGCTGTAGCCGCGGTCGCCGGCCGCGGCGGAACAATCTCGGAGCCGCGGCCGGCGACCGCGGCTACAGGAGCAACGTTCGGCGCCGGCGCCTTCGCGTCGCGAAGCGCGGAAAGATTCTCGATTACGTCGCTCAACGTCACCTGGTTCAAGGTCTGGATCGCTTTGATCACCGCCACTTCGAAATGGAGCTTCTTGTTCGGCACCCATTTCATCCGGCCTTCGGCGGCGGCGAACTGATCGATCAACTCGAGCAGGCGATCGGTCTCCACGAGCGCGGCCGCTCGCTCGAAACATTTGTGAAGCTCAGGATCGACTTCATCCGAGACCGCTTCGGGCTTCACTTTGAAGACAAGCAGGTCGCGCAAATGCGCGATTAAATCGGACATGAGTTTCATCATGTCCTTGCCCTTGTCGGCTTCGCTGTGCAGCAGATCGAGGGCTTCGACCGTGCTGCGCCGCAGCAGGTGCTCGGTGAATTGCGCTACGGTGAACTCACTTGTCAGCCCAAAGACGTTAAGCACATCGGCTTCGGCAATCTTCTCGCCGCAGAACGCAACCAGCTGGTCGAGCATTGACTCGGCGTCGCGCAGACCGCCGTCCGCGGCGCGCGCGATCGCATGAGCGGCTGTGGCTTCGAGCGAAAATTTTTCTTTCTTGGCAATGAACTGAAGGTGATCGGCGATCAGATTTGCCGGGATCCGATGCATGTCGAAGCGCTGACAGCGGCTCAGGATTGTCGGCAAAACTTTCTGCGGTTCAGTTGTCGCGAAGATGAACTTCACGTGTGGCGGCGGTTCCTCGAGCGTCTTAAGCAGCGCGTTGAAAGCCTGCGAGGTGAGCATGTGAACCTCGTCGATAATATAGATCTTGAAGCGCCCTTTGCTCGGCGCGTAACGCACGTTGTCGCGGAGCTCGCGCACCTGCTCCACACCATTGTTGCTCGCGCCGTCAATCTCGAGGACGTCGAGCGAGTTACCCTGCGCGATTTCGCGGCATGAATCGCATTGCCCGCACGGCGTCACGGTTGGCGCTGTCGCGTTCATGCAGTTCAGCGCCTTCGACAAAATACGAGCGGTCGAAGTTTTGCCGGTGCCGCGTGGTCCGACAAAGAGATACGCGTGGGCCAGCCGGTTCTGCTCGACTGCATTTTTTAGCGTGCGCACGACGTGCTGCTGGCCAACGATGTCGCCGAAAGTCTGCGGCCGGTACTTTCGCGCGAAAACTTCGTAGCTCACAGCCGCAATCTAATGCCTCGCTGAAGAAGGCGAAATGGAAAACAGTCCCGCGATGGACAGTATCGCGGTCTTTTTTCTCGCGCAGGACGAGCAAGCGAGCCGCGATGTGATGGAGCGCCTCGTCACGTTCATTAGCGCAGCACGGAGCACGCTCGATCTGGCGCTTTACGACATGCGACTGAGCGATGGGTTGAAGGCGCAGTTGCACGAAGCGTTGAACGAACGCACCAAAGCCGGCGTCCAGGTTCGGATCTGTTGCGATGGCGACAAGCCGCAGCACCCAGACACCGCTGCCGGCCAGGACCCGGCCGCACCGGGCACATCGGCGCAGATCGCATCGTTAGGTTTTCCGTGGCGGCAAATCGGCGGGATGAAGTTGATGCATCACAAATTTATCGTTCGGGATGCGAGCAGCGTCTGGACGGGCTCGCTTAACTTCACCGATGACGCGTTCACATTGATGGAGAACAACGTGGTGACAATCGATTCCCCCGAGATAGCCACGGCTTATGCGGAGGACTTCGAGGACATTTGGCGTCGGGAAAACTTCGAGAACACCGGCGAAATCAAGACGAGCGACGTGCAACTGACCTTTGCCGGTGCGCCGGCAAATGTCCGCGTGATGTTTTCACCCGGCTGCGGTTTGCAGATCGACGAAGAGGTCGCGCGGCGCGTCCGGAACGCGCAGCAACGCGTCCGCATTTGCAGTTTGCTGATCAACTCCGGCACGCTGATCGGTGCCGTCGCCGAGC
Source organism: Chthoniobacterales bacterium (assembly GCA_045809945.1). Classification (GTDB taxonomy): domain Bacteria; phylum Verrucomicrobiota; class Verrucomicrobiia; order Chthoniobacterales; family UBA10450; genus CADDYX01. Next base: position 3,564 of record JBJMWW010000007.1, read on the forward strand.
TGATTGGCGCGCAACGCGTCAAGATCGACGGCATCTATGACCGGACACAAATGGAAGACGTCTACCGGCAATGGGAGACGGTGCCATCGAATCGCTGGAAGATTCCGGCGCTCAAGGAAATCATTGCGCGCGCCGGTCTGGTCGGCAAAAAATCGACGCCTTACACGCCGACTGGTCGACATGATTTCATGCACAACAAAGTGCTCGTGATCGACGACACCGTGATTACCGGCTCCTATAATTTTTCTCGCAGCGCGCAGTTCAACGCCGAAAACATTCTCTTCATCGAAAGCGCAGCGCTGGCCGCGCGATACAGCGATTACATCGATCATTTGCAGCACAAATATGAAAACACTTAGCGTCTCAGTTCTTCTTGCGACCGCGACGGTCGCGATCACGTTGGCTGCCGCTCAGGCGCCGCCGCCAGGCGAATTGAAAGATCCATTTCTCGACAATTTTGTCGGCGAGTGGCGGATCGAACGCAAAATGGGCAACGGCAAGACGACCGAGAGCAGCGTGCGCGGCGAGTGGGCGCTCAATCATCATTGGATCCGGTTGGATTACGGTTACGCGGATAAGCCGGCGCAATACGAAGCGGTCGTCTTTATCGGCTACGATGACGCAGCGAAGCGTTACATCTGCCACTGGATGGATGTTTATGGTGCGAGTGAATCGGCGCTTGGTGGTGGCGAGCTCGATGCCGCGAAACACGCGATCGAATTGAACTTCGATTCGAAGGAAGCATCGCTGCGCAACACTTTCAGCTTCGACCAAGACAAGTCGTGGACCTCGCTCATCCGCCAGACGGAGAAAGGCGAATGGAAGACATTCGCCGAGGAGAAATGGACGCGCCTCAAGAAATGAAACGCATCTCTTTCTTGCTCCTGTTCTTCGCGCTTTCCGCTTTTGCGCGCGAGCCGCTGAGCGCGCCGCCGAAACAGCAAGTCCGCGCGCGTGATCTCGGCATTCCATTTGAGGGCACGCCGGCGAAACTCAACGCCATCACCGATGTCGCAGGCGTTGAGGTTGGCTACACGACGATCATCGAAGGAGAGGGGAAACTCGATGTTGGCAAAGGTCCGGTCCGTACTGGCGTGACGGCGATTTTGCCACGCGGTCACGCATCGCTGAACGATCCGGTCTACGCCGGCTATTTCAGCTTGAATGGAAATGGCGAGATGACGGGCATCGCCTGGGTCGAGGAGAGCGGCTTTCTCGAAGGGCCAGTGATGATCACGAACACGCACAGTGTCGGTGTGGTGCGCGACGCAACAATCGATTGGCGAATCAAACACGGCGCGGCGGACACCACCGGGTACTGGTGGAGTTTGCCGGTGGTCGCCGAAACTTGGGACGGCTGGCTCAATGACATCAATGGCTTTCACGTTAAGCCGGAGCACGTTTTTCATGCTCTGGATACCGCGCACGGCGGCGCAA
>JBJMWW010000008.1:0-3461 GCA_045809945.1 Chthoniobacterales bacterium
CCTGCAGTTCGTGATCGGCGGTGTTGTTGACCCCGAGCCCGGTTTCGAATGCGCCGTTAATCGGTCCGACATTCTTGAAGTACAACTCCGTCGCCGTGCCGATACCGTTGTGGTTGTCATAACCGGTCGCGGTGATCGTGCGGCCACTGACGGTGTATGACTCGGTAGTCGAGTTCGCGGGCTGGTTTTGATTATTCGGATTTAGCTGCCAAACAACGGTCGCGAGCGCCGGTGAAATTGAGAGTGCAAAAATCGCCGCGCCAATAGCGCGACCCCTGCGGTTCCAGATTCCCATATTGATTTTTCTCCTGTGAATAACTGTGGTTCGACCCCGTTTTGCACAACTGGGCTATGTGGAGTCAAGCAGAAATTCCGCTTTCTGTTTCATTGCGGAGCGAGTAAAGCTCCCGCGTGGCAACAAAAGGGCGCATTCTCCACGTCGACGACCATCAGGACACGCGGCTGATGATGGCTGCGTTGCTCGCGGACTGCGGCTACGGGGTGATGACCGCCGGTTCAGTTACCGAAGGTCTGGAGCTGGCGCGCGAAATCGACTTCGATTTGTTCATCCTCGATGTGCGGCTGCCGGACGGCACCGGGATTGAGCTTTGTCAGAAACTGCGCAAATCGCACCCGAAGGTGCCGATAATTTACTACTCCGCCTACGGCGAGAACAACGAGAGCGAACGTGCCGTGGCCACATGCGGCGACGCGTTTCTGCGCAAGCCGCTGTCGATCGCCGACATCGAAGCAGCCGTGGAGCGTTTTCTAAAACCCGGCGCGCGGAGCACCGATTAATCAGGCCAGGTGCGGCATCGCTTTCGCGGTATCGCGCGTGCGTCGCAGCAAGCGCTGACGCGCAACGCGATACGGTTTTCGCAGCGCGAACCGCAAATGAACAGGCCGCAGCAGTTGGAGATAGACGGGCCAGCGTGCCAACGCTTCCGGAAAACGCCGTTGCTTCCGCAATTGTAAACACGATTCGACGACGCGGTGGAAGGCCACTTCGTCCGAGAACCAGCGCTCCCATTCCTCACGCGCCAGCGCGCCCATCGCGACTGCGTCCTGTTCCCGCGTTTCCAAGATTTGCGGAATGCGATCCACCTCGCGTTCGGCAATGCGAATACTGAATCGCGACCACTCCGGACCGGGCGGCTCAACCCAATTGTCGGCGATGATCACCGGCACTCGCCCCATGCGCATCGTTTCAAACAGACGCAGTGTCGCTACGCCGAGCCCGCGCGGGCAAAGCACGAACTTGGTTGCCTTCGTAATCTCGACGTATTGCCGGTGATAAGCACGCGCCTCGCTTACGGTCATCTTCGCGGTCGAGACGCGCGCAAATTCTTCAGCGGTGTCGCGGAACAATCCGCGCGGATGTTTTACGCGAGCCAGATCGCGCCGAACCGGCGCTGTCGCGGTTGAACCGATAAAGCTGAAGAGGTAGGGCAAATCATCTGACGACGGAGTGAAGGTCGTGAATTCGTTTAGCAGTTCGCTGACATGGAATCCGGAGAGTGTCCTGCGCGAAAACCAGCGCCGCTCAATCGATGCGTAGACGCCGGGAAGAAATGGAATCAGATAAGCGTTCGACGAAAAGATGAAGCACTTTTCGCGATAACGTTTCACCAGCGGATGCCGCCGGATCGCCTGGAAATGCAGTCCGGCGCCGTTCAGTTCAGCGAAAATGATCATGTCGGCGGCAGACGGATCATCGACCAGTCGGTGCACGCCGAAGCGATCCTGCGTTGCGCTCCGTTGCAACGCAGCTAATGCGGCCATGTTGAAGGCGGTCTGCTCTTTTGGCGGAGCGGCAGAGAGCAAAAAGACGGTCGCCATGAGCCGCAAGTTAACAACGGTCGAGCGCCCATAGAATACAAATAGCGCGCCCTCGCTTTTCGATTGTAAACTTGCTGGTGGAACCGTACGCCAAACCTTCGGAGCGAAAAGTCGGCTCGAATCGACCGCAGATCGCGCACTTGTCCCATGACATCGACACGCGCACGCGCAGCCAGCGCGAGGCTGAGAAGCAAGTCGTCGCCGCGGAACGCCGCGCAATCAAAAAATCAGCGCGACGCCACCTGAAGAAGCAGTTGCTCGACGAACTGGAGGAGAAATGACCGGCCGCAAACTTGCACTCGTCGCAGGATTTGTAATCGCATTGATCGTCGTCTGCTACGGCGCGTCGCCATACGTTTCCTTCTGGCGTTTTCGCGAAGCTGTCAGCGCCAGCGACCGCGATGCAATCGCGGCGCATGTCGATTTTCCTGCTCTGCGGGAGTCCCTCAAGCGCGAATTGCGTGCGCGTTTCTTTCCTGACGCATCAGCGAACAAGAAAAAGAACGGCTGGCGAGCCATGTTGGCAAACGCGGGACCAAGTTTGATCGATACTCTGGTCGATGCCTACGTCACCCCGGATGGCATCGTCGAGCTACTCGCTGATCCGCACATCGCCATCGCGCAGAAGCAGCCACCAAATCCGAGCGAAGCCGCACCGGTCGCGCGCCATAACTTCGACTGGTCGAACGTGCGCCGCGCGTTCTTTATAGGTCCGCGCGACTTCGTGGTCGATGCGAAGCAAACAAAACTTTATTTCCGGTTCTCACTTTCCGGCTGGCGGCTGCGCGCGATCGAATTGCCGCCGGATGTTCAGCCAACCACGCCGGCTGGATAAGACTTCCGTTCTTAGCGCCCGTACTTCTTCAGAAGGTCGCGCACGCGGTCGTGTGGAAGCGATTCGACGCGGTGACCGTCGCGGCCGACCATCGTCTGGTTATCGACAAGCGCGTTGATAATCGCTTCCTCGACCGACTGAACGGTCGCGGCGAAGAGCGGATCCATTCGATCGTTGGGCACCGTTTTGACATCGTGCGTCACCGCGGCTGGATCGGCCGCGCCCGGATTGGCTGTTGAAAATGCGAGGAATAAATCACCTGAGCCGTTCCCGGAGACGCTGCCGGTTCGCGCCAATCCCATGCTGGCGCGGCGCGCGAGACGCTTAAGTTGGTTGGGCAGGAGCGGTGCGTCCGTCGCAACGACGATGATGATCGAGCCGGTGTCCTGGCCGTAGACATTGCCAGGAATTTCGCGCCCGACCGGAACACCGGCGATCGTGAGCTGCGGCCGTCGGCCGCAATTTGCCTGGACGAATGCGCCGACGGTATAGCTCGGCGCGTCGGCATGCTCCTTGTCTTTCATCGCGACGAGACGCGACGCGCTACCGCTGCCGCCCTTGAATTCATAACAGACCATTCCGGTTCCACCGCCCACACTGCCTTCCTCAATTGGGCCAGCGGTCGCCATGTCGAGTGCATGTGCGACGTGCTCCGGCTTAACGTGAAAGCCGTTGATGTCGTTTAAAAATCCGTCCCACGTCTCCGCCACGACCGGCAAACTCCACCAGTAGCCGGTATTGTCCGCCGCGCCGTGTTTGATTCGCCAATCGATTGTTGCGTCGCGCA
>JBJMWW010000009.1:0-12749 GCA_045809945.1 Chthoniobacterales bacterium
AAGATCATACAAAGGGAATGTCGGGCCGAGGGTAGCAGTGGCCGGGATCAGGTCAAGGTCACCACACATCCAAGAGCTTCTTTGAACAACATCATACAATATATGTCATATAAAATGGAGGTATCGGATATGACGTCGATTCCGCGGCAATTTCGCCGACCTCTCCTCGTAGCACGAAATAGATTGATCGTGCCCTTCGGTTTTGCTGGTATGGAGCACATGAAAATCAAAGCGTTGGTTCCTCTGCTGGGACTTTCGCTGCTGGTCGTTTCATGTGAGACGACGACCACGCGCACGGTGGCGTCGAATAAATCAAAGACGCCGCCGGCACAGCACGTGAACACCTATGAAGGCGGCGAAATGGTAAAACGCATGCAGCAAGGCGGCGGCAGCGGCGTGGCCGACTCCCAAGGCAACTTTATCGGCGGAGGCGGTCGCTAGGAATTTCTTCGACAACAACAAACCAAAAACCATGAAAAACAAAACCATCCGCACAGCCGGCGCTGTTTCAGCCGCGTGCTTGTTGCTGATGTCATGCGCGACCAGTCCGCGCGTAGCATCCAACACACGCCACTCGATGCCGCCGGCTCAGAACGTCCATCAGTATGATGGCGGACGCCTCGTTCTGGATCTCCAGCAACGCGGTGGGCAGGGCAACTTCGATGGCGGCGGAAACGCGATAAGCAGCCTCGGTGGCGGCCACTAGTTTCCGGCGCTAATTCGGAAGTGCGAAGGAAGCGCCTGCCAATTCCGGCAGGCGCCTGAGAGAGTTTTCTCTCAAAAATTGCTGCCGCTCCATTTCAGCTTTTGGCGGACCACGTTAAAGAATGAGGCGCCTGGAAGTGCGGCAAGCGGCAGGACGCGTGCAGATTTTTTGATCGAAACGATTGAGGCGTGGCTCACAGGAACCGGGTCGCGCCCATCGATCGTAAGGAAGACCGGGTAATCGCGCTCGCTCACTTCCACCTCAATCGTTGCACTCTCGTCCACGATAATTGAGCGGTTTGTCAACACGTGCGGACAGATCGGCGTGATGACAAACGAACCGGAGTCCGGGGCGAGGATCGGGCCACCAGCAGAAAGTGAGTAAGCCGTTGATCCTGTCGGTGTAGCGATAATTAATCCGTCTGCATTGTATTCAGTCAATGACTCATTGTTGACCTTTGTTTTGAGGCGAATCAGGCGGGAAATTTCGCCACGACTGAACACTGCGTCGTTCAGCGCGGTTACCGCTTTGCTTACGCCGGTAATCGAGATTTCGAGCAGCGCACGCTTACTGAACGCGATCTCGCCACGAACGATGGATTCCACAGCTTCGACGCACGCGGACGAGTTGGCGCAGGTTAGGAAACCGAGCGCGCCGATATTAATTCCAAAGATTGGCGGCATAATGTCATCGAGCTGGCCGACCACGTTCAAAATCGTTCCATCACCACCAATCACCACAAGCAGGTCTGTCTCGGCTGCGAGGTTGGCGATCGTGAAATCCGACTGCTGAGCGACCAGCGCCGCGGTCTTCTGCTCGACCAGAACGCGCACGCCGTGCCGTTCAAATTCCGCCGAGACCTGGCGAACGAGGTCCGGTGAGCCCGCCTTTGCGGTGTGCGCGATCAGGCCAACTGTTTTCGCGCGCATAAAAAGAATTCCTGGTTCCCGTCGGTGCCGCGGACTACGGAAGGGGCGACGCCAACTACCTGATTTCCGGCGTTCGTCACGAACGACCGAATCCTCGCTTGGGCTTTTTCGTGCAGTTGCGGGTCGCTGACTATGCCGCCGGCGCCGACCTCCTGCGGTTGCAACTCAAACTGCGGCTTGATCAGCGCGAGGAGCACACCGCTTGGAGTTAACAACTCGAAGGCATTCGGCAAGATCAAAGTCAGCGAAATGAAGGAGACATCGATAACGCAGACATGAATCGGCTCGGGAATGTCTGCACGGCTCAGGTAACGGGCGTTCAGTTTTTCGCGAACGATGACGCGTGGATCATTGCGGATTTTCCAGGCGAGCTGTCCGTGCCCAACATCGATCGCGTACACTTTCGCCGCGCCGCGTTGCAAAAGGCAATCTGTAAAGCCGCCGGTGGATGCCCCGATGTCGAGAGCAACCGCGTCACGGACATTAAGAGCGAAAGAATCGAGAGCTCCCTCTAATTTTAGGCCGCCCCGGCCAACGAACTTCGGCTGCTCGGCAATTGCGACATTCATTTCCGCCGTCACCATTACCGACGCTTTTGTCGCCACACGGTCGTCGATCCGCACCTCGCCAGCCATGATCGCGCGTTGTGCCTGCTCGCGTGTTACGCTCAGGCCGCGCTCAACCAGCGCCAGATCGAGACGAAGCTTCGGCGTCTTCACGCAGCGCGATCACGAAGTAATTTGTTGATAGCTGCTACGTCTTCCGCAGAGGCGCGGCGCCGCTGATATTTGCGCGAGACGATGTCTTGCAACGCCAATAGGTCGTCGAGTTCAGGCGTGTCGTAGTAAGTCCACCGCTCTTCATCGGCGTACTTAGCCTGGAACCGCCAGGTGCCGCCGAACTTTGTTACGCGCACTTCCCGTTTGCGGCCATCCTCGTCGCGATTTGTCCATATGTGTTGACTGCGCACGACCTGGGAATCTTACATGAGCGGCTTGAAGGACGCAGCGAGATTGCTGGGCTATTTCATCGCGACAGCCGTGGTCGGCGCGCTCATCGCCCCCGGGCTTTTCTGGGCTGCCCATGCGGCTGCAGCGCATGGAATTTTTCCGCCGCTGGCTAAGTACGATTTCGAGAGTTTCTTTCATCGCGCCCTGCTCATCGCGGCCATCGCGTTTCTCTGGCCGCTCCTGCGCAGTCTGCGAATCCGGACAAGAGATGATCTCGGCCTGGAGCGAAATCGAAGCTGGCTCGGTGACGTCGTCGCAGGCTTTTGTCTGGCTGCGATTCCCCTGCTCTTTACAGCGACGGGTTTGATCACGTCGCACGCATATTATCTGAAGCCTGGAGGCGCTTCGAAAGGTCTCGGCACTGTCGTGGTCGCCGCACTGATCGTTCCGCTGATCGAAGAAGCGCTCTTTCGCGGCGTTTTTTTTGCCGTGCTTGCCCGACTCGGCGAACGCACGGGCGCATTGCTGACCTCCGCGCTCTTTTCGATTTTGCACTTTCTAAAAGCGCCGGCTGGAACCTCGGCGGATCCCACCTGGTATTCGGGCTTTGTCTCAATCGCACACGCGTTTGATGGATTCCGCAATCGAACCATGGTGCTCGCCAGTTTCTGCACGCTGTTCCTTATCGGCTGTGTGCTGGTGCACGCACGAATTCGGACCAAATCCCTGTGGCTGCCAATCGGACTGCATTCTGGTTGGATTCTCGTCGCGGGAGTGTTCGGAAAATTCGCCAAACAGAGAGGTGTCGCGGAGCCGTGGATCGGCAGCAATCTTCTCATCGGCCTCGTGCCGTTACTCACCGTTGCGGCGACGTGGCTGCTAATGATTGCGTGGTTTCGCTATGCGCGCACACGTGCTGCGTGACACCTTGCGAGCTGCGGCGTCGGTATTGTATCCGGCAGTCTGCGTAAGCTGCGACGCCGCGATCGAGTTTGATGAATATCTCTGCGCAGGCTGTGAGGCATCAGCACCGCGTCTCACGCCGCCATTTTGCGCGAGGTGCTCGGAACCGTTCGGTGGTGCGATTTCCGACACATTCACCTGCGCAAACTGCGCTCACCGCGAGCTTCACTTTGAATGCGCGGTCGCGGCTTATCGTAGCCGCGGTGTCGTGCGGAAGGTTCTTCACGACTTTAAATATGGTCACCAGCGGCATCTCCGGCATCCGCTCGCCGGTTGGCTGTGCGCGGCGTTGGAGGACCCGCGGCTGACCGATCGAAGCTTTGATCTCGTGGTAGCGGTGCCATTACATTCCGCGCGGCAAAGAGAGCGCGGCTTCAACCAGGCGGCGCTGTTGGCTGAATTGCTCGCTCGAGAAACCGGTCTGCGCCTTCACGACGTGCTCGAACGTATTCGCTACACGACGACGCAAACGGCATACGATCGCGCCGAGCGAATGCGAAACCTCGAGGGCGCCTTTCGTTTACGCCGCGGCGCGGACGTGCAAGGGTTGCGCGTGCTCCTGATCGACGATGTGCTCACGACCGGCTCGACGTTGAGCGAATGCGCTCGTGTCCTGAAAACGGCCGGTGCAGTATCGGTCCATGCTGCAACCGCGGCCCGCGCGTGATATGGCGATTTTCAGAAAACCTCCGTTCGGAGGCGGCGGCAGGAAACGCCGCGGCGATATTCCGGAGGGTCTCTGGCAGAAATGCCCCGGCTGTTCCGAGGTGGTGCACGAGATCGAGGTCGCGCAAAATCTTCGTGTTTGCCCGCGGTGCGATTATCACTTCGCCTGGTCGGCAAAGGAGCGGCTTGAGAACCTGCTCGACCCGGACTCGTTCGTAGAGCACGACGCCGATCTGCGTTCCGTCGACACTCTGCAATTCCAGGGGATGGCGAGTTACAAGGACCGGTTGCGCAAATACCAGGAGAACACCGGCCTCGCCGATGCCGTTGTCACCGGCCACGGCGCGATCGAAGGAGCGAAAGTCGCGATCGCCGTGATGGATTTCAGTTTTCTCGCCGCCACGATGGGCTCAGTCGTCGGTGAACGCATCACGCGCATCATTGAGTTCGGAACTGCAAATCGCTGCGCGGTCATCATCATCTCAGCGTCCGGTGGTGCACGCATGTACGAAGGCATGCTGAGTCTGATGCAAATGGCGAAGACAAGCGGCGCACTCGCGCGCCACGCCAGCGAGCGACTTCCTTACATTTCCGTGCTGACGAATCCGACGACTGCGGGCGTGATGGCGAGTTTCGCCTCCCTCGGCGACGTGGTCATTGCGGAGCCGAAGAGTATGATCGGTTTCGCCGGTCCGCGTGTGATCAAAGAAACCACGCACCAGGATTTGCCAAAAGGTTTTCAAACGGCGGAATTTCTCGAGGAACATGGGCTGGTCGACGCAATTGTTCACCGGCGCCGAATGCGGCCGCAGATCGCGCAGTTCCTTACTTACCTCGCGCCGAAAACGTGACGTATGACGAAGCGCACGCGTGGCTCCATGGCGTGCAGCGTTTCGGCGTCAAGCTCGGGCTGGAAAACGCTCGCCGTCTGTTCGCCGCGCTCGATGTAACAAAACTCGATGCACGCGTTGTCCACGTCGCCGGCACAAACGGCAAAGGCTCCACCTGCGCGATGGCCGCAGCGATTTGCCAGGCACAAGGCTATCGCACCGGTCTCTTCACCTCCCCTCACCTGATCACGTTTTGCGAACGCATTCGGGTGAATGGCGAAATGATCGAAAAGCATGATGTCGCGCTCGGTCTTAGCGCGATCCGCGAATTAGTGACCTCGTGGGATCCGCATCCGACGTTTTTCGAAATCACCACCGCGCTCGCGCTTTTGCATTTCAAGCAGCAACGTTGCGAGACCGTCGTGCTCGAGACGGGCATGGGCGGACGACTCGATGCGACGAACGCGAGCGAACCGGCCGTCTGCGCGATCACGCCGATAGATTTTGATCATCAGGCATGGCTCGGCAGTACGCTGGAGCAAATCGCGACGGAGAAGGCCGGCATCATCAAACCGCATGTGCCGGTCGTCAGCGCACCGCAACACACGGATGCCGAGCGCGTGATTCGGCATCGTGCCGACGAATGCGAAGCACCACTTCGTTTTATTAGTGAGCCGCTGCGCGATGTCAGGCTGGCGCTCGATGGAAAACATCAAATGGAAAACGCCGCGCTCGCCGTCGCTGCGCTAAATGACGGGAAGATCGAGATCGATCAAGCCGCGATCGCGAAAGGCCTGGAATCAGTCGATTGGCCAGCGCGTTTCCAGCGCATCGATAAACACATTGTTGTCGATGGCGCGCACAATATCGCCGGCGCGCGTGTATTGGTCGCGACATGGCGCGAACAATTTGCCAACCAGCGCGCAGTCGTGGTAGCCGGCATGCTGAGTGACAAGGACGCGACTTCATTCTGGCAAATCCTCGCTCCGATCGCCGCTCACGTTGTGCTGCCGCCGTTCCAGTGTGATCGAGCAATTCCGCCAACGGAACTCCGCGCAATTATTGATAGCGTGACAGACGCCGACGTGACGATCGCCACGAGCGTCGCCGATGCGATTCGCAGCGCGGAAAAGTGTGCCGCCCCGATTTTAATTACGGGCTCTCTACATTTTGCCGGCGAAGTGCTCGCAATCCTGCGTGGTGAACCGGCGGCGTTTGAGAACTGCTCGCAGTGACAATCAACTCCGCTTCGCAGCAGCGCGGCGAAGACGGTCCATGATCGCGCTGCCAATTCCGCGCTCCGGCACGCTTTCGGCAATGATGAAGTCGAGATCCATCCGATCGAGTTCACGCAGACAGCGAAACAGATTTGCCGCGGCTTCGGCCAGATCGCCTCGCTCGCTGAGTTGTCGCGTCTCGGCGAACTGCTCGGCCTGCGGCGTGCGCCACGCGAGCAATCCGTAGCGCATGTTTTTCCGCGGCCGAAAGGCATTAGCCGAAGCGATGATCTGCAACGGCGTTTGTGGCGCGTAATGAGTCGCGAGTTGGCCGGGAGACCTTGGTCGCTTCAATGGTTCGCGAAAAACGACCGGCGCGATTCGCCGCAGTTGCTCCGCTGTGATCGGCCCGCGCCGCAGAATTTCGATTTCGCCGCGACGCAGCGCGACGACGGTGGATTCAATACCATGTTCGGTCCGGCCGCCGTCGACGATGAGCGGAATTCTACCGGCGAGTTCGTCCCGTACATCAGCAGCCGACGTAGGGCTGATTCGTCCAAAACGGTTCGCACTCGGCGCTGCGACTGGGCGACCAAACTCAGTGATGATCGCGCTGAAAACTTTGTGCGCACTGTTTCGAATGGCGACTGACCGCAACCCTGCAGTCACCACATCCGGAACGTTTCGGCGCCGCGGCAAGACAAGCGTGAGCGGGCCCGGCCAGAAGTCTTTTACGAGTCGTTCGACGAGAAATAAAAGCGAGCCTTGGACCCGCGCGATTTCATCGATCCACTCAGGGCCGGGAACATGAACAATCAGCGGATCGAATCGCGGCCGTTTCTTAACCGCGAACACCTTCAGGACGGCGCGTGGATTTAATGCGTCGGCCGCAAGACCATAAACAGTTTCGGTTGGCAGCGCGACCGGCTCCCCGGCGCGGAGCAGCCGCACCGCACGCGGTACTGCATCCTTGCCGCGAACGATTTCAGTCTTCACCCTGAGGGTTCAGCGCAGCCCTCGCACATCTCACGGCATTGATCGCTTCATCGAGGGTATCTGCGGTTGCGGTCAGATGGCCCATCTTTCGGCGAGGACGCGGCTCGTGCTTGCCGTATAGATGCAGGTGAACGTTCGGCGTCTGTAACGCCGCAGCCCAATCGGGCTCGCCGTTGTTCCACACATCACCGAGAAGATTTGCCATCGCCGTCGGTCGCAGCAGCCGAGTGGACCCAAGAGGCAAGCCGCATACCGCACGCACGTGCTGCTCGAACTGGCTTGTGACGCAGCCCTCAATCGACCAGTGACCGGAATTGTGCGGGCGCGGCGCGAGTTCGTTGACCAGCAGTTGACCACCAGGCTGCTGAAACATTTCGACAGCGAGCAAACCAGTCACATCGAGCTTGTCTGCGACATCGCACGCCAACTCTGCCGCAGTGCTCGCAATCACGTCGGTCACGCGTGCCGGAACAATCGTGATGTCGAGAATGTGACGGCGATGAATGTTTTCGCAGACCGGGAAGGTTTCTGTTTCGCCGTTCGCTCCTCGTGCAACGATGACTGAAAGCTCGCGCTCAAATTCGATCGCCTGCTCGAGCACTAGTTCATCGCCCGGCCGATCTGCCCAAAGTTCGTCCACGGTCTTGCTGCCGTCGACGAACTGCTGGCCTTTTCCGTCGTAACCGAAACCAGCGGTCTTGAGAATTGAGGGCGCGCCGATATTTTTCAGCGCCGCTTCGAGATCAGCGCGCGTTGCGATCGCTTCGTAACGAGCAACCGGGAAACGGTTGCGGGAGAGAAAATCTTTTTCACGGAGCCGGTGTTGTGCGGTGTGTAGCACTGATGCGCTCGGTCGCACCGGCAGATGCCCGGCGCACCAGCCCACGGTCTCCGCTGGAATATTCTCAAACTCGAACGTCAGCAGATCGATCTGCTGCACAAAGTTTCGGACGGCCGCTTCGTCGCGATAGTCGGCGACTGTACTACTATCTGAAAACTGCGCGGCCGGGCCATTCGTTTCCGGCGAAAACGTGTGCACGCGATAACCCATTCGTCGCGCCGCGATCGCGAACATGCGACCGAGTTGGCCGCCACCCATCACGCCGATTGTCGCGCCGGGAAGAAACCGGCCCGTCATGGCAGACGCTGCGCGAGGACGGTATCTGTCTGCTGTTGGCGAAACCTCTGGAGTTTTTGCTGAACTTGTCCGTCGTGCAGCGCAATGATGCTGGCGGCGAGCAAGGCTGCGTTCTTCGCCCCGGCGGTGCCAATCGCGAGCGTCCCTACCGGAATCCCCGCGGGCATTTGGGCGATCGAGAGCAACGAGTCGACGCCTTGCAGCGCCTTCGACTGAATGGGAACGCCGAGCACCGGCAACCAGGTATGCGCCGCGATCATTCCAGGCAAATGTGCCGCACCGCCCGCCCCGGCGATGATGACGCGTAAGCCGCGGTCCGCTGCGGTCCGCGCAAAATCAGCCATGAAGTCGGGTGTGCGATGCGCCGAGACGATACGTTGTTCATGCGAGACGCCGAGTTGTTCGAGCAACTCGGCGGCATGGCGCATCGTTTCCCAGTCAGACGAGCTACCCATTACTACAGCAACCAAAGCTTGCGGGTCAGCCATGGCACTTCACTTCCCTATTCGCGCGAGCGTTGCAAAGCGATTTTTCCCGCCGGAACGTCTGCGATGCCCACGCGCGGCAACGCACTTGTGCTGATTGGATTCATGGGTGCCGGCAAATCGTCTGCCGGCCGCGCTGTTGCGCAGAAGCTGCGGCTGCCACGTTTTGATACGGACGAGATGGTCGCCGCGAAATTCGCGATCTCGATTTCAGAGATCTTTCGCCAGTTCGGCGAGGCACGGTTTCGTGATGCTGAAACGGAGGCGCTCCGCGAACTCGATGGTAAATCGGAAGCTGTGATTGTAACCGGCGGCGGCATTGTGCTGCGCGAAGAAAACATCCGCGAGTTACAGCGACTTGGCACAATTGTAAGCCTCCACGCGCGGGAAGAGATAATCTTCGAGCGCGTTTCACGACGCTCGAGCAGACCGCTTCTTCGCACTGAAAATCCGCGAGCGACGGTTGCGCAGTTGCTCGCAACGCGTGCTCCGCTCTACCGCGCCGCTGCGGACGCAGAGATTGACACCTCGGATTACGCGCAACAAGAGCTCGGCGAGGCGGTGATTCGCGAGTGGGAAAGAGCGGCGGCGACGCAAACATGATAGCGACCGATTTGAAATCTGCGCTGATCGCAGAGGCGAAGCGACTTGGATTCGCTTCCTGCCGTATCGCGCGCTGCGAAATGCCGGCACATGCAGCGGAGTTTCGCGAATGGCTGCGCGACGGCGCTGCCGGCGAGATGGATTGGATCGGCCGCGGGGAGACGAAACGAATCGATCCTCAGCAAGTCTTGGAAGGCGCGCGATCGGTAATTGTGCTCGCGCTGAATTACTGGCGCGACGAACCGCCGCGCCAGCGCGGTCGAATCGCGCGTTATGCACGCGGCGATGATTACCACGATGTGATCACGCCGAAACTGCGCGAATTGGACCGTTTCCTACAGCGACACGGCGGAATGCAGAAATGTTATGTCGATACCGGCCCGGTGCTCGAGCGCGACTTCGCCGCGGCGGCTGGAACCGGCTGGCACGGCAAGAGCACGATGCTGATCGACCGGGAATTGGGCACGTGGTTTTTCCTCGGCGAAATCCTCACCACGCTGGATTTGCCTGTCGATCAAGTGCAGACGCCGCGTTGTGGAACGTGCACGCGATGCATCGACGCCTGCCCGACCGGGGCGATCACGCCGAACCGGCTGGATGCGCGTCGCTGCATTTCATATCTGACGATTGAACTCAAAGGCTCCATCCCGCTCGAGCTGCGGCCGCTGATCGGCGATCGAATTTACGGGTGTGATGATTGCCTTGAGGCCTGTCCTTGGAACCGGTTCGCTGTTGAATCGCGCGAGGCGGCCTTCGCCGCGCGTACCGCAGTCAAAATCGAGTTGCGCGATTATCTCGGACTGGATGACGAGCAGTTTCGCGCGTTATTCCGCGGGTCGCCGATCAAACGAATCAAGCGCCGCGGATTCCTCCGCAATGTCTGCGTTGCGCTGGGTAATGTCGGCGATGACAACGATCTGCCGGCTCTGAAGCGCGCCGCGGCAGATTCCGAGCCGCTTATCGCGGAGCACGCGCGCTGGGCAATCGAGCGGATAAATTCGCGAATCCAAGATCCACCTGCAGCGCATCTTACACGTGGAATGCAACCTGTGATCGCGTAGTCGCTTGAACGGGTTTTGCTTCCAAAGCATCTAAAGACCTACTAACAGTCGGCGGGTCCCCCGCCCTGCCATGCACCAACCGCTAGCCACACCTGCTGAAACCGCGCCCGCACCCCGGAAGCGCTCGCGTCGTCGCCGCAACATCATCATTGGCGTCGTTGCGCTCATCCTGATCTGGCTGGTGACCTCGATGATTTTCGGCAAACGTGAAAAGCCGATTCCGGTGATGACCGAGAAAGCGGTGCGGAAAACGATCATCCAGACGGTCTCGGCAACGGGTAAGATTCAGCCGGAGACGGAGGTCAAGATTTCACCGGAGGTCGCAGGTGAGATCATCGATTTGCCGGTGGTCGATGGTCAGCCAGTGAAAAAGGATGACCTGCTCCTGCGGATCAAGCCGGATTCATACAAAGCGTTGCTCGAGCAGCAGGAGGCAGCGATCAGCGCGGCCAAAGCCACCAACATTCAGCAGAAGGCGACGATGGCGAGAATGGAGCTGGAGTACAAGCGCAGCCAGGATCTCCACAACAAAAAGTTGATATCGGATCAGGACTTTATTGCCGCGCAGACCTCGATGGATGTCGCGCATGCTACCTACGAAAGCTCGCTCCATGACATCGAGAAAGCCCAGGCGTCGTCGAGCCAGGCACGCGATCAACTTTCCAAGACGACGGTCTATTCGCCCATCGACGGCACCATTACGCTGCTCAATTCCAAACTCGGCGAACGCGTCGTGGCAACCGGCCAGTTTGCCGGCACCGAAGTGATGCGCGTGGCCGATCTGTCGCGGATGCAAGCGGTGGTCGACGTGAACGAGAACGATGTCGTAAACGTGAAAGTCGGCCAGAAAGCGACGATTAGCGTCGACGCTTACAGTGAGCGCAAATTCCGCGGCACCGTGCAACAGATCGCGAACACCGGCAAAACCACCGGCACCGGCACGCAGGAAGAGGTCACGAATTTCGAGGTTAAAATCAATATCGAGGACCATGACGTGGCCCTGCGTCCGAGCTTGAGCTGCACGGCCGATATCGAGACGGCAGTTGCAAACGATGTGATCGCGGTGCCGATGCAAAGTGTCACGATCCGGACTGGTGATACGAATTTGAGCCCGGAAGAAATCGAGAAGCGAAAGCAGTTCGCCGCCTTGCGCGACAAAGCTGACAACAACGCGGAAGTCTCAAACGAGAAGCTCGAGAAGACCAATCAGAAACTTGAGCACGAGAAGCTCTCGAAGGTTGTGTTCCTAAAGGCCGGCACCAAGGCGAAGATGGTGAAAGTCGCGACCGGAATCGCCGATGACACCTCAATGGAAATCAAGAGCGGTGTGAAGGAGGGCGACGAAGTGATTTCCGGCAGCTACAGCGCGATCAGCCGCAAACTGAAAGAGGGCGCCGCGGTGACGATCGACAAACTTGCGACCAAGTAGTCGCCGCACATGAGCTCCGCCATTCGACCGCAGGGGCCGGTCGTGATCGATATCGAAAACCTGACCAAGGTTTACGAAATGGGCGAAGAGACGGTGCACGCTTTGCGCGGTGTCTCGCTCCAGATCAGGCGCAACGAGTATCTCGCCATCATGGGCCCAAGCGGCAGCGGTAAATCGACGCTGATGAACATGCTTGGTTGCCTCGATACGCCGAGTTCGGGCCGTTATTTTTTTAGCGGCAAGAACGTTTCTGAGATGAATGACGACGAGCTCGCCGGAATCCGGAATCATGAAATCGGCTTCGTCTTCCAAACGTTCAATCTGCTCCCCCGCTCCACCAGTCTGAAAAACGTCGAGCTGCCATTGATCTACGCCGGCGTCGATCCCGAAACTCGTGCGCACCGTGCTGAACAGTCACTTCGTGATGTCGGCCTCGGTGATCGGCTGCACCACAAACCTAACGAGCTGTCGGGCGGCCAGCGGCAACGAGTGGCGGTTGCTCGCGCGCTGGTGAACGATCCGTCGATCATTCTTGCTGACGAGCCAACCGGAAATCTCGATTCCAAAACAGGCGGAGAAATCATGGCGCTTTTTGAGGAGCTGTATCAGCGCGGAAACACGGTCATCCTGGTAACGCATGAACACGATTCTGCTGGTTTTGCTGCTGGTGGTTCCGCTGATCGGCGCGATCGTTGGTGCGTTCATGCCCAACGGCAAGGCCGCGCGCAACTGGGCGCTCTTCGTCGCACTCGCCACGTTCGGTGTTGGCATTGCGC
>JBJMWW010000010.1:0-5807 GCA_045809945.1 Chthoniobacterales bacterium
CTCGTCAAGATTAAGGCACTTGGCGAATACGCGATTCTCGGCCGGACGGTCGACGATGCGGCAGGCGAAGCATTCGACAAAGTGGCCAAGATGCTCGGACTCGGTTATCCCGGAGGGCCGGAGATCGAGCGGCATGCGCTTGACGGCGACCCGCGGCGTTTCGACCTGCCGCGCAGCATGCTCGATTCGCGCGATCACAATTTCAGCTTCAGCGGATTGAAAACCGCAGTCCGCTATCTTCTGCCCAAAGTCGGTGCCAATGACCTGAACGATGTCTGCGCGTCTTTTCAATGTGCGGTAATCGACGTTCTTGTCACAAAAACGGTTCGCGCAGCGCGTGAATGTCGAAGCGAATTCATCACGATCAGCGGCGGGGTAAGTTGCAACCGCGCTTTACGCGAGGCGATGCAAATCGCTTGCCACGATGCCCAACTCGAGTTGCGGATCGCGCAACCAGGACTCTGCACCGACAACGCGGCGATGATTGCATTTGTCGGATGGCATCGTCTGCGCGCCGGTCTGACTTCACCGGTCAGCGAGGAGATTAATCCGAATCTGTCGCTCGCTGCATGAGTGAAGCGAGTTTCGAAGATCTCGTTTGGCTGTTTCATTGCGACAGCCGCAACCGAGGAATTATCCGACAGGGGTTCGACGAAGCAGCGCTGCTCTGGAAAGCGGTGAAAGCGACGAATGGCAACATCCTCGAAATCGGACGGAATCACGCCGGCTCGACGACGTTGCTCGCAGCGGCGAGTCCCGGACGCGACCTTTATTCGATTGATCTCGCGCCGCGTCACGACCCCGCGTGCGAGGAATTCCTTACCTGCGGTGACAACAAGCAGCGCGTGCATTTGCTCGTGGCCGACTCACGCAAGCCGCTGCCAAGCGTCCCGGTCGGGTTTTTATTTATCGACGGAGACCACAGTTTCGAAGGCGTGCTCGCCGATGTGCTGGCGCACTGGAATGCGCTGAGTAGCGGAGAGCCGCTCGCCGCATTTCACGACGCGTTGCCGAACGGCAGCTTTGTGTGGCGCGAGCGAGATCGGCGTCTTCATCATTGGTGGGTGCGGACGAAAAACCGCTTCCGCGCGCAAAAAAAGGAAGTCATGGCACGCGACTATGAGCCCGGCGTCTACTGCGTCTGCCAGCAGTTGATCGACGACGGCGTCGCGATTGAGTGGGGTCGCGCGAGCTCGATGTGGGTGCTGCGCAAATTGCGCGATCTGCCGCCGGACTTCGCGGAGCGATGCCGCACGCGATTCGATCAGTATTCGCGCTCGAGCAAGTAGTTCGCGAGCTGGCGCAAGCGTTCGCCACGTGCGCCGAGTGGTTTCAGCGCATCGTGCGCCCGTTTCGTGAGTCGCTGCGCTTCGCGGCGCGACGCGTTGAGGCCGATCACAGCCGGGTAAGTTGCTTTTTGAGCGGCCACATCCTTGCCCGCACTCTTGCCAAGCTTTTCGCTTGTTTGTGTCACGTCGAGAATGTCGTCGATCACTTGAAAGGCGAGGCCTAACGACTGGCCGAAATCGCTGATCGCGCGCAGTTGGGTCGCGGTTGCGTTTGCGCTCATCGCACCGAGGCGCACCGATACGCCGAGCATCGCGGCGGTCTTGTTTTCGTGGATGTAGCGCAGATCCGTGCGCGTCGTCTTGCGTCCTTCCGCTTCGAGATCGGCGACCTGACCGGCGATCAGCTTCCGGCTTCCAGCCGCGATTGCGAGTTCGGCCAACGTTTCCCGTGCGCCGTATCGCTTCGTCGGTTCTGCCTGGGCGAGAATTTCGAAGGCAATCGTCAAGAGCGCGTCACCGGTAAGCACAGCGATGCCTTCACCGAAAACTTTGTGAGAGGTCGGACGACCGCGACGGAAATCGTCGTTGTCCATGCTCGGCAGATCGTCGTGAACCAGTGAGTAGGTATGAACGCACTCGACCGCACACGCCGCAGGCACCGCGCGGTCGATAGTTCCTCCGCACGCTTCGGCCGCCGCGAGGCAAAGAATCGGCCGGAGCCGTTTACCGCCGGCGAACAAACTGTAGCGCATTGCCTTGTGAATGGTGGCGGGACGCGTGCTCGGCTTTGGCAGAAAACGATCGAGCGCTCGATCGATCACTTTTTGGCGCGACGCGAGATACTGCTTCAGCTCCATGATCGTTGGCCTAAGCGATACAAAATTGGACCGGCTGCAATGGCTAACGCTGCGCCAATGAGTGCGGGGACGCCATATTCGCCATCACGCAGCGACATTGCGACCACGCCGAGCAGCACGATCATCGGCAGCGCTGCCAGTGCGGCGACGCCGCCGCGACCGACTGGGATGCGGAACGCGCCGCGCAGTGATGGCTCGGTTTTTCGTAGTTGAACGAGCGCGGCGAACTCAAGGAAGAGGGCGAGCGAATAAAGAAGCACATCGGCGATGACGAGCTTTCCGAATGGCACGAGGACGAAGATGGAATAGCAAATTGCCGAGACGATGACGGCGTTGCGCGGCGTGCCGCGTGAATCCAGCCGACCCAAAGCCGCCGGCAGGAGCCGATCGCTTGCGAGCACGAACGGAATTCGCGAGTAACTCAGCAGAAGCGCGTTGAAAAGCGCGAGCGCGCTAACCATGCCGCCAAGAGCGATCCAGATCGCGATCCATTTTCCGGCGGCGGCAGCGGCGATCTGCGGCCAACCGCCTTCTATCCACGCCGTCCAATCGGTCGCGCCGAGTGCTGCGAGCAGCGGAACGAAGTATCCGAGAACGACGAGCGGCAAGGCAAAGGCGAGTGCGCGCGGATAACTGCGCGCTGGATCCTTCACTTCGCCCTGCACGGTCGATGGATTGTCCCAGCCAATGTAATTCCAGAGCGCGATCGAGATGCCGACTGCGAGGCCACCGAAGCCGTGGGTTGTTCCAGACGCGAACGGTTGCCAGGGCACGTGCGTGACGTGGCAGATGCTGACGAGCGACATGGCAAGAAAGCCGAGCATGACGAACGTGCCGGCAATTACGGATACGCGACCGACATGAAGCGAGCCGCGCAGATTGATCCACGTCGCGCCCCAGATCACGGCGAGCGAGATCAATGTCTCGCTTCGTGCATCAAGCTCTGGAACGAAAAAGCGGAGGTACTGAATGAAGAGCACCGGGTAGATCGCCATGTCCACGAGCGAATACATCCAGGTGAGCCAGCCGTTTTGAAACGCCCAGAAGCGGCCGAACGCGCGGTCGACCCAGCGATAGTAGCCGCCTTCCTCCGGTAACATGCTCGCGAGCTCGCCGATGATTAGTACTTCCGGCAGCGACCAGATCAGTGGCACAACAATTAAGATGTGCAGGCCGAGTCCGGGGCCGACGGAATGAATCAGCGTCTCGGTGGTGTAGGGGCCGCCGGAGGTACAGAAGAAGAGCACGAAAACGAGCGAGACCGTGCCGAGACCGCGGGCGAGTTGCTGCACGGCGCGCAGAGTGCAGCGACCCGACGGCAATTAAAAGTGCGGTTTTGTTCTTGCGGTGCAATCGTTTAGCGCGCGAGATACGTTGTTTTAAACGAGATATGAAGACTCGAAACACTCTCATGTGGTCGGTCGCAACGATGGTGATGATGCTGATCGCGCAGCCGGCTTTGGCGCAGAAAAAGGGTGGAGGCGGCGGGGAAGCGGCCGCTCATACGCAAGCCGGAATGCAGGCGGCACAGGCAAAGAACTATGATCTGGCGATTGCGGAATTCACGAAGGAAATCGAAGCCTCGCCGAAGGCCTCGAAAGGCTACACCAATCGTGGCACAGCGTATCGAAATGCAGGCAAACTGAACGAAGCAATAGCCGACTTTACCAAAGCGATCGAGGTCGATCCGAAGGATGACCTGGCCTACATCGGGCGCGGCCAGACATTGCAGCTCCAGCAGAACTTTCCAGCCGCGATCGCCGACTACAACAAAGTCCTGGAGATGAAGGCGAATGACCCGGCGGCGTTGAAGCTGCGCGGTTTCGCTAATCTCGAATCGCATGTCGACGACGCGGCAATCAACGATTTGAGTGCGGCCATTCAGGCCAATCCCAATGACGTGATGGCTTACCGTGGGCGCGCGGCAGCTTACAAGGATCTGAAGCGGTATCCGGACGCGATCAACGATTACAACAAGGCGGTTGAGCTCGCGCCGAACGACGCTGATCTGCTGACGAAACGTGGCTACGTCTACTCGCTTGCGCAGCAATATCAGAACGCGATCAACGACTACGAAGGTGCGCTCAAGGTCAATCCAAACGATTACGACACAGTGCAGCGGTTGCAGTACGCGAAGGGGATGCTCGCCGCCCAGAATGCGCCGCCGCCGCCACCCGCAACTCCTGCTCCAACGCCGAAGCCGGCGAGCATGTTCACGCCGCTGAATATTGCGATTGGCCTCGTGGCTGTCATTGTCATCGGGATCATCATCGCGGTGGCAATGGGGCGGCGGAAAACGACGAGCGACTTGTACCGCTGATCTGCGCGCGGTCATCCCGAGCTTGTCGAGGGATCGCTAGAAGCATTCCGGAGTTCTACTAGAGTTGCTTCGGCAGGCTCAGCATGACGTTTCGAAGAGGCAAAAATCGCTTTGACACACTTGGGCGTGCTGATACTTTGCCGCCGCTTTTTCGCTGGAGAACTGGGAGTCCCAAGGTCGTTCGCAAAAACAGGCGACTCTGGGACTTTTGCTTCTCTGCGAATCGGCGGCCGGTTTGCCCATGTAGCTCAGTTGGTAGAGCACGTCCTTGGTAAGGACGAGGTCACCGGTTCAATCCCGGTCATGGGCTCCAGTTGAGCCCGACCAGAAACCACTAAAAGACGCAGTTTATTTCGAAAGGAAAACGAGATGGCTAAGGAAGCATTCAAACGCGACAAGCCGCACATCAATGTCGGCACGATCGGTCACGTCGATCACGGCAAGACCACGCTGACCGCTGCAATTACAAACGTGCTCGCCAAGAAGGGCATGGCCCAGGCGCGCGCCTATGATTCAATCGACAACGCGCCGGAAGAGAAAGAGCGCGGCATTACGATCAACACCGCGCACGTCGAGTACGAGAGCGACAAGCGCCACTACGCACACGTCGATTGCCCCGGCCACGCTGACTATGTGAAGAACATGATCACGGGCGCGGCGCAGATGGACGGCGCGATCCTTGTCGTTTCCGCCGCTGACGGCCCGATGCCGCAGACCCGCGAGCACATCCTGCTCGCTCGTCAGGTCGGCGTGCCGGCAGTCGTCGTCTTCCTGAACAAGGTGGACATGGTCGACGATCCGGAGTTGCTCGACCTCGTCGAAATGGAAGTGCGCGACCTGCTCACGCAGTACGAATTTCCGGGCGACAAAATTCCAATCGTCAAAGGCAGCGCACTCAAGGCGCTGAACAACGACGCCGACCAGGAGAAGCAGATCATCGCCCTAGTCGAAGCGGTGGATGATTACATCCCCGTGCCAGATCGACCGATCGATCAGCCGTTCCTCATGCCTGTGGAAGACGTGTTTAACATTGAAGGTCGTGGCACTGTCGCGACCGGTCGTGTCGAGCGCGGCATCCTCAAGAAGATGGAGGAAGTCGAAATCGTTGGCATTCGTCCGACGGCGAAAACGGTTTGCACCGACATCGAAATGTTCCGCAAGCTGCTCGACTCGGGCGAGGCGGGCGACAACGTGGGCTGCCTGCTGCGCGGCATCGAGCGGACGGACGTGGAGCGCGGGCAGGTGCTCGCGAAGCCGAAGTCGATCACGCCGCACACGCAGTTCAAGGCAGAGGCGTACATCCTCAAGAAGGACGAAGGTGGCCGTCACAAGCCGTTCTTC
>JBJMWW010000011.1:0-8130 GCA_045809945.1 Chthoniobacterales bacterium
CAGACGCCTGACTTCCGACAGGATACCGTTACATTCAGCGCGATGAATATTGTGTGGCGCGTCTTCGCCTATCTGAAGCGTTACCCGTGGATGGCCGCGGCCACGCTCTGCTGCGCCGTGTTCAGCACGCTGATGATCATCGTTTTCCCGGCGGTGACGAAGATGATCATCGATGACGTAGTGCGGGCGAACCGGCCGGATCGTCTGGTCCCGCTGGTTTTGCTCGCCGCGCTGGCGTTCGTCCTCCAGCACGGATTCAATTGTCTGCGCATCATTCTCAACAACACCTTCGAGCAACGCGTGATTTTCGATCTGCGCAGCGATCTTTACTCGCACATTCAACTGCTGCCGCTGAAGTGGTTCGACAATCGCGCGACCGGCGACCTGATGACGCGCGTCCTCGAGGACGTGAATTCCGTCGAGCGGATGTTGATTGACGGCATCGAGCAGGGCGCGACGGCCACATTGCAGATCATCGCGGTGCTGATCGGAATGATGTACGTCAGCGCGAAGTTGACCGGACTCGCGCTGGCACCGTTACCGCTGCTGGCCGGCGGAGCGCTTTGGTACACGCTCACTGCGCATCGACGTTACCGGGTCCGCGCGCGAGCGGCCTCGGCGATGAACGCGGTGCTGCACGATAACCTTGCCGGCATTCGCCAAATCAAAAGCTTCGTGCGCGAGCCAGAAGAACACCGGCGGTTCAATCGCGCGAGTGACGAGCTGCAAAGAGCGACCCTCGTCGTGATGAAGACGTGGGCCATTTACCACCCGGCGATGTATCTGATGGGCTCGTTAGGCGTTTTGCTCGTTGTCTTCGTCGGCGCGCGCGATGTGCTGAGCGGCGCGATGCCGCTCGGCGATCTCGCCGCGTTCCTGATGTTGACCGGTTTTCTCTACGAGCCGATCGGCCAGCTTCATCAGCTCAACCAACTCGTGCAGGCCGGTCGCGCGGCGGGCGAGCGTGTCTTCGAAATTGTCGACGAACCGACCGAGCCGGGTCGTCGCGATGCTGAACGCGAGCAGCGCTTCGTCGGCGACATTCGTTACAACGACGTGAGCTTCAGTTATGGGAACGAGCTGGCCGCGTTAAGTCACGTCACGTTTCATGCACGGCCCGGCGAAACGATTGCGCTTGTCGGGACGACCGGTGCCGGCAAGTCGACGCTGGTGAACTTGCTCGCGCGGTTCTACGAGTTCACGTCCGGCGAAATTGCGGTCGACGGCAAATCGATCCGTGATTTTCCGGTCACGACCCTGCGGCAGAACATCGGGATGGTGACGCAGGAGAGTTTTCTCTTTAACGGCACGGTCCGCGACAATCTGTTGATGGGAAAACCGACTGCGACCGATGCCGCGCTTTGGCATGCGATCGACGCTGCGAACGCGCGCGCCTTCATTGAGCGTCTGCCAGAAAAACTGGAGAGTATTGTCGGCGAGCGCGGCGTAAAATTGAGCGTCGGCGAGAAGCAGCGGCTCTCGATCGCGCGCGCGATCCTGAAGGATCCGCCCGTCCTCATTCTCGATGAAGCGACCGCCAGCGTAGACACCACAACCGAACGTCTTATCCAGGAAGCGCTCGAGCATTTGATGGCGCAACGGACGTCGATCGTAATCGCGCATCGACTTTCGACCGTAATCGGCGCCGATCAGATTCTTGTGCTCGAGCGCGGCCGAATCATTGAGCGCGGGACACACGCCGAGTTGATGGCGCTCGGCGGCAAGTACGCGCGGCTCTGCGAGCAGAGTTTTCTGGAGACGTCGACTGACGCCGAGCCGTTGCTGACGAGTTAGCGCGCCGTCCCTTCGGGCGAAATCTGAGTGACCAATTCGCGATAGCGGGCCTCGAGTTCGCGATAGCGCGTCTCGCAATCGCGCAAGGCTTCACGTTCCTCGCTCAGGCTTTGTTCGAGATCGCGGATGCGATCTTCGAAGTCGATCGCCATGCCTTCTGTTTCCGGTGCGGCCGCGCCCGACTCTGCGGTCGCGAGCTCGCCAATCGGTGCTTCGAGCTCCGCAATCTGCCGGCGCGTGCCGTCGCAGGTATTGATGACGAATGTTTCAGATGTGATCTCGCCGAGTCGCATGAACTCAAAGACCGCTCCGAGAGTTGTCGGTCCGTAGTAACGCTCGCTCGTTACCTCGACGAGCCAATCCATCCCGAGCTCCGCGAGCATGGGAGCCTTGATCCAGCTCTGCTGATCGGCCGAAACCGAATCATGCGGCGCAATCTGCGCAGTGGATGCCCAGCGTGCCAGTTGCTCGAAGGAGAGTGGCCCGAAGACTGTGCCGTCTTCCTGTTTCCGCAGAAACCATTGCTGGGTTTCGGCGGCTTCCATGAATTACGGCGTCGCCGGGGGTGCCGAGACCGAAGGTGAGGGCGACGGGCTGGGGCCCGGGATGAGAATCGTCTGGCCGACCTGAAGCTTACGATCGTTCTCGATGTGATTGAATTTCTGGAGCTCTTCGATGCTCACTTTGTGCATCTTGGCGATCGAGGTCAGCGTTTCGCCTTTCGCGATCGTGTGCGTGTTTGTCCCAGGCGGCGGTGAAGATTTCGTCGATTCAGCCGGTGCGGGCGGAACGCCGGCCGGCGGAGTTGCTTCGCCAATCATCACGCCCGGCCGCGCGACGTGATCGAGTTGCTGTTCGATTTTGAGCATCTGCTGCGAGAGCGCATCGATCTTTGTATTGATCTCGTCGACCTTCTTATTGAGAGCATCGGCGCTCTCAGCAGGCGACGGTGACTGCGCGCGGAGTGTGTGGCACACGACAATGGTGAAAAGCAACACCGCGAATCTCATCGCGCGCAGTGTTACATTGCGTGTTTGCACTCGCAAGCGCAGGTCAGTTGCGGATTTGTGACCTTCAACGTACCGTCGAACCATGCCTGAGCGCATCGAAAGACCGGTCGCGCCGTGGGGGCCGAAGCAGGGAGATGGCGACGGACCGAAGGCGCCAGACGTCTCGCGTCCCGATACGAAGGAGCTGTTGAAGAAAATGCGACGCGTCGATCCGGAGCAATCGAAACGTTACCGTCAGCGCACGGGCGAGTGATGGACTGGCGCGGCCTGCCGCCGCCGAACGACTTTGCGGCGGCTCCTGAAGATTTCGGAGCACTGCTGCGTCATCGCGGGCTGCTCACTGAGCCTGGTGTGATTCCGCACGGCCAACCTGCGGCAGTCGTTCCGCAAACGCACGCAACCACAATCCTTGCCTTCAAGTTTTTGGGCGGCGTGCTCGTGGCCGGTGATCGGCGCGCTACTTCCGGTAACACCGTCGTCTACGATCGCGCCGACAAGGTCCTCGAGATCGATAGACACTCGATCATGGCGATCGCCGGCGTGCCGGCGACAGCGTGGGAAATGGCACGCGTCCTCGAACATTCGTTTCAATATTTCCGCCGCACCCAGCTCCAGGAAATGAGTGTGGACGGTAAGGTGAGGGCACTCTCCAAATTGCTTCGCGACAATTTCGGTTTTGTCATGCAGGGCGTTGGCATCGTCGTGCCGATCTTCGCGACCTATGACTTCGGCGGCAGCGAGCCCGGCGCGCGACTTTATTTTTACGATGCGATGGGCGCGCAGTTCGAAGTGGCGGATTTCGCCGCCACCGGGTCGGGCTCGCCGGCAGTACGTGGCATTTTGTATTACGAAAACACTTGGGGGCCGAAACATCTGTGTGACTTGAGTGAAGACGAAGCCGTCACGGTAGCGTTGCGTGCTCTCGACACCGCGGCTGAATCGGACACCGCGACCGGCGGCATCGATCGGAACGCGAGGATCTTCCCGGTGATGAAAGTCGTGGCGCGCGATGGGATCAGAACTGTGGCGACGGAAAAAACGGCCGAATTGTTCAAGCGGAGCGTAGCGTGATCGAAGAGCCGTACAGGTGGGTCGAAGCAATCGCCAATCGTCGCGAGTACATCGAGACGCAGCTCGCGAGTGGCAGCCCGATCGTTGCCGTCAGTTGCAATGACGGAATTCTTTTCGTCACCATGGGTTCGGGACGGCAAAAAATTTTCGAGATCTACGATCGGATCGCGATGGGTGCGATCGGTCATCCGGGTGACATCGAACGCCTGCGGATGGCGGCGATCGAGCTGGCCAGCACGGAAGGCTTCACCCGTTCCGCGGCCGACGTGTCGCTGCGCCGCCTGGCGCATTACTCACTGAGTCCGGTGATGAAGACTGCGTTCGAGCAGGTCTACGGCGCGCCGTATCTGGCGCGGCTGTTGTTCGCGGAGATCGGCCCGACCGTCGAACAGGATTTATTCCTGCGGCTGGATTGCGACGGATCAATCGCGAGCGCCGGCGCCGGTCGGGATCCGTTCGGTGCGATCAGCGGAACGCGTGAAGCAACTCAAGCGATCGAAACACATCTGCGGGCAGAGCATCGCGCCGATTCCACGTTCGCGGCTTCGCTCGAGGTGGCGCTCGACGCATGGGCCGCGGCCCAAATCGTAAATACCGATACGAAGCAGGCGCCGTCCCGCGAGCAGATTACGAAAGAGCGCGCCGAGCGCTCGCAGAATTCATCAGTCGAGGCGGCGCTGCTGGAACGCAGCAACGAGCGTGCGATCCGCTACCGCCAGCTGACTGCGGACGAAATCCGTAGCGCAACCGGCGGCTGATGTGTTGCAATTGAAACGATGAGCAGAACGCGAACGATTCTCGCGTGGATCGGACTGGCGCTCTTCGTTGTCTCGTTCGTTTGGTTCGATCAACTGCCACGCGCGCCGTGGGTGCCGTCGGTTTCCGACCAGAACACTCCGCATGGTGATTCAGGCTTTGTAGTCGTGATCGATGCCGGACATGGTGGACAGGATTCCGGGATGATCCGCGCTGGAATTCTTGAGAAAGATCTCGCGCTCGATGTCGCGCGTCGTCTCGATCGCGTCCTGCAATCAAAGGGCGTGCCGACGCTGATGACGCGTAGCGGTGACAATTACGTGTCGCTCGCGGGACGCGCCGCGGCGGCAAATCGCGAGCAGAGCGCCATGTTTGTCAGCATTCATTTCGACGAAGCGCGCCCACAGGCAGCAGGGATCGAGACGTATTTCGGGGTGCGGCAAATTTCAGCGACGCCGACGCTGGTCTCGTGGCTTCCATTCTTGCAACATGCCGCTGCCGATCAGGCCAGCGCGGAAAGCCAGAACCTCGCCGCTGTCGTGCAGCAAGCGCTCGTCGGCCGCACGCACGCGATCGATCGCGGAACGCGTGCCGAAAGATTTTATGTGATCAGCAACGTGCGTCATCCGGCCGTGCTCGTCGAAGGTGGTTTTCTTACCAACCAGGACGAGGCGACGAAGCTCACAACCGAAGCTTACCGCGAAGAGCTTGCCACCGGCATTGCCGAAGGTCTGATCAAGTATCGCGAGATCACGCGCGAACGAGAACGCGCCGCATCGACTGCACTTCCTGGAACCTGAATAATGACGGCACCATGGCGTCAGACCCTCCCGTGAACCGAGTCGCCTTGATCGCAGCGGCAGTTTTCTTCGTGAGCTTGTCCCTCGCGCGTGCCGATAGTTCGGTTGAGCAGGTTCAGCACGCCCTGAAAGACCAGGGCTTTTACTATGGCGAAATCACCGGACAGATGGACGCCGACACGACTGCGGCGATTCGGCGGTTCCAAATCCGCAATGGTTTGAAAGTGACAGGCCAACTGGACGGAGAAACGCAAAAGTCTCTCGGCGTCTCTGGAGCCGCTGCGACGGTGAAGCCGAGCGCTGCAGCGACGGCGGCACCCCGGGCGACAACTCCACCGGACATCTCCGGTGGGCGTGATGAATCGGCGCCTCCGACCGAGCCGCAAATTCAGCCGAGTCCGCATGTCGAAGTACCTCCCGATTACAACCAACCGCCGCCTGACACGCAGCCGCCGCTCGAAGCGCAGCCCGGCATTACCGACGTGTTCGTCGGCACGCCTTTCGCAACGGCGCCGCCGGAGGTTCAGCAGCGCGTTGTAATCGGAGCGCAAACGGTGCTGATGCGGGCCGGCTATTACCGCAGCGGAATCGATGGAGACTTTGGTCCTGGAACGGCGGCAGCGTTGCGCGCCTACCAGGTGCGGGTCGGACTGGAGCCTACCGGACGGCTGGACATGCGAACCCTCAGCGCGCTCGGTTTGTTACCCGCGCAAAACCGACCGGGATTTTGGCCGCGGCATAGATTCATGCGACCGCCGGGAATCGAAATCGCTCCGAATGGCGAGCCGATCTACCGGCCGCATTAGTCGCGCTTCGTCGCGCCTTCGAACTGCACCGACTGCAACTCGGCGAACACGGTGCCGACAAAGATCTCCGCTTCGGCGCGAAGCAGCATGCGGTCGGCGTCGTCGGAAACCCAGATCGTCGCTTTTCGGAATTTCTTGTGCGGCTTGAGCTCGTTGTTACGTCCAATTTTCGCGAGCTTCAGGTCGCATTTGATCGCGTTGTAAGCACCGGCCGGCGTCGTGATCCGCTCGCGACCTTCGACGGTGACAGTGGTCAGGTACGGGTCCTTGGCCGGAAATACGACAGCGCGGACGGCGCTGCCATTCGTCAACGGCTGGCTGCGGGTGAAGAGCAAAGCCGTTTGAAGATCGAACAAATTCGCAATGTCGAACCGTCGCACGCTCGACCCTGACTTCGAGTCGGTCCGCTTTGCCGTGACACCGCGCGCATCGAATGTGAGCTCGGTATGCACATTCTTTTTCCGCTCCACTTCAGTCTGTTTGACCTGAACCGGACGCATGGTCGCAGCCTCACCGGAAGCGAAATGTTCGGCATCGAATGGCCAGAGCCCGCGCGCCATGTCGATGGTGCGCGTCTTAGCCTCGATCGTGCAGCGGTCGCCGGTGCGGGTGAAATGGATGTCCGCCGTCGCCGCCGTCACACCGCTCCAGCCGAAGTTGTAGGTCGCATGGAGGGAGCGTAACGGCGGAAAATTGCCGGGGGTTGGCGGGGTCAACGTGCTCTGCCAGGTGTCCGCTGCATGGACGAACGAGATCGCGAGAGTTACCAGTCCCGCGCAGCCCAAATGTGGTTTCACCTGCGAGTATCTGCCGCTCCTCCGGCGCTTGCAATGTGGGTACAACAAAAAACACACGTCGATCGACGTGTGTCTCTTGTAGAGAATTGGTCCGAGCTACGGCTTCTTCGGGCTGGCCGCAGGCGATGCCTTGCTCGTTGACGATGTGCTCGACTTCGTGCCGGACGTACCGGTCTCCACCGAAGTGGAGGGCTGATCGGTAGTCGCCGTGCTCACGCGACCCGGCTTATTGAGGGTCGCGATCACATCGCTCGTGAAATCCCAGTTTTCTTTCGCGTACATCACCAGCGGAACGCCATTTAAACTCGGGCCCGACTTGTCGAGCACGAGGTCGAGATTGTTGGCTTTGACGCGCTCGGTCACGATGTCGGTGATTTCCTTCACGATGCCTTCACGCATGCGCAATGCCTGTTCCTGCAACTGACGCTCGCGTGTCTGCCGGAACTCGTTGATCTCGCGCTCCATGTTCTTGATGTTGGCGATCTTCTCGTCGCGCTCCTTGGCAAGCTGCGTCTTCTTGTCGCCGGCCAGGGCGGGGGAATCGAGCTGCTGGTTAAGCTTGTTGATCTCGTCGAGCGATTTTTTGTAAGCGTCGGCGCGGTCGTCGTACTCTTTCTTAGCCGAATCTTTCGCTTCGTTGATCTTCTTCTCGGCGTCTTTGGTCTTGGTGTATTCTTTGAAGGCGCGGTTCATGTCGACCGTGCCAATTTTCAAGCCTTGAGCGAATCCAGCGGCGGGCAACGCGAACGCGGCGGCCACTGTGAGTAATAGCAGTTTGTTCATAACAGGGTGAATCGGTTGGATATAGGAACGCGTTTAGACCGAGGACGCAACGGGCCGTTCAAAATTGATAGCCGACGTTGAAATTGAAGTGACCGCCGCCACCGCGACCGTCGCGCTGAATCGGATACCCGTAATCAACACGTAACGGGCCGATCGGCAAGTCGAGACGGAGTCCAACGCCCACATCCGACGCCCAGCTGTCAGCCGAGTAGTCCCACGAAGCGGCGTTGACGAAGCCGACATCGTAGAAAACCGCCAGGCGCACCTTTTCAACAACGGGCATCGTGAGTTCGACCGTTGCCCGCGCCATCGA
>JBJMWW010000012.1:0-10076 GCA_045809945.1 Chthoniobacterales bacterium
AAGCGAGTAAGAAACGGTAAGCTAACGCCGGATTCATTGGAGCGCGGATAGTAGGTGTCCGTTCATTTTCGCGCAATTGAAAAACCCCGGCCTGACCGCCTACGGGCTTGCGGTTTGAAACGAAGCCTGATTCCTTCAACCGCTGATGAGATCGCGGTCTTGGGCAGGGGCGCTGGCAATACTGGTTTGTTTCAGTGGATGTAGTGCTTTGACTTCGCAATCGTGGCAGGAAAGCCAGGGCTGGCGATACCAACCACCTTCTACCGGCACCAACGTGGGCCGATGGATTCCAGTCTCCGGTGGCTCATCGACTAAGCCGAAAGCGAAGAAGAAAGCTCACGCCGAAAAACGTGAACAACCGCAAGGGCATGATACTACGCCTGCGCCGCCGGTCGATCGCTTCCGTTAGTCAAGGGACGAGAACTGCCGCGCCGGAAACGCTGCCAGAACGCAATGCCTCGAGCGCTTCGTTGGCCTGCTCGAGTGAAAATGTGTGTGTTTGGGTCCGCACCGGAATTTTCGGCGCCAGCGCCAGAAACTCTTCGCCGTCGCGTCGAGTAAGATTCGCGACGGAACAGATCACGCGTTCATACCAAAGATCGCGATAGGGAAACGCGGGGACATCGCTCATGTGAATCCCGCCACAGACAACAACTCCCCCGGGCGCGAGCACGCGCAGCGCCGTAGGCACGAGTTCGCCGATGGGCGCGAAAATGATTGCGGCATCCAGCTTGACCGGTGGTGCCTGGTCGGAATCACCGGCCCACGTCGCGCCGAGGCTGCGGGCAAATTGTTGTGCCTGTGAATCACCACGTCTCGTGAATGCAAAGATTTCGCGGCCTTGATACCCCGCAACCTGCGTGATGATATGCGCCGCCGCCCCGAAACCATAGATCCCGACGCGTCGCGCCTCGCCGGTTTTTGTGAGTGATCGATA
This sequence comes from Chthoniobacterales bacterium, assembly GCA_045809945.1. GTDB lineage: Bacteria > Verrucomicrobiota > Verrucomicrobiia > Chthoniobacterales > UBA10450 > CADDYX01. The sequence goes on from JBJMWW010000012.1 coordinate 938, forward strand.
GCCGATCAAACCGGCACACAAAAGCGGCGCAGCCTCAACGTCCTGGATTTCCTCCGGTAGACGAAAGCAAAACCGCGCGTCAGCGACTGTGAATTCCGCGTAGCCGCCGTCGATTGTATAGCCAGTGAACCGCGCACGATTGCACAGGTTTTCGCGTCCGCTGGTGCAGAACTCGCACTGACCACAGGTCCATCCGAGCCATGGAATACCGACACGATCTCCAATCACGAAGCCGCTCGTCTCTGCGCCGATCTGTTCAACCTCGCCAACGATTTCATGACCGAGGATCAACGGCAGTTTTGGATCCACCAACTCGCCATCTAGGATGTGCAGATCAGTCCGGCAGACCGCGCAGGCGCTGACACGGACGAGCAATTGACCGGCGGCGGGGATGGGCCGCGGCACATTGACCAGCTCGAGGCTTTCGCCCGCGGCGCGAAGCAACATCGCTCGCATAGTTTTCAAACGGTGAGGGAGGGATTCGAACCCTCGGTACCCTTTGAGGGGTACGGCGCTTTAGCAAAGCGCTGCTTTCGACCACTCAGCCACCTCACCAAATCGAACGGCGGAGAATAGGTTTCGCCACAGGGCACGTCAACCGCTGCTCCGTTTGACACTCGAGGGCAACATCTTAGTTTTATCGTCACTTTGAATAACGGCGCGCTTACCTCAGCTCCATCGTCGGAAGCTAGCGTGTTGCGCGCAGATGCGGAGCGCCTCTCGCACATCATCATGGAGATGCAGCGCTGCTTTGTCCTGCATCTTTGCAAAGAACTCGCGCCGGGCGGTGTTTCCTTTCCGCAGTTTTTTCTTCTTGCCGCACTCGACGAACGCGAGGTGCTGACTATGTCAGCGATCGCGCAGAAAATGGGACACACGACGGCGGCCGCGAGTGGCTTGGTCGCGCGCCTGGAAAATCTCCGCTATGTCGTGCGCTCGAGCGCGCCTGAAGACCGGCGCAAGGTAATGGTCTGCATTACGCCGAAAGGATCCGCGTTGGTGCGACGTATTCGCGAGGAAATGGTCGGCAACCTGATCAAGATGATGGGGCATCTCAGCGTGTCGGAACAGAAGGCATGGCTGCAAATTTACGCCAAGATTTACAATTTGTGTCAGAACAAGGATCGCAGCCGTGGCTCAAATGCTCCGCTCCCTGTCTCGCAAATGGAACGCTCGCGTCCCGTGCGCGGGACAAGCCGCCGCTGCTCAACCGGCGCAAGTGTCGCGTAAACCGCGACCGTCGTTTCGCTTGTGAATTACTCCTCGGCTAGGCATGATGCGTGCATAGCAACCACGGCCAATCCCATCCGCGCGGCGTTTTGTTGAATCCGCGCGAACGCATTTCACCGTCTCTTATTTCGAATGCCTAAGTCTGTCTTACGTCCCGCTGTCTACTTCACCTGCCTGATTACCGCGGGCCTCTCGGCATTTGCCGGCACGGAAGAGACCACGACATCGCGCACTACGACCACGACGTCCTCAAGGAACTACCGCACGCCGCGTTTCACACTCGAGCAAGCGATCCTCACTGCGTTACAGCGCAACCCGACGATTCTGAACGCGGAACAGGAAATCCGCCGAACCGAGGGCGTCGTGCTGCAGGTCGCGGCTCAGGCGTTGCCGCGGATAAATGCATCAGGCGACCTTTCATGGACTGATCCGAACCTGCGCAGTACGTCGTCTTTCAGCTCGACTCCCGGTGGAACCCCCAATCCGGTTCCCACGCCCGCAGCCGAAACGGCGTCGGCTGCCGCGACGTCGAACCCGTCGCAGGTCAATACCTCGTATGCAATCCGCGTGATCGGCTCGCAGCTCGTTTTCAACTACAGTACGTTCCGGTCGATTCGCGGCACGTTTTTCCAGCGCGACAGCGCCTACTTCGCATTTCGCAATATTCTCGATCAGGTGATCGCGACCGTTAAGACGCAGTTCTACCAAATCATCCTCGATAAAGCGTTGATCGGAGTGCAGGAGGAGTCGGTCCGTCTGCTTGAAACACAGCTCAAGGATCAGCAGAATCGTTTCGAGGCCGGCACGGTGCCCCGCTTCAACGTGCTGCAGGCGCAGGTTGCGCTCTCCAACCAAATTCCGCAGCTAATCGCGGCGCGGAATACATTTCGGATCTCGCAGCTCACGCTTGCGAAGACACTCGGCCTCGATTTCAATCCATTGCGCGGTGAAGGGCCGCCGTTGGAAGCTGTCGGCGAGCTCAGTTACACACCCCGCCAGGTCGCGCTGCTTGACGCAATCGAGAGTGGCAAAGAGCGTCGTCCATTTCTCAAGCAAGCGCGCGCGAACGTTTACAATGCTATCGAGCAGGTGCATGTCGCGCTCGGTGGTTTTCTGCCGAACTTCGGCACGACCGGCGGCTACGAAGTTTTCAGTTCGCCGTTCAGTACAAGCCTGAGCGATGCATCGAAAGGCTGGGTTTGGGGCTTGAGTGGCAACTGGGACGTGTGGGATAGCGGCGCGACCTATGGACGTGTGAAGCAGGAACGTGCCCTGCTCTCCGAAGCTGAAATCAGCTATGACGATGACGTGCGGCAGGTCGAGCTTGAGGTCCAGCAGGCGTATTCGAATTTGAATCAAAACCGCGAATTAATTCAGGCGACAGAGAAGACGGTCGAGCAGGCCGAGGAGGCGTTACGTCTTGCGAAGGCGCGACTCGATGCCGGCGCCGGAACGCAGCTCGATGTCTTGAATGCGCAGGTCCAGCTGACCCAGGCACAATCCACGCGCTTGCAGGCGCTTTTCGGATACCTGTCGACCCTTGCGGAATTTGATCGCGTCACTGGCGCGCAAAGCGTTTACACCGAGTCATTCCAGAACCTCGCGCCGCGTGCGACGCAAAGAGACATTTACGATACCGGCAGTGACCGCACCTCTACTGGAAAAAAGAAGCAGCGCGATTTCTGACGCGAAGCGCTATTTCGAACAGTTTGCGGCGTTGAGCTCGGTACCGCGCGTGCGGCACGGCTTCGCGTTGCGCGTCCCCGGAATTGATGTGGCGCATGACAAAACTGTGGCGTTGCAGCACCTCGACGGGGTTCATCTGCAAATTCGTGGCGCTCTCGGCGTCGCCGACATGCCGTTTATTACCGCTCAACAAGTTCACGGTAGTCGCATCGCAGCCGTTACTGCCGCGAACGAAGATGGCTGTCTCGGTGCCTGCGACGGACTTGTGACTGATCGGCCGAATATCTGTCTCGGGATTTATGTCGCTGACTGCTGCGCGGTTTACCTTGTCGATCCGGTGCGAAATGCGATCGGACTTGTGCATTCGGGTCGCAAAGGCACGGGATTGGGAGTTGCGATTAACGCGATTGACACGATGCGCGATAAATTCGGCAGCGAGCCGGCCGATCTAATAGTGCAACTCAGTCCGTGCATTCGCCCGCCGCACTACGAAATCGATTTCGCGGCTGAAATCGTTGCGCAGTGTCGTTCAGTTGGTGTCAGGAATATTCACGATTCTGCAAAATGCACCGCCTGTGAGCCGGAGCGCTACTATTCCTACCGTGCGGAGAAAGGCCGCACCGGCCGGATGCTGGCGCTGCTCGCTCTGTTTTAGCCACGGCCGATAACCCGCGGCTACAATTCCTCGCCGCCGCGATACGTTAGAATCCCGCGCTTTTTTGCCTCAGCAACGAAGGCAAAAAACTCCCGGCCGATCGGACCGAATTCTGTCGTTGCTGCAGCCTCGAGTGCCTGGCGCGTGTTCAATCCGCTGAGATAGAGAAGCTTGAATGCACGCTTCACTTCGTCGCGCTCGGCTGCGCTGAAGCCGGCGCGTTTTAGTCCGATTGCATTGACGCCCGCTACTGCATTCCGCTCCGCTCCAAGCAAAAAGGGCGGAATGTCTTTGCCGAACGCGGAGCTGCCCTGCGCCATAACGAGTCGCCCAACACGCATATGTTGATGGAACGTCGTGCCGCCGCCAATAAATGCGTGGTCATGAATTTCCACGTAACCAGCTAGCAGACAATTGTTCGCGATAATCACCTCGTTCGCGATAGCGCAGTTATGACCGAGGTGGACCCCGACCATGAGAAAATTGCGATCGCCAATAGTGGTGAAGGAACCGCCCGAAGTGCCGCGGTGAATCGTGCAGTGCTCGCGAATCTTATTGGAGTTGCCGATGCGCACGCCGCTGTGCGTTTCGCTCTTGTATGATAAGTCCTGCGGCAAACCGCCGATGACTGAGCCGTGGCCGATGAGGTTGTCGCTGCCGATCTCCACCGTGCCCTCGATCACGACGTGCGATTCAATTGTCGTGCGCACGCCGATGCGTACCTCCGGTCCAATGATGCTGTAGGCGCCGATCTGGACGTCCTCGCTGATTTGCGCGCCTGACTCGACGATGGCGGTTGGATGAATGTTCACAACACACCCGCCTCTTTGAAGCTGAAATAGGGAGCGCGTCCTTCTGCCGGCGCGCCGACAATGATATGGTCCAGCAGTTTGATCTGCAGTAGCTCCGCCGCCTCCGCCAGCCGGCGCGTGAGGCTGTGGTCCGCCTGACTCGGCGTCGGATCGCCGGACGGATGATTGTGCACGACGATTACCGCGTAGGCGGATGTGATCAGCGCGGGCCGAAAAATCTCGCGCGGATGAGCGATGCTCTCGTTCACACTGCCGAGCGAAACTTCTTCCGTTCGGATCAGCCGGTAGCGTGTATCGAGCAGCAGGACGCGAAGGGATTCCTTGTGCAGCATGCGCAGCTCGGCCGACATCAGATCGTAAACCAGTTCGGGTGAATCGAGTTTCTGGCGAATGAGCGTTTCGCGCGCGAGCCGGCGTCCGAGGTCAAACGCGGCGACGAGGTGCAACGCTTTGGCTTCGCCAATTCCGCGAATCGCCGCGAGTTCTTTCGTTGTGCAGCGACTCAAACCATCGAGTGTTTTAAAGCGTTCGATTAATTGGCGCGCGACGTCGATGACGTTCGCGCCCGGAACTCCAGTCCGGAGCAGGATCGCGATCAGCTCCGCGTCTGTTAGCGCGGTCGCACCGTGTGCGAGCAATTTTTCGCGGGGCCGCTCGTCCTGCGGCAACTCGCGAATTTTTAGCTGCGGCATAGCTCAGCGGCAGCGCACCGCGCGCACTTAGCGGCGAAACTGTTCGAACAAGCTGCCGATCCCGTCGGCCAGCGCGAGCAACGATGCGGCATACGCATTGCCATTCGAATTGTTTAGCTCCGCCTGCGCTTCGCGGACGAGAGTCTGGCCATATTCAATCGCGCGATCGAGCGAGTCCGATCGCGCTGCGCTGCGCAACAAGCTCGCCGCGGCTTCGGGTGTTTCTGAGAGAATCCATTCGCAATAGCGCGCATGCTCGGCCGGCGGCGCCGAACGCAACAAGAGCAACAACGGCAGAGTCAGTTTTCCTTTGCGCAGATCCGTGCCGAGCGTTTTTCCGCTCGAGCTTTCGCTCCCCGCCATGTCGAGACAATCATCGTAAATCTGATACGCGGCGCCGACTCGCATGCCGAAATTGCGCAACAACTGCACCTTTGCATCGTCGGCTTTGTTGAGGATCGCGCCGAGTTGTCCCGCGGCGGCGAAAAGCGAGCCGGTTTTCATCTGCACAATCCGAAGGTAATCGTCAATCCCCAGCTGCAGATCAAAGCGCCGCTGCGTCTGGATGATTTCGCCGGAGCAAACTTCGCGTGCCGCGAGCGCGATCGCGCGACTGACCTCCGCGTCGTCAAATTGCGTCGAGAGATTCAGCGCCTGCGCGAACAGGCAGTCGCCCAGTAGTACGCTGAGCGAGTTTCCCCAGCGAGCGTTCACGGTCGGCTGGGAACGACGGCGTTCTGCCTCATCGATGATGTCGTCATGGACGAGCGTCGCGATATGGATCAGTTCGAGAATAATCGCGAGATCGACGTGCTCCGACGTCACCGGACCGGTCGCGCCGCCGCTAAGTAATGCGACGAGGGGGCGCAGCCGTTTGCCGCGGCCGCCGATCGCATAGGCAACGTAGCCTTCGACCGCCGGATCAAACTCCGCCGCCTGCTGCGCGATCCGCGTTTCTACTTGTTCAAGTTCCTGCTCGACCGTTTGCGCGACCTGCTTCAGCAGTGCATCGGCACGAGCGGAAGCCGAGTGCGCTCGTGCGAAGACTTCCACACGCGCAGAATAGGGGGACAGTTTTTATTGTCAAAACCAACACGACGATTACTCCGATGTCGTTGTGATCGCGGCTGCCGGGTCCGGCTGTACGGTCAACTTTTGCGCGAGCAGCACGCCGAAATTAAAAAGCAATTGAATGCCCTCGAAGCGACTAGCGAGCAAATCGCGCAGTGTTTCCGTCGCGACGCTCCAGACGATCACTTCGCCGGCTGCAAACAGTTCGTCGATCGATGGCGCCCGAACGAAAAGATTGGCTTCGCCGAACCACTGACCGCGGGCGAGTGAGCCGAGACGCGTCCTGCCGTAGTTTTCATTCGGTCGTGAGAGCACGGCCTTTCCCGTGACTATGCACAACACGTAATCGAACGGCTGCCCGGCGGGAGCGATGACCTGCTGATTGTATTCGATGAACGTGCCCTTGAGCTGGAGCTCCGCAACGAAGGGGGCCGGCACGTCGGTCAGCAAACCATCTTCTGGTAATCGCAGTTGCCGCGCCGCCACCTGCTCTTCGGTCAAAATGTTCATCGCGAATGACGATGCGGGCGTTCAACGGCGCGTCAACCACTCCGCTGTCGCGTATTTCGATTCGGCCAAGTCGGTCGCCATCGGAAAACATTGTGTCGGTATGTCAATCCTTCGCGCCGTTGTACAGATCGCGTCCGAAAAATCGCGGGTGAAATAGGGCGCTGGCCCGTTCAATTGAATACTGCCTTGCTGCAGTAATCCGGTGCGGGCGCGACGCTGCGCTGCGCCGGCGATTTTGCGTCCATCGACCATCACGTCGGCATAAACTGGATTTGCGAAACAGGCATCGGAGATGCGCGGTGCGGTCGAGTCTGCGAGCGTGGCATTCGTGCCCCGAAGCGAAAGTGCAACGGTGATTGCGCGATGAACCAACGAGTAGATTTCGCGCGCCTTTCGTTCATGGAGGGAATGCGCTGCCGGCACAACGAACGAATAGGTCAGATCGTCGCCGTGCGGTACAATGCCGCCGCCTGTCCAGCGCCTCACTAGTTCGCGTTCCGCGGAACGTTCACGCACTTCATCGAACCGACTGAAGTAGCCGAATGACACGGCTGGTGCCCGCCAGCGATAGAACCGCAATACCGGAATGATCGCGTTGTGGAGGAGAGCTTCGTCGAGCGCCATGTGCATCGCCGGCGCCCGCAGTTCGCGATCATCGATCACGTCCAGCGCGTCGACCAGGCTCACGCTACAGATGGCGCTTCGTACAATTCGTCAACAATTCTGGTCAGCGCTTCTCGCGGATTGCTGTGCGCTGTGATGGGTCGTCCTATAACGATGTAATCCGCACCGCGATCTATCGCCTCGCGCGGTGTCATCACTCGTTTCTGATCATCGGCGCCCCACCACGCCGGACGCACACCTGGCACGACAAGCGTCGCCTGTTCGCCGGCCTGTCTCCGCAGCGCCTCCACTTCGTGGGCGCTCGTGACAAATCCGTTGATGCCGCTCGTCAGCCCAAGCTCCGCCAGCCGCGGCACCTGTTCCGCAACGGGCAATGCAAAGCCGCATTCACGCAGCGTTTCGTCAGTCGCGCTCGTCAATACCGACACGCCTAGGAGTGTCAGATTCTCTGCCCGAGCGGCATCCGCCGCGCGGAGCATCTCGCGACCGCCGCTTAGATGGACGGTCAGCATATGCACGCCAAGTCCGCCGGCGGCCACGACCGCTTTCGCGACGGTATTCGGAATGTCGTGCAGCTTGAGATCGAGAAAAACCTGGGCGCCACTCGCCTGCACACCGCGCACGATTTCCGGACCCGAGCTCGTGTAGAGCTGCAGCCCGATTTTGAAAATCGAGACGTCTTCCCCAAGTTGCTCGACCAACGCCAGCGCCTCGCGTGCTGTCGGGACGTCCAGTGCAACGATGATCCGTTCTCGCGCATTCACGCTGTAAGTTTCGCCGATTTCATGAACGATGGAAACGTGCAAGTGCGGGCGCCGGCAAAGATTAATTTATCCCTTTGCATTTTGCGCCGTCGCGAGGATGGCTTTCACGAAATCGAGACGCTCATGGCGCCGATCTCGCTGGCGGACGAGCTGTTGATCGAACAGAGCGAAGAATTTCAATTCGAATGCGACGATCCATCAGTGCCATCCGATTCCAGCAATCTCGTCGTACGTGCTGCGAAATCGTTTTTCGCGCGGAGTCATATTCGACCACGCGTTCGGATCACGCTGCGGAAAAACATCCCGCATGGCGCAGGCCTCGGCGGTGGCAGCAGCGATGCCGCCGCGACGCTTCTCGCGTTGAACGATCTTTTCGAACACCATCTTTCGCACGATGAGCTCGTGACGATAGCGGGCGAACTTGGCTCCGACATACCGTTCTTCCTCGCACGATCTGCGGCGATCTGTCGCGGCCGAGGCGAGCTCGCCGCTCCTGCTTCTGTGCCTCGACTTTGCCTGCTGCTGGTAAAACCTGACTTCAGCGTGGCGACCGCGGATGCGTACGCGCGCTGGCAAGGTTCGGAGCATTTGCCAGGAACTGATTGCGCGCCGCAGAGATTCAGCGGGATCGATCTCGTGAACGAACTGGAGCGGCCGGTTTTCGAGAAGTATGCATTTCTCGCGCTCATGAAGAGTTGGCTTCGCGAGCAGCCGGAAGTTACCGGCGCGTTGCTGTCCGGTTCAGGATCTACCGTGTTCGGTGTGTTGCGCGACGCGGCCAATGGCCACGCCGTCGCCAAACGTGCGCGGGCCGAGCTCGATCCAAAACTGTGGGCCTGCGTCGCCGAAACAATCGGCTGATTACTCGCCCGCTTTCTCGAGGAGCGTCGCGCGCGCGAACTCGCGATTCAGCTTTGCGATGAAGCTGGCGCTGATTTCAGCCGGGCAGACCGCTTCGCACTCGTAGGTGTTCGTGCAGTTCCCGAATCCTTCCGCATCCATCGCGCGTACCATCTTCAACACGCGTCGAGTTCGTTCGGGGTGGCCCTGCGGCAGAAATGCGAGATGCGAGACCTTGGCTGATGCAAAAAGCAT
>JBJMWW010000013.1:0-5548 GCA_045809945.1 Chthoniobacterales bacterium
ATCGGATGACGAAGCGGCAGCAGTTTTTGTTGCAGCTGCTGCACGGCGTAGGGCGCTTTCTCCAGCCAGCCTGCCGCCGGCAGCGATAACACCGAAATCGCCGAGATGAGCGCTGCGATCAGCGCGATGATGAGCAGCGCGGCGCCGGCAGGCGGCGGAATCTTCACGCGTGCCATTCCGCGAGTCAGTGGCCGAAGCAAATAACTGAGCAGCCATGCGAGCACCATCGGCAACAGGACTGCGCGCATGAAATAGACGGTGTAGAAAACAGCGAGAATGAACAGACCGTTGCCGGCCAACGATCGAACGTCCGAAGAACGCTTTGCCCATAAGCGTTGCGGCGGTTCGTCTTCGGTGGTTGCTCCGTCGGAGCCTAAGCGTTCGGGAATTTCGGGCACGGCACCACTGGTTCGTTTCCCGCGCAGCAGTTGCGCGTCGTGCTACAATCGGTTCATGCGCCGCGTGCTTTGCATTGCGAGTTGCTTCGCGCTCGCTGCCGTCGCAATCGGTCAACAGGAACAACTGCCGAAAGCCGATCCGAACGACGAGCTGGAGATCGACCCGCCGCTGTTGATTAAAGACGGGAAACCGCTGGTGCCGATTGCGACGCCGGACGCGCCAGCGGGCGATCCGCAGCAACTCGCGCTCGCCGTCGAGCGAGCAAAACGCGCCGCAAATGCCGCCGACCGGCAGGTCAAAGTTGGCATCATCTCCAAAGTGCAGGCGGAAGATCGCGCATTGAAGGTGCTTCGCCTGGAACATGATCTGGCGAATGCGCGCCTCGAGACTGCCAAACAGGAACACGCCGACAAGCAGCAGCAGTTCGATGAGGGCAAGGCAACGCAGCCAGAGCTCGACGAAGCGGTGACGGCGGAGCGTGCGGCTGACGAGGCCGCGCGCGTGGCGAGCGAGAATCTTCATCGCGCCGAACTCGACGCAGCTCGCACAAATGTTGAGAGGCAGAAGAAATTGCTCGCGCTCGGCAGCGGCCATCGATCCGACGTCAATCGCGCCGAGGAGAAGCTCTCGCAGCTCAATTCGTCGGAAGAGTAGTTCGCTCCGGTAGGGCACGTCCGCCAGGCGCGCGGCGGACGGCCCAGCGGTCCGTCCGTACCCCGGCGAAATTTTCTGCTTTACTCCGCCCCATGTTTTTTGCGAAACGCGGTGGCACAACACCCGCTTTCTCCTCGCCACCCATGATTCTCCTACGCCTTTTCAGCACCGTTGCAGCGACCTTTGCGACTGCAACATTGTGCACCGCATTCCCTTCCTCCGGCCCGACGGTTCCCGGCGATAAAGCCGTCTTGCAGGGCAAGGTCGCTGCCGCTCCGGCCGATGCGCCGTTAATCGTAAAGCGCGCGATCTGGGCGGCCAATGATCTCCGCACCAAGCCGTATCGGTTCGGCGGCGGACATAAATCGTTCAACGATTCCGCCTACGATTGTTCCGGCACGGTCTCGTATGCGCTCGGCGCGGCGGGGCTGCTGAACACACCGATGCCGTCGTCAGGCTTCCGCAACTTCGGCCAAAGCGGTCGCGGCAAGTGGATCACCGTCTATGCGCGAAATGGCCACACATTTGCAGAAATCGCCGGTCTGCGACTCGACACAACATCGTACAATACGATGAAGATCGATCGCAATTGGGCGCCGCGCTGGCAGGTGACCCCGCGTCCGCCGAAGGGTTTCGAAGCTCGCCACCCGCAGGGATTGTAAGCGGCGTAGAGGCGACCGTCCTCAGCCGCAAAGCCAAAGCACTGCGCGTGAGGACACGTGCCTCTACAACAAATCAGCTTTCCGGGCGCCTCGGACGTTCTACGTTGCTCGCATGCGTTTCCTGCGAGTCCTCGTCCCGCTCTTTGCAATTGGCCTAACGAACTCCTTCGCTGATGAAGGCATGTGGTTGTTCAACAATCCGCCGACTCAGCAGTTAAAACAGAAGTACAATTTCGAGCCGACGCCGCAGTGGCTTGAGCATCTGCAAAAGGCGAGCGTGCGGTTTAACTCCGGGGGCTCCGGCTCGTTCATTTCGCCGAACGGACTGACGATCACCAATCACCACGTTGGTCTCGACACGCTCCAAAAGATGTCGAGCGAGAAAGCGAACTACGTGCGGGCCGGTTTCTGGGCGAAGTCGCAGAAGGACGAAGTCAAAGCAACCGATCTTGAGCTGAATGTGCTGATGTCGATCGAAGACGTCACTGACCGCGTGAAAGGCGCAGTTCAGCCGGGCATGTCCGCCGACGACGCGAGCAAGGCGCGCGGCAATGTCATTGCCCAGATAGAGAAGGAATCACGGGACAAAACGGGGCTGCGTTCCGATGTGATCACGCTTTACCAGGGCGGCGTCTATCATCTCTATCGTTACAAACGCTACGATGACGTGCGGCTCGTGTTTGCGCCGGAAGAGCAGATTGCCTTTTACGGCGGCGATCCGGACAACTTTGAATATCCGCGCTTCGATCTCGATATTTGCATCTTCCGCGCCTACGAAAACGGGCAGCCGGCGAAAATCGAGCACTACTTGAAGTGGAATACGAAAGGTCCGGCGGACGGCGAGCTGACTTTTGTGAGCGGCAATCCGGGCCGAACCGATCGTTCGCTCGCGGTCAGCGAACTCGCCGAGCTGCGCGATCAGGAAGTGCCGTTTCTCCTCAATCTGTTTTACCGGCGCGAGACGTTCCTCCACGCGTGGGCGGCTCGATCGTTCGAAAACAAGCGACGCGCGCAGGAGGATATCCGCGGCGTCGAAAATAATCGGAAGCGTTACGATGGTTATCTCGCGGCGCTACTCGATCCGGAAATCTGGCGCTCGATCGAACAACGCGAACAAAAACTGCGCGATGCAATGAGCGCGAGCGTTGAATGGAAAGGGAGCGTCGCCGCCTTCGATCGGATTAAGCAGGCGCAGGAAACGACCGCGAACGTCATGCCGGTTTATCAGTACTTTGAGCAGGCGCGCGGTCGCGCTCAGGCTCGATACGGCGCGCCGCGCTCGTTCAACAGCACGCTCTTTCAGTACGCGCGGCGCTTGCTTCGCCACGGCGACGAAATGACAAAGCCGAATGGTGAGCGATTCCCGGAATTTCGCGACAGCTACAAGGAATCGTTGGAGCTCGAGCTGTTTTCATCGCAGCCCGTTTATGACGACTACGAGATCGTGAAGCTGACCGACTCGCTCACCGATATGGCAACCCGATTCGGCGAAGAAGATGCGCGCGTAAAGCAGGTGCTCGCCGGCAATTCGCCATTCGAACGTGCGACTGAACTCGTCGACGGAAGCAAGCTGAAGGACCTTTCTATTCGCAAGCAACTTTACGCGGGTGGCGCATCCGCAGTGTCGGCTGCGAAAGATCCGATGATTGAGCTCGCCCGACTGGTCGACGGCCCCGCGCGCGAGGCGCGCAAAGTTTTCGAAGCGCAGGACGAAATGAAGCAGCAGGCTTATGCGGAAATCGCGAAGGCCCGCTTCGCGCTGCAGGGCACCAGCACTTATCCCGACGCCACATTCACGCTGCGGCTCAGTTACGGCGCGGTGCGCGGCTACGAGGAAAACGGGAAACAAGTCCCGGCGCTGACTAACATCGCCGGCCTCTACCAGCGCGGCACCGAGCACAACAACGAGCCGCCATTCGATATCCCGAAACACTGGCTCGACCGCAAATCGAAGCTCGATCCGAACACGCGATTCAACTTTGTTTCCGACGCCGACATTATCGGCGGCAACAGCGGCAGTCCGGTCGTCAATAAGGACAACGAATTCGTCGGCATTATCTTTGACGGAAACATCCAGTCACTCGTCCTCGACTGCATTTTCACCGACAAACAAGCACGGGCCGTGAGTGTCGACAGCGCGTCGATCAGCGAAGCGCTTCGCAAGGTCTACGATGCCGGTGCGCTGGCGGATGAGATCGAGGGCAAGAAGTAGAATTCGAGTTTGATCCTGGCTCGAAATACCTAACGAAGTGTTGTCATGTTGAGCTTGCCGAAACACCGCTTGATTAACTTTCGGGAACACTACTAGCGGCTCCTCCGACAGGCTCCGGATGACGAGCGCTGTATTACCGTTTTGCCGAGCAGGAGGAGCCGGAACGCATCACATTGCGGGGGGGCGCGACGCCACGAAGCGGTCAGCTGGCAAGCGGCGTGCTCAATTACGAGCCCATGCAGGTCAGCTTCGAGAGCAAGATCCGCTACAAAGGCCACGAATACGACAGCCTCGAGGAGGTGCCGGCGGAGATCCGTGCACCGCTCGATAAGGCGCTCGCCCGTGTCTGGAGCGGAACGAAAGGCACTCCCGAGTTGATGAGCCGAATCGTGATCAATGGTCACGAGTTTGCCAGTTCGGCGGAATTACCTCCGCGTTATCGGCGTTTATTGGACGATTCTCTGCACGCCCTACTGCCGATCGACAAAGCAATCGGTGTGGCGGCGGCGCAGGAATACTCCTACATGACGCGGGGCACAGCCGGACTGATCACGTTGTTCGTCGGCGGAGTCGCGCTCGCGACTTTTCTCTGGCAGCTCGGCTGCTTCCGCTGATTTCTGGCAGGGACAGCGCGCTGCGCTGTCCGCGGACGCCGCGGCGCTGCGTCCCTACCATCGGATTGAATCAATCGAGCTGTTTCAGCAGGGGCTTCCAACGCGCCCACGCATCGTTACGCGCTTTGACGTTGGCGTCGTGATGCGGGTCGTTGCTTTGCGGAGCTTCGCCGTCGCGCATGAAGCCGTGGCCGGCGCCTTTGTAGATGACCGGCTCATATCTCTTGCCGGCAGCTTTCATCATCTCTTCGCCTTTCGGGATCGTCGCGTCGACGCGCTCGTCCATCTCGCCGTAAAATCCGTAGACTGGGCAGGCGATGTTTTTCACGAGCTCGGGATCGTCCTCCGTAGGCCCGTAGAACGAATACGCGGCCTTCAGTTTTGGATTCATACCGGCGTAACCAAACGTCCATCCCCCGCCCCAGCAGAAGCCGCACACCGCAATCGTGCCGCTGGCTGCCGGAATTTTGGTCAGCGCGTAGACAGCCGTTGCGTCGAGATCGGTTCGGACGGCTTCCTTTTTCAACCCTGAGGTCGCTTTGCGCGCGGCGTCGAGATCTTCGGATTTCGCGCCGTGGTGCAGATCGGGTGCAATCGCGATAACGCCATTCTCCGCCAACTGATCACACACGCTCCGGACCCAATCGGTCAGTCCGAAGATTTCGCTAATCACGATAACGACTGGCGCCTTCTCTTTCCGCTCCGGATAAACAACGAACGCTTTCAGGTCGGGCTTGATGTCGACCCAATCTGCATGTCGCGGGGAACTGTTAGGCCGCTCGCGCCCGAAATCCTTGATCGCTTCGGCCATCGCGAGCGTAGCGGTGACGAGACCTATCGCGATGATTGCGCGTTTCATGCGAACGCTTTGCTAAACCGTCGCGGGCGTCGCTGCTGTGGGCCTGGTGCCGCGGCGCATCATCGCGTCAATGCTGAGGTGTCCCGGCCCGTAGAAGAAGATGAACAGGAAGACAAAGCAGTAGAGAACCGCCGCCTCGCCGTGGTTG
>JBJMWW010000014.1:0-8050 GCA_045809945.1 Chthoniobacterales bacterium
CCATCGCCTAGCCCGAGTCCATCGCCTAGTCCGAGTCCATCGCCTAGTCCAAGCCCGTCGCCCAGCGCAAGCGCATCTCCGAGCCCAAGTCCATCCCCAAGCGCGAGCCCAACACCTACTCCATCACCTGGCGTTTCGCCCAGTCCGACGGTTAGCCCTACGCCTACTCCTTCAGCTACTCCAGTGGCAAAGTTGCTTAACATCTCCACGCGCGAACGGGTCGAACAGGACAACGATGTCCTGATCGGCGGTTTCATTGTTATCGGCAACGAGCCGAAGAAAATCGTCGTGCGCGCCCTCGGACCTTCGCTAAGCGTAAATGGCGTGCCTGTTCCTGACCGGCTAGAGGATCCAGTGCTGGAACTGCATGCTTCGGATGGTTCGCTCATCACAACCAACGATAACTGGATGGAGCTAGACCAGAGCGCGATCAACGATCTGGAAGCTAACCACCTTGCCCCGAGCGATAGCCGCGAATCGGCGATTGTAGCGATGTTAGCACCAGGCGCTTATACCGGAATAGTTCGTGGCAAGGACGACACCGAAGGTATAGCTTTGGCCGAGGCATATGACGTCACCGCGCGGAGTCACTCGCAGGTAGGTAACATCAGCACGCGCGGCTTTGTCCAAATAGAAGATAACGTGATGATCGGCGGATTCGAGCTAGGGCAGAACCCGGGCGATGCTCACATCGTGGTTCGTGCGCTCGGACCATCCCTGGCCGATTACGGCATCCCTGACACCCTGGCTGATCCGACGCTTGAGCTGCGGGACTCGGAAGGCAATTTGCTTTCGATGAATGACAACTGGCCTGAAGATCCGGCGCAGGCGGCACTCATTACAAGCAAAGGGCTTGCACCCAAGAATATGCTCGAGTCGGCTGCTGCTATCGATCTGCCGGCCGGTGGTTACACGGTAATCGTGCGTGGGAACAACGCCGGCACCGGAGTCGGCCTCGTCGAAGTCTATAACACGCCGTAACGGCACGATACGCGACGGGATCTCGCGCCGCCACGCTTACCCAGCCGGCAGTCGCCGGAAACGATGGCACGTCAGGTGCAGGGTTGGTGAAAGCGGATAAACCAGGTTAGCAGACGACTCTCAGGTCGTTCTGTCATTCCGAGCGCAGGCGAGCAATCTCCGTGAATCTGCACGAGGATGTCTCGACTTCGCTCGACATGACAGAAAACGCGTATCAGCAGATTGTCGACAGATAGTACGGCAGCATGTCGCGCCAGTAATTCCAGTCGTGGCCACACCATTTGCGGTCGTCGAGCCAGTGGCGAATGCCTTTCGAATTGAGAATGCCGGACATGCGGAGCGATTCGTGACGCGTGTTATCCCACTCGCCGGTGCCGAGAATGATGCCCATGTGGTTGAATTTCCAAGGGTCGGGCATGTTGGGCAGGTATAGGTAGGGCGAGTTGAAGTAAATGTTGTCGTCGTAATAACCGCCGAAGAAATCGCTGATGTCGAATGCGCCGCTCAAACTGATGAGATGGCTTACCGCATCGGGATGTTTGAAGGCGATATTCGCGGCGTGATAAGCGCCGAGGCTCGCTCCGCAGACGGCGACACGGTGTCGTGAACATTCGCGCCGCGCGAAATCGAACACGTCACGCACGATCACATTTTCGAACGCCATGTGCGTCCGCATCCGATCGGCCGGATGGATCCCCTTGTTATAAAAACTGTCGAGATCGGCCGAGTCCGGGCAATAAACCGTGATGCGACCGCTCTCGATAAATTGCGCGACCGAACCAATCACGCCGAAGTCTCTGTTCTGGTAATACCGCCCGAACGAGGTCGGAAATAAAATCAGCGGCAGGCCGCCGCCGTTGCCGAAGACGAGCATCTCGAAATCGCGGCTCATGTGCGGCGTGTACCAGCGGATGTAGCGTTCGTTCATTGGTTAGGCCGGGCTGCAACGTGGCAACGTCCGCCGCGTTGGACAAGCGCGATTTCCTCCGCGAATCATCTCCTCCCCAATGACTGAACACACGCTCACCGGTAACATCCACAAGCACACCCATTTTCAGTCGAAGATTCTGCGGAACGAGCGCGACGTTCTCGTCTACTTACCGCGCGGCTACCGCCGGAACCGGCGTGAGCGTTATCCGGTTTTATACCTGCACGATGGGCAGAATATTTTCGATGCGGCGACATCGTTCGGACACGTCGAATGGGGTGTCGATGAAACTGCGCAGCGCCTGATTCGCCACAATTTGATGGAGCCGACGATCATTGTCGCGGTCGGTAACACGGGCGAAAACCGCATTCATGAATACACGCCGACGCGCGGCGTCATTGATGAAAACGGGAAGCGCAAAAAGCGCAGCAAGGGTCTTGGGCAAAAGTTTGGCCGCTTCATGGCCGAGGAATTGAAGCCGTTCATCGACAAACTTTATCGCACGCGGCCGCAAGCGGAGTTCACCGGACTCGGCGGCTCATCGCTCGGCGGACTTTCAACCATGGCGCTCGGGCTTTGGTATCCGAATGTCTTCACGCGGATCGCCGTGATGTCGGCTTCGATCTGGTGGGACAACTGCGTCATCTACGACATGGTGGACGCGATCCAGCCGGGCACGAAACCGCCATTGAAAATCTGGCTCGATACCGGCACGAACGAACCGGGCTGGGAACGCGCCGCGGTCTTGCGCGACAAGCTGATGGAAAAAGGCTGGCGCTTGTACGACGACTTGGAATACGCCGAATTCCCGGGAGCGGATCACAGCGAACGCGCGTGGGGTGCCCGCGTTGAACAGGTGCTGCGGTTCTTATTTCCGCCGGAACTGGCGACAGCTCGCGCCATCAATCCGCCGCTCGTTCTCGCTGCCGGCGCGCACTGACCGCAAATGGAGGGCGATGCTCCGTCATCGCCGGCGACGACAGAGCGTCGCCCTCCAGACTGCAACGCGCGGCAATTGTCGTTAAGTCGCGGCGTTTGCTTCGGCGAAGCGGCCCATCTTGCGAAACTTGGCGTACCGCTGATTTCGCAAATCATCTGCGGACTGCCCGGAAAGCTGCTCCAGGTTTTGCAGCAACGCGCTCCGAAGGTTGTCACAAGCCATCTCCCAATCGCGGTGTGCTCCGCCTTCCGGCTCCATGATGACTTCATCGACGACACCGAGACCCATCAGATCCTGGGCGGTCAGCTTCAACGCATCGGCGGCTTCCGGAGCGTGCCGGCGATCTTTCCAGAGTATTGCGGAGCAGGCTTCCGGACTGATGACAGAATAATAAGCGTTCTCCAGAATGAGCACGCGATCGGCCACACCGATACCAAGCGCGCCGCCCGAGCCGCCTTCTCCGATCACGGCAGCGACAATTGGCACGTTGAAATTCATCATCTCGCGCAGATTCACTGCGATGGCTTCGGCCACGTGACGTTCCTCCGATCCGATCCCGGGATATGCGCCGGGCGTGTCGATTAACGCGATAATCGGCAGGCCGAACTTGTCGGCGAGGCGCATGATCCGCAGTGCTTTGCGGTAACCTTCCGGATGCGGACAGCCAAAGTTCCGCTTCACGTTCTCTTTCGTGTTCCGGCCTTTTTGTTGCGTCAGGACGACGCAGCGAAATGTTCCGATCGTCGCCAGCCCGCACGGCATTGCTTTATCATCGCCGAACGCGCGATCGCCATGCAGTTCGACCCACTCGGTGAAGCAGCGGCTCACGTAATCGAGCGCGTAAGGCCGTTGGACGTGACGAGCTAATTGCACGCGCTGCCAGGCAGTAAGGTTACTGTAAATTGCACGCCGCGTTTCCTCGATCTTGCGCTCCATCGATGCGACTTCCGCGTCGAAATCGAGATCGTGCTCGTCGGAATGGTCCTTGAAATCCTGCAGCCGCTTTTGCAGCTCGACGACTGGCCGTTCGAAATCGAGTGGCTGAATTTCCATTTTTCCTTAACGCTCAGAGCTGTCATTCCGACCGAATCTGCGATCCGTCGCCTCAAGGCAGCGCGGAGTTGTCTCGACTGCACTCGACATGACAATTGCTTACTCGGTAATGGTGACAGCCGTATTCTTGTTTACAAGGCTGCTTAGCTCGTCGAGGTCGTTCGCGTTCATGCCTAGTCCGCTCGGCGGCGGCGGCGAATCGTTGGTCGGCGGATCGGCATAGAGCGTGTAGCCGGGCTGGGCCAATCGGATCCAATGGATTGCGGCGCGATAATCGTGTGAGCCAAGACCGACTCGTTTCCCGAACCGCCACGCGATCACTTCAGCGACTTTGGTATTGATTCTCGGCGCCTGTTTCGCCGGCACTTTCAAAACGGTGATTTTGTAGCGTTTGAAGAATCCGCCATGATTCAACAGCACGATTTCCTGGGCGCGGCGTTGGATGAAAAGCGCGAAATCGGGATGCGCGATCCAGAGGCGTTCGCCGATCCGCAGCATCGTGCTGTCGAGGCCGTTGAGCTTCATCATCAATTCCGGCGTCGTCTTCGTTTTCTGCGCGACGCGATTGATCACATCGCCTGCTCTCACGATGTATTCCTGCTTTTCCGGCGATGGATAATCCGAGAGCAGGATCTGCATATTGACGTCGCCGAGAATGTCCTTCGCCTGCTCGGTGTGCTGACCGGCGGGGTACTTTTGCAGGAAGAGCACGAGCGCGTCTCGACATTCGGCCAGCTTTCCTTCCTGCCGCAATTGCGCGGCCTGCTGAAACTCCGGACCACTTACATCGGCCGGTGGCGGCGTCGGTGCTTCACCGGTCTGCTCGGCTTTGATCTGTTTCTCGGGCTTAACGAAAAGGTCGTAGGCGAAAAACGCTGCGGTGCCGAAGATGACGACCGCCAGAAGTAGAACGAACAACCATTTCATCGATAAGCCACTGAACCCTTAATCCTGTTCGGCGAGCGCCATCTGTCCAATCGGCGTTCGCCGCAACACCGCGCCTCTCGCGCGATCGGAGCTTACGAGAAAGTTTCCCACGCCGGCGGGCGCGGAAGCGGTTCGGGTTCCTTACTCCACGTGTTCTGGCAGTCCTCGCAGTAGTATTCCTTCGGGATAATTTTCAGGGCGAGGAGAATTCCAAACAGGCCGGTGGTGAACGGAAACTTGCGTGCCAGCTGCGGATAATGAATTCGCGGCGAACCGCATTGCGGGCAACGAATCGCCGCCCCGATGTCGGGATCGCTCTTTTCCCACTCGAGCATCAGGTTCTGCGCCTTCGCGAAATCTGCTTCTTCGACCTGGACGCGGACGTTCGCATGCTGGTCGGCGTGCGAGGCAGCGGCTTGCATTCTGCCTTCGGTTAAAACATCGGCCCGCACACCTGATTGCTCGAAACGTTCCTTCAGATGCTTCGCTTTCGCTGCGTCGTCGAAGGTCGCGATCGTAACCATGGGCGTGATTGGGATGAAACATCAACTAACCAGCGGGCGCAAACCATCTGTAAAGCATCAGGTAAACGATCACCCCCGTGACCGAGACATAGAGCCAGATCGGCATCGTCCAGCGCGCGACGGCGCGGTGCCGTTCCCATGTGCGGCGAAACACCGGAACAAGCGTCGCGATGACCAGTGGCAGCGTGACGAAGGCAAGCAGGATGTGGGTGATGAGGAGCGTGTAGTAGATCGGCCGCACGATTCCAGTCCCGCCGAAATGGCTCGAGTGTTCGCCAACGTGCGCATGATAGATGACGTAACCGGTGAGAAATCCGGTCGACGAGAGCAGCGCAGCGATCATGCAGATGATGTGTTCACGCCAATAGCCGCGCCGTATTAGATACCAGCCCGTCGAAATGAAAGTCGCGCTTACGAAATTCAGCGACGCATTAACCGCCGGCAGGTCCGAGATCGTCACCTCGCCATACTACTGTCATTCCGAGCGGAGCGAAGCGGAGTCGACAAATCTTCGGTCGCATCTCGCCTAGAACGGGGATTTCTCGGCTGCGCTCGAAATGACATCGTCGAATGCCGAAATCATCAATCATGTAAAAGAATCGAACACCGATGTGTTCAAATCTGACGCACTCCTGCTCGTCCAGAGCACGTTCTCCCTCGTGAAACGACGTCGGCATGTCCGGTGCTAAACCCGATGGCATGCTTACTCTTTCTACTTTTGCGCTGATGGTTGGCTCGGTTGCGATGAGCGTTGTCTGGGCCTGCAAAGACGAATCGCCGACCCAGAGCTGATCGCTGCTTTACCGCTTTTCGGGCACGGCTAAGTTCACCGCCCTCATGGCGGTTACAGACGAACAGGTGCTCGATGCCTTGCGGCGCGTGAAGTATCCCGGCTTCAGCCGCGACATTGTTTCATTCGGCCTCGTCAAAAACGTCGCGGTCAACGATGGCGAGGTGACAGTCCAGCTCGCGATCGCGACGAACGATCCGGCCGTTCCGCGCACAATAAAAAGCGAGGCGGAGATGGCGCTGCGCGAACTGCCTCATGTCCGCGCCGCCAAGGTGCTGATCGATATTCATGCGCCTCCTGCCGCCGCCGCAGCAGCGGCGGGCGCGACACGAATCGCCGGCATCAAACACGTCATTGCGATTGCCAGCGGCAAAGGCGGCGTCGGCAAATCGACTGTCGCCGCCAACCTCGCGGTCGCGTTGCAGAAATCGGAAGCGCGCGTCGGGCTTTGCGATTGCGACATCTACGGACCGAGCATCGCGCTCATGTTCGGCTCGCGCGATCGACCGATGGCAACGGACGAGAACCGCATCATTCCGGTCGAGCAGTACGGATTGAAGCTGATGTCGATGGGTTTTCTGCTCGATGACACTTCGCCCGCGATTTTGCGTGGGCCAATGGTGACGCGCTACACGCAGCAATTTCTGCGGCAGGTGGAATGGGGCGAGCTCGATTTTCTCGTGCTCGATCTGCCGCCGGGCACCGGCGACATTCAACTCACGATCGTGCAAACCGTCGCGCTGAGCGGCGCTATCATCGTCACCACGCCGCAGGAAGTAGCGCTGATCGACGCGCGCAAAGCAGCGACGATGTTCGACAAAGTGAACGTGCCGGTGCTCGGCCTGATCGAGAACATGAGTTACTTCGTGTCGCCCGATTCGGGAAAACGATTCGACATCTTCGGCAGCGGCGGCGGCGAACGCGAAGCGAAACGATTGCGCGTGCCGTTGCTCGGCCAGATCCCGATCGACATCGCGACGCGCGAAGCAGCCGATCGCGGTTTGCCGATTGTCAGCGAAGCGCCCGACTCCGCAGTTTCCGCAGAGTTCATGCACATCGCGCAGCAGCTTCGCGAGCAGCTTGCTTAGTCATCCCGCGCATGCACTCCGAACGACCGCACCTGTTCTCGCGACATCACGTAACAACACGCGGAGCGGCGTCCGATCGAATAGGTACGCCCGATGCTAAGTCTATATGGAGACGAAAAGACGGGCGCGAAGTAGTTGACCCATTTTCGATTGTATGACAGAAAACCCCCAGATGGCGGCGACTCAGCAGGGTGAATCGGCGCTGGTGAAGAACTCGGTGCTCTACAAGGAGTTCCTCGCTGAGCGTGAAGAAATTTTGAAACACAAGTGGATCGAGAGCGAAAAAGCGGGCAGCGATATCGGCTTCGAGAAAGCTTTGCTCGACTGGATCGTGAAACACCGCTCGAGCTGGCGCGATAAGCGCGTAAAGGAGACGAAAGCCGAAACGCAGACCGCCTCCTGAATCGAGCCGTTTCCTTTAACGCGATCCTGCGAGGTCGCGAAGGAGCGCATGAGTTCACAGACTTCTTCCACTTCAGAACCCGCACGCACCTGTGTCATGGACGCAGATGCAATCCGCCGTGCGCTGCGTCGCATCGCGCACGAGATCATTGAAGGTAATCCAGATCTCGCCGCCGTAGTCCTGGCGGGAATTCCGTCGCGCGGGGTCGAGATTTCGCGCCGCATCGCGGAATGCATTTCCGAAATCGAAAAGACTAATGTCGCCAGCGGCGTGATCGACGTCGCGATGCACCGCGATGATGTCGGAACGCGGGCCGGGCTGCCCGTCGTGCGTGAATCGCATCTGCCTCTGCCGCTCGAAAATCGCACCGTCATCATTGTCGATGATGTCCTCTTCACCGGCCGCACGATCCGCGC
>JBJMWW010000015.1:0-2982 GCA_045809945.1 Chthoniobacterales bacterium
CCGCTCATCTCCGCGTGGTGCGCGAATGTTTCGTTTCCCGCTCATAATTCGCCAAAGTCGCCGGCGCGAATCGATGCCGCGACGCGTTCGATATCCGAAGACATCGATCGATCTTCCGTCACCGCCGGAGAGTTCGTCCGAACTTTCGCGTAGGCCAGTTCGACTCCATGTCCGCTCTTAAGCGGGCGGCGAAACTCAAGACCTTCCGACGCAGCGAGTAATTCGATCGCAAAAAGATGCTCCGCGTTCTCAACAATTGATCGCAGCTTCAGTGCGCCAGTCATTCCCATCGAGACATGATCTTCGCGACCACCAGAGGTCGGCAAATTGTCGATACTCGCAGGATGCGCGAGCACCTTCGCTTCGTTGAGCAGGGAGACGGCGGCGACATGCAGAATCATAAAGCCGGAATGAGTTCCTGGGTGCGGAGAAAGGAACGGCGGCAAACCTTCATTCGTGTCCGGATTCACGAGGCGATCGGTGCGTCGTTCGCTGATGCTCATCAAATCGGTGAGTGCAATTGCAGCATAATCGAATGCGAGCGCGAGCGGTGCGCCATGGAAATTTCCGCCGGAGATCACTTCCCCGGTCTCGGCGAACACGAGCGGGTTATCGGTTGCCGATCGTGATTCGATTGTCAGCACCTCTTCGCAATGTTGGAACGTATCGCGGGCCGCACCGTGCACCTGCGGCATGCATCTCAGGCTGTAGGCATCCTGCACGCGGGGATCGTTCGTCCGGTGCGATTCGCGAATCTCACTTTCGCTCAGCAGGTCGCGCAGATGCGCGGCGACCAATTTTTGGCCGGGGTGCGGACGAACATCGTGCAGCCGTGAATCGAATGCGGCCGGCGTTCCTTTTAGCGCTTCCAAGCTCATCGCACCGGCAATGTCCGCGACCACCGCCAACCGTTTTGCGCGTAGCAATGCCAGCCCGCCGACGGCATGCATCGCCTGCGTGCCGTTCAATAGCGCGAGACCTTCTTTCGCCGCAAGTGTCACCGGTTTCAGTCCGGCTGAACGCAACGCATCCGCCGCCCGAATTCGGTTGCCGCGGTAGAACACCTCGCCTTCTCCGATCAACGCGAGACTCAGGTGCGCGAGCGGCGCAAGATCGCCACTTGCGCCGACCGAGCCTTTTTCGGGGACAACCGGATGGATCGCATGATTAAGCATCTCACAAAGCAGCCCGATAACTTCGGAGCGGATTCCGCTGAAGCCGAGCGTTAGCACGTTCGCGCGCAGCACCATCATCGCGCGGACTTCCTGCTCGGAGAGTGGATTACCAATTCCGCAGGCGTGACTCCGAACGAGATTTAATTGCAGGTGGCGCAGCTCATCGCGCGCAATATGAACGTCGGCGAGTCGCCCAAAACCGGTGTTCACACCGTAAACAACGGCGTCGCTCGCTACGATTTCGTCGATCACAGCGCGAGAAGCGTGAATTCGCTCGTGCGCCGCAGGATCGATGCGCACCTTCTCCTGGCCGATCGCGACGCGCGCGATGTCCTCAAGCGTGAGCGCGTGGCCGGCAAGATCCATCGGCTCCGACTTTAAGAGCAACTCTGCAAAAGAGAAAAGGCCAGGACGCACGAAACGGCCTGGCCTTTGTTAAAGTTAATCGCAGGCTGACTTCGTTATTTCGAGTAGCTGCGGGTGGAGCTGGCTGATCCTGTGGTAGTCGTGGTTTCGTTGCGGTGAGCGCAGGCCCCGAGGCTAAGCGCACTGGCCGCGATGGCCACGAGCATGATCGCTTTGAGAATTTTCAACTGATGTATCACCCCTTTCTTCTGCTGGTTGCTGGCGTGTTGTAGGCGCTTGTCAGGCGCGGTGCAACGGTTTTCACCCTCTATTCGCTCCGGCGGCGGCGCATGGTTGCACGCACGATCGTCACTGGCGTGCCAACCTCGACCAAGTCGAACAATTCGGCGACGTCCACATTTCTCATTCGCACACAGCCATGGCTCGCCGCTCGGCCAATGTCGCGCTCCTGGTTCGTCCCGTGGATGTAAACGTAGCGCCTTCGCGTATTCGCGTTCCGTTTACCCAGGCCGTCGAGCCAAAGGATTCGCGCCATGATGAGGTCGTCCTGCGGAAAATCCGCAGCGCGAATCGGCACCGGCTTGCGTCCTTTGAACACCGTCTCAAGCGGCGCTCCGTCACCGATTTTTTCGGCGATCCGAAATCTGCCCGTTGGAGTCTTGTTACTTCCCTCAGTGAAACCGAGGCCGAGGCGTGAGGTAGAGATCGGATAGTTCCGCTTCCTTCCGTCGTGCGTCGTCAGTTCGAGCTGTTGATCGGCGACGGAAATGCGGATGGCGGCACGCTGCTTCATCGATAAATTCGTGCGTGAGTGGCAAAGCAGTATCACATCGCAATCGTTGGCGCGACCGGTGCGGTGGGTGCGGAGTTGTTGCGCGTTCTTGAGCGACGCGCTTTTCCGGTCGCGAGTTTGCGTCTGCTCGCGTCCGAACGGTCAGAGGGAAGACGGCTGACATTCATCGACAGCGAAGTGAGCGTTGAAGCCCTTCGCGAAAATTCATTTCGCGGAATCGATCTGGCGTTTTTCAGCGCTGGCGGATCAATTGCGCGCCAGTTCTGTCCAATTGCACAACGCTCTGGGGCGATTGTGATCGATAATTCATCAGCATTTCGCATGGAGCCTGAGGTGCCGCTCGTCATCCCGGAAATCAACGGTGCCGATGTCCGTCTGCATCGCGGCCTGATCGCAAATCCAAATTGCACGACAGCCGTCGCGTTGATGGCGCTTTATCCATTGCATCGCGCGTTCAACGTTCGGAGAATTTTCGCGGCGAGTTATCAGGCCGTTTCCGGCACAGGCGCACGCGCCATCGCCGAACTCGAAGAGCAGGTCGCGTCGCGCACTGCCAAGCCTCAGGTCTATCCACACCCGATCGCGTTCAACGTGCTACCGCACGTAGATTCCTTTTGCGACAACGGCTACACCAAAGAGGAAATGAAA
>JBJMWW010000016.1:0-9874 GCA_045809945.1 Chthoniobacterales bacterium
AAGATTACGTTAATTGAGAGATAGCCACCGAGAAGGAAGAGCGCGAAGCGGGGCCAGGTAAGCGACAAAACCCAGTGGTAGCCATCGCGCCAATCCTGCCGTGCGGCGTTGATCTTGAGGAACTCAACCCGACCGGAACGCACCCGGATGGAACGAGATCTTTGGCGCCGCATCGTCAGAGTGGTTTAGCAGCAGGCGGACACTCCGGAAACGGTAAAATTCGCGTGCCTGGTGTTCGGATGTATGCTGGGCTCGGCACGTAACGAGGGAATTTGCACGAATGAAGTCTCGCGGGGTATACGGTTTTGCTATCTGCGCTCTGCTCCTGGTGGTCGCATTCACGCTCCGTGCTGCGACGCTGCCGGCTAATTTCTCCGAAACGGTGGTCGCGAGCGGAATCAATAATCCTACCACAATGGCTTTCGCGCCGGACGGCCGCCTCTTCGTTTCCGAGCAAACCGGCGCACTGCGTGTTATTAAAAATGGCGCGTTGCTGCCGACGCCGTTCGTTACTCTGAACGTCGACTCGTCAGGCGAACGCGGCCTTCTCGGGGTCGCGTTCGACCCGAACTTCACGACAAATCACTTCGTGTATCTTTACCATACCGTTACGACAACGCCGCGGCACAATCGCGTCAGCCGCTTTACCGCGAACGGCGATGTAGCAATGGCCGGCAGTGAGGTAGTGATCCTGGACTTGGATGATCTCTCAAGTGCGACCAACCATAACGGCGGTTCGATTCATTTTGGGCCGGATGGCAAGCTGTATGTTGCGGTGGGCGAGAACGCTAACAGCAGTAACTCTCAGGCGCTAACCACCCGACTGGGCAAGATGCTTCGGATTAACGCCGACGGAAGCATCCCGACGGACAACCCTTTCTACAACACGGCCAGTGGAGCGAACAGGTCGATCTGGGCGCTCGGTCTCCGTAATCCTTTCACCTTCGAGTTCCAGCGAGGCACCGGACGGATGTTTATCAACGACGTCGGCCAGAGCACATGGGAGGAGATCAACGATGGCATTGCCGGATCGAACTACGGCTGGCCAATCACCGAGGGACCTACGACCGATTCTCGCTTCCGCGCTCCGCTGTTTGCCTACGATCATAGTGCCGATGCCTGCGCAATAACCGGCGGCGCGTTCTACAATCCATCGACCGTCCAATTCCCGTCGAGCTACGTGGGTAAGTATTTCTTTGCCGACCTCTGCGCGGGCTGGATCCACGTCTTTGATCCTTCTGCTAAAACCGCAGCCGACTTTGCTGCTGGCATTTCTCAGCCAGTCGACCTCGACGTGGGACCGGATGGTCGACTCTACTATCTGTCGCGTGGCAGCGGAGAGGTAGTAGCGATCCAGTCAGATCTTTCACAGCCGGCAGCACAGCCCTTGCAACTGTCTACCAGGCTGCGTGTGGAAACCGGCGATAACGTGCTCATCGGCGGATTCATCATCACCGGGAGCGGGAATAAGCAATTGCTTGTTCGTGGTATCGGTCCCTCACTTGCAGCTCGAGGAGTTAGCGGCGTGCTGGACGATCCTGTGCTCGCGCTGCACGCATCCAACGGCTCGGTCATAGCGAGTAACGACAACTGGAAGGACAGCCAGCGTGCGGCGATAGAGCAGACGGGTGTGCCGCCGAGTGACGATCGCGAAGCCGCGCTCCTGGCTACATTGCAGCCCGCCGCCTACACCGCAATTGTGAGCGGCAAAGATGGTAGGAGCGGAGTTGGATTGGTTGAAGTTTACGACCTGCAAGCCGGCAGCACCTCGAAGCTTGCTAATCTCAGTACGCGCGGGTTCGTCCGGACCGATCCGAATGTGATGATTGGCGGCACCATCCTCGGCGGACACAACGGCAGCACATCGGTCGTTTTCCGCGCTCTTGGTCCAAGTCTGGCCGCTCGCCATCTGAGCAATGTGCTTGGCGATCCGGTCCTCGACCTTCGCAACGAAAATGGCACGCGGGTCAAAATGAATGACGACTGGCAGGACGATCCGGCGCAGGTCGCGCAATTAACGAGCTCCGGCCTGGCGCCATCTGACAGTCATGAATCGGCGATCGCCATTACTCTGGCTCCGGCCGCCTATACCGCGATTGTGTCGGGAAAAACCGGCGAGGTCGGACTGGCGCTGGTCGAGGTCTACAGCCTGAGCCAGTAGCCGAAACGACGCGCCGAAGATTTTCGTTCCCATTTCATCCTGCATGCGGAATCCTTGCCGCCGTCCATGACTGATTACACGACAGCGTTGATGGCCGAGGTGAAGGCAAAGAACCCAGCCGAAGCTGAATTTCACCAGGCGGTTTACGAAGTCATCGAATCGCTCTCGATTGTGCTCGACCGGCACCCCGAATTCCGCGCGCAGAAAATCATCGAGCGAATCATCGAGCCGGAGCGGGTCATCATGTTCCGGGTGCCGTGGCGTGACGAGGCCGGAGAATTCCACGTCAATCGCGGCTTTCGCATTCAGATGAACAGTGCGATTGGGCCTTACAAAGGGGGACTGCGTTTCCATCCCTCGGTTAATCTTGGGATTTTAAAGTTCCTTGCCTTCGAGCAGGTCTTCAAGAACGCGCTTACTACCCTGCCCATGGGCGGCGGCAAAGGCGGTTCGGACTTTGATCCTAAAGGTAAGAGTGACTTTGAGGTCATGCGTTTCTGCCAGGCGTTCATGTCAGAACTCTTTCGACATATTGGCCCGGATACTGATGTGCCGGCGGGCGACATCGGAGTAGGTGCGCGTGAGATTGGTTACATGTTTGGGATGTACAAGCGATTGAAGAATGAGTTTAGTGGAGTCATGACAGGCAAGGGCCTCACCTGGGGTGGCTCAGTTATTCGGCCGGAAGCTACCGGCTATGGCGCCGTCTACTTCGCTGAAGAAATGCTTAAGACGCGCAAGGAGGATTTGAAGGGCAAGGTTGCGCTGGTTTCCGGCAGCGGCAACGTCGCGCAGTATACCGTCGAAAAGCTGATTTCGTTAGGTGGCAAGGCTGTCACGTTATCGGATTCGAGCGGTTACATCTACGACGAGGAAGGAATCAGCCGTGAAAAGCTGGCTTTCATCATGGAACTAAAGAACGTGCGTCGCGGGCGAATCGCGGAATACGTCGACAAGTTTAAAGGCTCCGTGTTTACCCCGCTCGACCCGAAGCTCGACCACAATCCGCTCTGGAACCACAGAGCACACTGCGCCTTCCCGAGCGCAACGCAGAATGAGATCAATGGTAAGGACGCCGCTAACCTGCTGAGAAACGGCGTCTACGTCGTCTCGGAAGGAGCGAACATGCCGAGCACAATCGACGCGATCAATCAGTTCCTTGACGCGAAGATACTCTTTGGGCCGGGCAAGGCAGCGAACGCGGGCGGGGTAGCTACTTCAGGCCTGGAGATGGCGCAGAACAGCATGCGCATTTCCTGGACTCGCGAAGAAGTAGATACGCGGCTCTACAACATCATGAAGACTATTCATGAAGTTTGTTATCGCACCGCGGAGAAGTATGGCACGCCCGGTAACTACGTGAACGGAGCTAATATCGCCGGCTTCCTTAAGGTAGCTAATGCGATGATGGACCAGGGCCTGGTGTAACTGTCGGGCACCCCTTAGCTTCGCTGAGTAGCTGGCGAACTTCGTCGTCGGTAGTCTGGCGAAAGTCTGCGTAGAACTGGCCGACCCCGAAGAAGGACTCCGGCGTAGCTGCGCAGATTACTTCATCGGCTTCGCTGCCCAGGTCGTGACACGTGGATGGCGCACCAACTGGAACGGCAATCACGATGCGCGCCGCGCCCTGTTGCCGCACGGCGCGCGCGGCTGCCCGCATCGTTGCCCCGGTTGCGAGCCCATCATCGACCAGGATGACACACCGGCCTCGCAAATCCGGAAAGGGTTTGCCACCGCGGTAACGATCCTCGCGCGAGCGCAATTCCTCGCGCTCGGCGGCCAGCACCTGGTCGACGCTTTGCCGAACGTCCAGACCGAGCGCGCCGATTACCTCGTCGTTCATCACACAGGTGCCGCCGCTGGCGATAGCGCCCATCGCAAGTTCCTCCCAGCCGGGTACGCCCAGCTTTCGCACGACGAGGACATCGAGCGGCGCTTCAAGCGAGCGCGCGACTTCCGCCGCCACCGGCACGCCGCCGCGCGGCAGAGCGAGCACAATGACCGCGGGCTGGCCGCGATAATGTTGAAGCCGCTCTGCCAGAGCGGCGCCAGCACACGCCCGGTTTTTGAATTGCATCGCCACGAATAGTTCGGGGCGCGAGTTGTGTCCGGTTCGGCAGCGCGTTTAGATAACGCCATGGCTACTCATCCAAAGGGGCCGAAGGAAATGACGCAGGGCATGATCTACTTCCCGCGCATGCTCGACAAAATCCGGCTGCATGCGCGTGGCGAGCTGGGCGAGGAGTATCTGGAGAACTTCGGCGCGGCGCGGGCTGCCGATGGAGTGTGCTGCAATTTTCTACGAATCGACCACGCGAAATTGCGCGAGCATGTCGAGCAAGGCGGAACGGACGAGGAGATTCTCGAATGGTGTTTCAAAAACGGCCGCCGGTTGAACGAAGGCGACTTGATCGTATGGAACGGTTTCGCTTTGAAACTGGGCTGGCGTGATCGCGTTACACCGCTGCTCGAGCGGAGAAAAGCTGAAATGGGAATCTCGGATCGGGCCGACATCCTAACGATTCCAGACTTGATCGACTACGACGAAGGCCGATTGAAATAACTGGCCGGTGGCGACCTCGCTTCTCGAACCGCAGCCGCCCTCGCTCGCGCGGCAGCATTACCGCAGCCGGATCGCGGCGCGTCGTAAAGCGATCAAGCTGCTGCGACTGGCCGCGTTTGTTCTCGTCGTTGTCTTTGCGGCTGTCGGTTTCTACATCGGAAAGCGCGGCTTTGGACGCCACTGGCGTCAGCGCTTGAGCGATGAATTACTCAAGCGCGGCGTTGCCGCGGACATCCGACGGCTTACGCTCGATCCCTTTCGTGGACTGATCGCGCAGGATGTGCGCCTCTACGACTCGCGCGACCGCGACAATCTGCTCGCCGCTATCAGCGAAATCGCGGTGGATATCAATTACGCGGCGCTTCTCCATCATCAGCCTTTCATCAACGCGCTCGATGTGCGCGACGCACGGGTCACGATTCCGCTCGGGCAAAGCCCAGGCCTTCCCGGCCGCGCCCGGGTTACCAATGTCAGTGCGCACGTTCTCTTTCCGCCGGACCAGATTCAGGTCACTGAAGCGCAGGGATTTTTTGCGGGCGTGCGCATTTCAGCGATCGGCCAGTTGATCAAGCTGACCGACTACAAATCCGGCCCCGAGGCGAGCGAAGACGAGTTGCGAAAACGAATGCAGGTGCTGCAGCGCGTTACGGCCGAGCTGAGCAAGTGCAGCTTTCCAGTCACGCCCGTCCTGCAAATCAATTTCTCAGCCGATTTATCCAAGCCGGAACAGGCGCGTGCATCCGCGCAGCTGCGCGCCGACAACATGCAGCGCGGCGATTATCAAATTACCGGCCTGCGCGTCGCTGCGGAGTGGGACGACCAGAAGCTGAACGTGACGCAATGCGAATGGGCAGATGCCGCTGGGAAATTTGCCGCGCGTGCGACGTGGAACGCGGCTGCGCACTCGGCCGACTTCCAGGCGCGAAGCAGCCTGAACCTCCGATCATTTCTCGACGCGGCCGGCTTTGGCCAATTCGTCAGCGATTTGACCTTCAACTCGCCGCCGCTTCTCGATCTCGGCGGCTCGGTTGATTTTCGGGGCGATCCGCCGCGCGTTTCGGTCATCGGCCGGATCGCGGCCAACAACGTGAGCTACAAGAAGGTCGACTTTGCCAGCGTGACGTCGGATTTCGCGTGGGACGGGAACCGAACCATGCTGCGAGAGTTACGCATTCGGCATGCGACCGGCGCGATCGCGGCGGATCTGCTCGATGCGCTGGGCGATTTTCGGCTGAACATCGACAGCACAATCAGTCCAGCGGCGTTGCAGCCGATGCTGCCCGGCGAAGCCGGTCGATTCCTCGGCGAATGGGACTTTCAAACCATGCCGCGTGTGCGCATGTCAGTTCGTGGATCGGCGCACGATCCTCAGACATGGACGGGCGACGGAAACGTCGAGCTGGGTCGGACGAATTTTCGGCACGTGCCGCTCAAGAACGCGACGGCGAAACTGCGCTTTGCGGATCGGGCAATCAATTTCGACAGCTTCCGCGTGGCGCGCGACGAAGGCGTCGCGACGGGATCGTGCGCCTACGATTTTGCCAAACACGAGGTGCGACTCGCGAACGTGAAGACCACGCTGCGTCCGACCGATGCAATCATTTGGATCGAGCCGAAACTCTTCAAGGAAGTCGCGCCTTACAAATTTCATCAGATCCCAAATGTCACCGCGAACGGTGTCATCCAGTTCCACGGTGGGACCGCCGATCATCTCGAGATCGTGGTCGATGCGCCGAGCGGGATGGATTACGTCTTTCTGGGCAAGACGTTGCCGATCGACAAAGTCGGCGCGCGGCTGCTTTTCACCAACGATCGGCTGCAGATCTTCGATCTCGCCGGCACGCTTTTCGGCGGCGCCCTGCGCGGCGGGGCAGATATTTCGCTCGCGAAAGGCGATCCGCATTACCATGCCAATGTCGGACTCGGTGGCGTCGACTTTCCCAGCGTGACCGACTTGTATTTCAAATACAAATCAGCGCGCGGGCGGCTCGCCGGCAGTTTTGACTGGAATGGCTTTAGTGACAACGCACGCGCGATCAATGGTGCCGGTAAGCTACGGGTCAGCGAAGGTAACATATTTGCGATTCCGGTTTTCGGCCCGCTTTCGACGATCCTCGGCACAATCTTTCCTGGCGCGGGTTATAGTGTGGCGCACCAGGCCACAGCGGATTTCACGATTCGCGATGGCGTTATTCACACCGACAACTTCAAGGTCTCCGGCAAACTGTTCGGCATGATCGGTCATGGCGATGTGCGGTTCGTCGAGGACCGGCTCGACTTCGATGTACGAGTCAACGCGGGCGGCGCCGGGTTCGTTCTCACACCAGTGTACAAACTCTTTGAATACAAAGGCGAAGGCAGCATCTCGAAGCCGGACTGGCACCCGAAGCACTTCTAGGAATTTTCGATTCTCGATTTTCGAATTTCAATTTTGGCATGACTGAAGCGGAGATGAAGGTGCGCACGCAAAAGTACGCGCCGCGTTCGCTCAAGCTTGCTGAAGCGCTTCCGAGGACCCGAAGTGGTGACGTGATTGCGAAGCAGGTTGTTCGCAGCGGGACGTCTGTCGCGGCCAACTATCGGGCGCTCTGCCGCGCGAAATCCCGCGCTGATTTCATCAACAAAACCAGCATAGTCGAAGAGGAAGCGGACGAGACGGCGTTGTGGCTCGAGCGCATCGCCGACGCCGGCTTGCTCGCTCGCAAACAAGTCGAGCCATTGCTCAACGAAGCGCACGAGATCGTGGCGATTCTGGTGGCAAGCCGACGCACAGCATCACGCCGCGAGTGAAGAAATCGAAATTCGAGAATCGAGAATCGAGAATTCTCCTCGGAGCTCACATGTCGATTGCCGGCGGCGCGCATAACGCGATCGAACGCGCCTGTTCAATCGACTGCAGCGCGATGCAGATTTTCGTGAAGAACAACATGCAGTGGTTCGCCCGGCCGCTGACCCACGATGAGATCCGCTCGTTTCGCAATCACACCCAGCGGGCTCAGATCGCCGCGGCATTCGCCCACGCCAATTACCTGATCAACCTCGCGGCGACCAATCCGCAGTTTCACGCCAACTCGATGCGCGCGCTGGCCGAGGAATTGACGCGCGCCGATCAGCTCGGGCTGCCGTTTCTCGTTATGCACCCGGGCGCACATCTGGGTGCGGGCGAGCAAGCCGGGCTCGACAAGGTTGTGGGCTCGATCGACGCCGTCTTCGCCGTGATTCCGAAGGTGAAAACGAAGATCGCACTCGAAACGACGGCCGGGCAGGGATCATGCCTCGGCCACACCTTCGAGCAGATCGCCTACATTCTCGAAAACGTGCGCGAGCCGGAGCGGCTTTGCGTCTGTCTCGACACCGCGCATGTCTTTGCCGCCGGCTACGATCTTTCAACCACTGCCGGGTCGAAGAAAACCTTTGCCCAATTCGATCGCGTTATTGGACTCAAACATCTCGCTGCGATTCATCTCAACGACTCAAAAACAGCGCGGGGCTCGCGGGTCGATCGTCACGAGCATATCGGCAAAGGCAAGATCGGCCTCGACGCGTTCCAGTTTGTCATGTGCGATCGGCGTTTCGCGAAGATCCCCAAGGTGCTCGAGACGCCGAAAGGCAAAGACCTGAAGGAAGACGTCGAGAACATGCGCACGCTGCGCAGTCTGATCAGCTGCGACGCTGGTCATCCCGAACGCAGTGAGGGACCTCGCAAACGTTCGAATCCACGGCGTCGGTAAGCGGAACGCTTGCGAGATTCCTCGCCTGCGCTCGGAATGACCGCCTGGCGGCGGTCACTTGATCAGCCGAAGCGAAAGCGGATAACGAAACAGTTTCCCGTCGCTCGCCTGGATCGCTGCGATCACGACGAACACGATGTTGAGAAAGTGCAGGATGATCAGGATTGGAATGCCAATCAGCACGAAGCAAAGCAGTCCGGCGATCACGTTGTAGATCAGCATGCTGATCTGGAAATTCACCGACTCTTTTCCGTGCAGGTCGATTTCGGGCGACTCATCGCGCTTCGCCAGCCAGATGACGAGCGGACCGACGATGTGGCCGGCAATCGGAACGAAGAATCCAATCAAGGCGATGGCGTGCGCGAGGATTGTCCAGGTGCGGACGGTGGTCGGTTCAGTTGTCATCGGTCAGGCCTTCACGCGTTGAATGTCCGCGCCGAGCTCGTTTAATTTTTCGTCGAGATGCTCGTAGCCGCGGTCGATGTGATAGACGCGGCTGATTTCCGTTCGGCCTTCTGCTTTCAAACCGGCGAGGACGAGCGCGGCGGACGCGCGCAGATCACTCGCCATGACCGGCGCGCCGAGAAGTCGATTCACTCCCGTAATTACGGCGGTGGCGCCTTCCAGCTTCACATCCGCGCCCATGCGTTTGAGCTCGGCGATGTGCATGTAGCGCTGAGGGAAAACATTCTCCGTGATTACACTGATCCCGTCGGTGGTAGACAACAACGCGCACATTTGCGCCTGCATGTCAGTTGGAAAACCGGGATACGGTTCGGTCGCGAGTTCGAGCGGTTTGGTTGCGCCATTGCGCGAAACCGTGATCGAATCTTCAGCCCAGGTGAGCCGAAAGCCCGAAACCTGCAGCGCATCTGTCACCGATGAAACGTGGTCACGATCGACCCGCTTCACCGTCACGCCGTCACCGCACATGGCAGCAGCGACGAGAAACGTGCCCGCTTCGATCCGATCTGGAATGACGGTGTGTTCCGCGCCGTGCAGTTCGCCTACACCTTCGATCACGATTCGCCGCGTGCCGGCGCCTTCGATTTTCGCGCCCATTTTGTTGAGGAACTCGGCCAGGTCGACGACCTCCGGCTCGCAGGCCGCCCCTTCGATCACGGTGACGCCGTCGGCCAATGTCGCCGCCATCATGACATTGTCTGTACCGAGAACGGTGGGACCGAACTTGCCGCGCAGATTGATGATCGCGCCGCGCAGATTCGGCGCTGCAATGTGAATGTCGCCGCCTTCCACGCCGACCTGCCCGCCCAGCGCTTCGAAACCTTTGAGGTGCAAATCAATTGGCCGATCGCCAATCACGCAGCCGCCGGGCATCGAAACTTTCGCTTCCTTGCAGCGCGCGAGGAGCGGACCGAGCACACAGACCGACGCGCGCATTTTCCGCACAACATCGTA
>JBJMWW010000017.1:0-6187 GCA_045809945.1 Chthoniobacterales bacterium
AATCATTCCCTACACCACAAAATAAAAATCTCAAAACAAGAAGATCGCGGTGGACATGAGGCGTTCATACATTTGCGCAATGCTGAAGCTAATCGCTTTGTCGGCGAAAAAGGCCGACTTAGCCGGTTGCTTGACCGTCCGGCGGCGTCTCGCGGCTTGGAAAACGTGCGCCATGCTCAGGCGCACGTCGGAAAGGCCACTGAAATCAGTGAAGCGGTCAAACGGTGCATCCTGGATGCGTTCTTCCATTTCGATGAACTGAACGATCTGATCGGCAAAGGCTTCGTTAAAGACACCCTGTGGATACCACTGCACCAGATGCCACTGCGGGTAGTACCAGGTGCGCGGGAATTTTTTCCGCACTACGGCTGGCGCCTCTTCAGTCATCGAACTCACGTTTCGTCACAGGCTATTTCTACCTAACGAGTGGCGGCCGTTCGCGCGGTCAGCCAGACTTCGGCGCCTTCTCGTGCGGCTTCGACTTCGATCGGTGCGCCGCTTTCAACGACGAGCAGGCGTGCGCGCTCCAGCATTTCATCAATCCGCTCATCGTCGTGTGAAGGATCGTGATGAAAGAGGATCAAGCGGCGCACCTGCGCTTCGACCGCGAGTGACACCGTCCGGCTGAGCGAACCATGACCCCAGCCGATATGGCTCTCATACTCTTCGTCGGTGTATTGGGTATCGAGGATCAGCACGTCCGCGCCGCGCAGAAACTCAACCAGCTTCACGCGTTCAGTCCTGGCAAACGCGCGCGCCTCTTCTAGATCGCCCCGATCGCGCTGAGCAAGTTGCTGCTTCAACAGCTCGTACGGCTCATTGTCCGGCAGGAACGCGATGTCGCCGCCGGTAGTGCTCAGGCGGTAGCCAGCACAGATGCCGGGGTGATTCGCAAATTTCGAGTGCACCGTCACCTTGCCGATCGAGAACTCCATCTCCTTCAGCTCTTCGATCGCGATGTTGCTCGGGAGGTCCTTCAGACTGACGGGGAAAAACGGTGTCTCCATCTGCCCCGCCAGGATCGTCGCCAGACCAACGCGCGCACCTTCAT
This sequence comes from Chthoniobacterales bacterium, assembly GCA_045809945.1. Classification (GTDB taxonomy): domain Bacteria; phylum Verrucomicrobiota; class Verrucomicrobiia; order Chthoniobacterales; family UBA10450; genus CADDYX01. The sequence goes on from JBJMWW010000017.1 coordinate 1,052, forward strand.
AACCGAGGACGCGGATTTGGTTCTTCCTGTTGTAGGCGGGGAGAAAAAATGGCAGGCCCTGGATGTGATCCCAGTGCGTGTGCGTGATGAGGAGCGTGAGCCTAATCTGACGCTCGCCAAATTCGCGCTCGAGCGCGAGACCCAGTTCGCGAATTCCTGAGCCGGCATCGAGGATAATGATCTCGCCGTCAGCGCGCACTTCGATGCAGCTCGTGTTGCCGCCGTAACGGACGGTCGAGGGACCGGGGACTGGAATCGAGCCGCGCACGCCCCACAACTTCAAACGTGTGGAGGGCGTGTAGAAATCGGCGCCGTTTCGCGCGACCGGCGGTTTGCGCGGAATCTCCGGCAGGATGCGGTCGATCGCGTTGCAGAGTATCTCCCAGGTGACGGGTTTGACGAGGTACTCGTCCGCACCGGCCTCCAGTGCGCTCGCCCGATCGACGCCATAATCTCGACCCGAGATGACGATGATCTTCGTCGGCTGAAGTTGCTGGCGGATGGCGCGACAAACCTGAAACCCATTCGCTTTCGGCATGAGCAGATCGCACAGGATCACATCAGGGCGGTGCTTGAGCGCGAGCTCAATGCCGACTTCGCCGTCGCCCGCCTGAAGAACTGTCCACTCGTCACGCGAGAATAACTCGCTCGTCGCGCGACGACTCTCGTCGTCATCTTCAATTAACAGGACGGTCGGCATTGCAGTCGGACGCTACGAGAAAGCGAATTGTGCGCCAAGAAACTTGTTCCGGCGAGCTCGCCCGTCTCGCTGGTTAGCGCAGCGAAGGTGATTGATCTGGTGAATCTAAGATCGTGGAGTTACTAAGCAAAAATGGCCCGATCGATCGTTCTCGCACTTGCCGCGCTGATGAGCTCGATGCTCGCCGCAAATGCGCAGCTCTCGACGGACGATGTGCAACGCGTGATCAATCAGGCCGCTAAGCGCGCGAACAAAATTGCGCCGAACAGCGTGATCGCAGTGACGGATCGCGAAGGTTATGTGCTCGGCGTTTGGAATGTGCGCGGCGGCGAGCCGGGTGCGCTTGAGATTGCGGAAGCGGTCGGGAAAGCGGGGACGGCGGCATTCCTGAGCAGCAATGCCAATGCCTTCACCAGCCGCACGGCGGGTTTCATTATCCAACAACACTTTCCCCCGGGCGTGAAGTATCAGCCGCCGGGGCCACTCGTCGGCGTAGGGTTTTCGAATCTGCCATTCTCGGATGTGAACCGATTCAAAAAGCCGGACTTCATCGCGAGCAGTGCTTCGCCGGGGACATTCGGCTCGCCCATTCCGCTGACCTCGCTCAATGGCGTTCCCGGCGGCGTGCCTCTATACAAGAACGGCGTGCTTGCCGGTGGTGTCGGTGTCGCGGGTTCGGGTGTGGAGTTTCCGCCGACCACGTTCATCGATGGCTACACCAAAGACGAAGACATCGCCCTCGCGGGACAGAACGGCTTCGCACCAGCGCCCTCGATCTTTGCGAGCAATGTTTTCATCAACGGCATCTCGCTGCCGTATGTGCAAAGCAGCGCCGGCTCGATCTCCGGTGCAAGCGTGACGGGCAACGCCGCGGCTGATTATCCTGTCACCGCGTCTCCGCCGCCGTTTCCATATCCGCTCGCCACTTTCTCGGGAGTGGAGGGTCAGATTCGTCAGCCGATCATCGGCGATCCAGTTCCCGGCACGATCAACGGCGAGCCGCGCCTAACGAGTGCTGAAGTCACGAACATCATCGCGGCGGCGGCGGATCGCGTTCGTACCACGCGCGCGGGCATTCGGTTGCCGATCGGTTCGCGCGCCGAAGTCTGGATCACCGTGGTGAACAATCCAAATGCGCCCGGTGCTTCGCCAACCGTGCTGGCCGCATTCCGCACCGGCGATGCAACACTCTTTAGTTGGGACGTCGCCGTGCAGAAGGCGCGCACCGCACTCGGATTTTCGACCAACAGCCAGGCCTTCTCGACGCGGACCGTCGGTTTCCTCGCGCAAAGTCATTTTCCACCGGGCATCGATCCCGAAGGACCTGGTCCAGCGAATGGTTTGCAGGAAGAAGTGTCCGGATTTGTGCGTGCGGCGCTGCCGAATCTCGTCCCGACCGCGAGCCTAACGACACCTCCATTCACTCCGCCCAATTCGCAATTTCCAAACGGCATCACGATTTTCCCGGGCGGATTTCCGCTTTACCGAAATGGTGTCCTCATCGGCGCCATCGGCGTCAGCGGTGACGGTGTGGATCAGGACGACATCATCGGCGCTTCGGGGTCGAGCGTGTTTCTCGGCCCGCTCGCTATCGAGGCGGACAAGTTCGCGTTCGACGATACACGTCTGCCCTACGCAAAATTCCCGCGCGATCCGGAAGGCGTCACGACCATCAGCCCGGTCGTGATACCCGCGTTCGCGGCCTCGTCATTGCCAGCCGCCGCGCTCGCGAACATTTCCGCGCGGATGAGTGTGGATGCGGGCGAGCGCTTGATGATCGGCGGATTCATCATTGGCGGCACGCAGCCGAAGCGCGTTGTCGTGCGCGCTATCGGCCCATCGATGTCTGCGGCGGGAATTGCGCATCCGCTCAACGATCCGCAGCTCGCATTACACGACGCAACCGGCGCGACCATCGGTGCGAATTTCGATTGGCGGCAGACGCAGCAGGACGAGCTGTTGCTGCAAGGGCTCGCCCCGACAAACGACGCCGAAGCCGCGCTCGTCCAGACGCTCGCACCCGGCGCCTACACCGCGACAATGACCGCGCAGGACGGCGGGACCGGCGTCGGTTTGCTGGAAGTTTTCGACGCCGACAACAATTCGGATTCGCGCCTAACGAATCTCAGCGCACGCGGCTACGTCGGTTCGGGCGATGACGTGATGATTGGCGGATTCATCGTGCGTGGCGGAGGAGCTGTGCCAGTACTCGTTAGGGCAATCGGGCCGTCGCTCGCGGGCTTTGGGATTAGTGCGCCACTCGAGGATCCATCAATTGAGATCCACGACAGCAACGGCGCGCTCATCGCGGCGAACAATGATTGGAGTGAGACGCAGGCTGTCGAAATCAGCGCGACGTCGCTCGCGCCGAGCGACGCGCGTGAAGCCGCCACGCTGCTCATTTTGCCGGCGGGCGCCTACACCGCAATCGTCCGCGGGAACGGCGGCGCGACCGGTGTCGGCTTGCTTGAAGTCTTTCGTCTTTAGAGACTTGCTTGCCGGATTCGGCGCAAAGTCGTTACCATCGGGGGCGTGAGACGCTTATATGCCGGCGCGATTGTTGCGCTTCTTTTCGTCGCCCAATCGGCCTTCGCGCAGAATTCCGCGACGATCACGAGCAAGGACAACGTGGTCGATGTCGCGAGCGGCGCGAACGGTTGGTCGGCTGCAGCCGCAGGTCAATCGCTGAAGGCGGGCGATCGTTTGCGCACTGGTGAAGATAGCCGCGCAATCGTTCGCATGGCCGATGGCAGCGTGCTTCAACTCGACGAGCTGACCACGATCGAGATCAAGCTCGCGAGCGACTCCGGTGCCGGCCAGACGATCCGTTTGCCCGCCGGTGCGGCGTATTTTCTGAACCGTGGCCACGGCGGTCGCGAGCTGCGCTTTGAAACGCCGTCCGCGAACGGTGCCATCCGCGGCACTGCGCTTCTCATCAAAGTGAACCCCAGCACTGGCAACACCGGTGTCTCGATGTTGGAAGGCGCGTTCGAGCTTTCGAATGCGGGCGGCCGAGTCGTCGCCAGCAAAGGCGAACAGGCTGGTGTTTCACCGATGGGTTCACCCGCGAAGGAGCAGCTCGATGAACTCGGGCAGGTCGCGCCGTGGTATCTCGTGATCGAACATGACCTGCCAACTTTGAAGAGCCTGCGGCAGACGAATCAGGGAGAGTTCCTTGGGGCGTTCCCGACCGCGATCAAGCAGTGGCGCCTCGTTTCGCCGCAGCTTTCCGGCTCGGCGACGACGGTGCGCCGGGAATGGGCACATCAGATACTGCGCTCCGCCTTCAAGGCCGTTGGTCCGGATTGTCCACTGCGCGCAAGAATCTTGCGTGCGATTATTGCGGCTGACCCGGCAGAGGCGAGTGCGCTCATGCAACTTGCGCTCGAACTAGGGCCGAACTGCGCCGATGCCTTCAAACTCGAAGGTGCTGGTGGAAGCGGCGGCGGTGGCGGCGATGCCGGCGAAGGCGGCTTTGATTCAAACGGCGTGCCCGGAACTCCGGGTGGTCCGCCGCTCCTGACCGGCGGCGGCGCGCAGGCGAACGTAGTCAGTGTTTGTCATAAGGGCCGGACCATCTTCGTCTCGCCCGCCGGCGCGCAAGCGCATCTGAATAATCATCCCGGCGACACTCTCGGGCCGTGTCAGGTGACGCCGACGACGAACCGTTGATGCGAGGCCGGCGCGATCCGGCACAGTCTTTGTTGTTCCGAGCGCGATGCGAAAACGCGAGGCCAAGCTCCTCACCCGCGGCCTAACGACTGTCGCGGGCAGTATCCTCGCGACCGTCGCGGGTTTGCTCGCGCTCCATCTCTTCTTTGCCGCGGCGCTCGCGCGGTTGAGCTACGACCTGCCGTTTCTCTGGCGCGCGCCGCGCAGTACCGAGCCGGTGACGCTCGTCTACCTCGATGAAGATTCAGCCAGGAAGCTGAACCAGCCACTCGGTGCGGCGTGGAATCGCACCTTGCACGCGCAGTTGATCGACCGGCTGACGGCGGAGAATGCGCGTCTCGCGATGTTCGACGTTGTCTTCGATGCACCATCGCAAGATCCCGCCACCGACGACGCACTTGCCGAAGCGTTGCAACGAAATGGACGCATTATCCTCGGAGCTGCGGTCGAAAATGTGCAACCGCTCGGCAGCGTCGCGCAGGAACGCGTCCTCCCGCCGACGCGTCTCCTGCGGAAAGCGGCGGCGGGTTGGGGATTACTCGCCTTCAGGCCAGTCGATCCAGACAATGGCGTCCGCCGCATCTATCTCGGCAGTGAGGACATTCCGGCCGCGACTTGGAAGGCCGCGGAGATCTTGCGCGGAGAAGCTGCGCTGCCGCCGCGCGAAAATTCGTCGCACCGCTGGATCAACTACTATGGTCCGCCTAACGAGTTCTCGTCGGTCAGCTTTGCTCAGGCGATTCAGCCTGAAGGTCTGCCCGCCG
>JBJMWW010000018.1:0-5127 GCA_045809945.1 Chthoniobacterales bacterium
GGTCGTCGATCAAGGTAACAGCGGCCTAACGAGTGATCAGCGCGGTCTGCTTCGACCAGTCGATCAAACCGCGGTAGCTAACGCAGGCGGCGGGGATGCGAGCGATATTGGCGCGTTTGAATTAGGTATCTTGCAAGGCGGCCCTACCTTTACCGTAAATACGATCGACGAGCACAGCGACGGAAATTGCGAAGCGCAGGATTGCACTTTGTGGGACGCGGTGAACGCGGCAGACAACAACGTGAATAACAACAGCGTGATTCAATTCGCGCCAAACCTGACCGGCACGATCACGACCTTGTTGCAGTCCAGCGGCATGAACGTCCTCCGGCCGATGACAATCAACGGGCCAGGTGCGCGGCGTCTTACGATCAGCGGATCGAATCAGGGCCGCGTCTTCAATGTTGCGAATACCTCGACGGTTGTGATCAGCGGACTGACGATTACCAACGGCAAATTCACCGGAAACGGCGGCGCCATCATTAACGCCGGCAATCTCACCTTGCAGGACTGCACTTTGAGCAACAGCCAGGCAGTCAGTAACAACGGTGGTGGGATTTACAGCACGAGCGCGGCCACCCTGAACAATTGCACGGTAGTGGGAAACAGCGCGGCGGGTCTCGGCGGCGGCGTCGACTGTGAGACGGGAACGGTGAACCTGACGAATTGCACCTTCGTTGGTAACCAGTCGGCGAGCGGCGCTGGCCTGGCGAGTCGTGGCACAACGACGATTCGTTCCTCTACCTTTGCCGGCAATCTCGCGAGCACTTCCGGCAGCCAGGATGGCGGCGGCGTGCTTCTGATCAACGCGACGGCAGACATCATGAACACGATCATCGCCAACAACACCGCGGCTATTTGGCCGGACCTCGCGCAAAGCGGCGGGAGCCTGACAGCTGATTACGATCTGATCCGCGATGGCACCGGCTGGAATCCGGGCGCGCAAGGCGTGCACAACATTGTCGGCCAAGATCCGCAATTCGCCGCTGCTGGCCTAACGAATAATGGCGGCTTCACCGATACGGTCGCGCTGCAGTCGACTAGTCCCGCAATTAATGCAGGCAACAACGCGATCGCGCCCTCGCGCGACCAGCGGCATTACTCACGCTCGGGCACAGCGGATATCGGGGCGTTCGAATTCAACGGGGCAGCACCGCCGGCTGTTCCGCTTAGCTCCATCGTCTCGCGCAAGACGCATGGTTTTGCGGGTACGTTCGACCTGCCTCTCAACGCAATGATGCCATTGACCGTCGAAAGCCGCAGCGGCGCCGTGGCGGGCAATCACACCCTTGTCTTCACCTTCGCGAATCAACTCGCGACTGTCTACGGCGCCTCGGTTTCCGCCGGCACCGGCTCCGTCAGCAGCGGCGCAATCGGCGCGGACACGCACCAGTACATCGTGAATCTCACCGGTGTCAGCGACGCGCAGACAATCACGGTTAACCTAACGAACGTCACCGACACACTCGAAGACTTCAGTCCGACGGTTACGATCTCGTTAGGCATGCTCATTGGCGATGTGAATGGAGATGCATTCGTCAACGCGGCTGACGCGACCCTTACGCGCAACCGTTCGGGTCAGACTGCAGACGCGGCAAACTTCCGCGCCGACTGCAACGTCGACGGGTCGATCAACAGCGCAGATGCGACGCTCGTCCGCAATCGTTCCGGGAATTTCATACCGTCCGGCTTGTTGCCGGAAGCTCGCAGGATTTCCGCGGAGCGCTAAGAAGTCACTTGTAGATCCACAGAATGACTGCGGGGATCGCAATGCCAAGGAAAAGGCAACTCGTCGCCGCGACCGGCTGCCGGCTGAAACGATAGGCCATCACCACGCCGAGAATGCTTGTCGTGACGAGGCCAACCGCCGCCGCGACCATGAAGTAGCGCAGCGGCGTGAAGTTGCGTCCGGGCGTACCCTCGAGATGCGACTCCATGTGGATTGCGGAGACCGCGACTAACGAGTCTGGCGCGACATAGCTCCCGTCTTTCTTTGTCTTGTGAAAGTTGAAGAGCTGCCACGCGCCCGAGACGGCAAACATGATCAGCACCGGCGCGAAAAGACACCCGAGATAAAGATGAAGCCGCCGCAGAAAAAGCATCGCGGACTATACGCGCTGTGTGAACTCGTCGAGCGCGTCGCTTAAGCGCTCCAGGCCAGCGCGCAGCTCGTCCGTCGAGCCGCCGATGCCCATCCGGAAATGCTGCGGCATTTCGAAGAAGCTGCCCGGCACGACAGTCGTTTCGTACTTGTCGCGCAGCAGTTGAAAGAACCTCTGGGAATCACCACTCGTTAGGCGTGGAAAGAAGACGGTGCCGCCGATCGGACGAAAACATTCGAGATCGCCGCGCGAATCGAGGAATAAGTCCATCAGCGGCCGATTCGCTTCGAGCAAAGCGCGAGAACGCTCACGAAACTGATCCAGATATTCGAACGCGGTCACAGACATCAACTCAGGGACGTGCGGCGATGTTGCCGCGAAGAGATCGTTTAGCAGCCAGATGCGTCGGGCGAGTTCCGGCGCGGCGATGATCCAGCCGCAGCGCAATCCGCTCAGGCCATAAAGTTTCGTCAGGCTGCTCGTGATGATGAATGGATTCTCGCCGCCTAACGACTCGCCAATTCGCCAGGCAAACGGCGCGTCCGGATCGAAGAGCATCTCGAGATAAACTTCATCGACCAGCACGCGCGCGCCGATTCGCTTCGCTCGTTCGGCAATCGCACGCAGCGTTTCCGCGGGAATGAGCGCGCCGCTCGGGTTGTGCAGATTCGTCAAGACTATCAGCCGCGTGGCGGGTGCGATCGCGTCCAGCTCGAGCGCAAAATCAGTTTCGAATCGCCGCGGCATGCGCTTGATGCGGGCGCCGAGATATTCTGCGACTTCGACCAGTGGCCCGTAAGCGGGCTGCTCGATCAGAACTTCATCGCCGGGCGCGAGCACGGCTGCCATCGCGAGATGATTCGCCATCGAAGTTCCCGCTGCGGTGACGACGCATTCAGGCGTCGCGCCATTGTGCTGCGCGATCCGCTCGAGCAACGGCTGATAACCATATCCGCCGTGCGTGATCTCCATCTCCTCGACGCGCACCGGAGGGAACTCGCGCATGAGCACATTGGTGATGCCGCTGGTCGCGAGATTGTAGCGCGCCTGCGAACGGGTCTTGGCCCATTCCATGTAGCGCGAGCGCATCGTCCGTTCGTTCATGTCGCATTGCGTTTCCGCCAGAGAACGTATGCGGGCAAACCGGCGGCCGCGATTCCGAGTCCGATGAAGGAAGGAATCGGGTCGTGCACGAATGTGCTGGCGACGACCAACCATTGCGCAGCGATGAAGAACAACGCCGTCCATGGATAACCCGGTGTGTTGAAGGCAGCGCCGTCCGCCGCGCGGCTCCGCAAGAAGAAGAGGCACATCGCAGTCAGCCCGAAGAATATTGAGTCCATTGCGACGACGTAGTTCAAGACCCGTCCGTAGGTGCCGCTGAGCGCGATCACTATCGCCCAAACGCCTTGCAACGTAATCGCGACAATCGGCACGCGCGTCTTCGGATGAACCCACGCGACACCGCGGAAGAAGACCCCGTCCTCTGCCATGGCGAAGTAGACGCGCGGCGCCGTCAGCATTGATTGCGCGAGAAATCCAAAGGCGGAGAACGCGATGCCGGCGGCGATGAATTGCGCGCCGCGCGGTCCGATCACAATCGACATCACGGACGAAGCCGGCGTGCTTGTGTTCGCGAGGCCATCGATCCCGAGCGTGCGCAGATACGCGAAGTTGATCGAGGTGTAGACGGCGATCACGCCCAGAACGCCGAGGATCATGCCGCGCGGTAATGTGTTGCGCGGATCGCGCACTTCGCCGGCAATGAAGCTCGCCGTCTGCCAGCCGCCGTAGGCAAACAGGATTGGCGTCATCGCGGAACCGAACGACAACATCGAGGTCGGCTGCGTCGACGCGAGTGGGTGCGGCGAAGGGGCGAAAAAGAAGCTGCATGCGACCAGCACTGCGATCGCGGCGATTGCGGTCAACGTCATGATCGACTGCGCGCGGCTGCCGGCTTTCACACCGAGACAATTGATCGCGGTGAGCAATGCGAGCGCGCCGGCCGCGACTAACGAGTCGTTGATCGGCCAATGCGTGAGTTCAAGGAAGTAGCGGGCGAAGGTCACCGCGACGGCCGCCATTCCTCCCGTTTGGATAACAAGCAAGAGGACCCAGCCGTACATGAACGCGACGACCGGATGGAGTGCTTCCCGGAGGTAAGCGTATTGTCCGCCGACGACCGGCAGTCGTGCACCGAGTTCCGCGTAGATGAACCCGCCGGCGAGCGCGATCAACCCGCCGACAACCCACGCCGCGATGATCAATCCAGAGGTGTGGACGCGTTGCGCGACGAGATACGGATTGATGAAAATGCCGGCGCCGATCGTGCCGCCCATCACCGCCATCGTGGTGCCGAAAAGCCCGAGCTGACGGGCCAATGCGCGATGGGGCGACAACTCGTTAGGCACGCGGGAAGCACTCACCACAAGCGGGCGAGTGTAGCATGGGCGGTGCAGCCGCCTATCCCGATGTTTGGCTACGGAACCGCGTTGTCCGAAACGGTTCCACGCGATGGTTGCGTCTGGGCTGTTCATCGCGTCATCCCGACTCTGCACGACGTCGCTGAGTTCACCACGTGATCGCAAGCCCGCATTTATTCCGTGGCGAAGCGCGCCCGATTGCTTAGCGTCCCGCGCACATGTTCACGCCGCGTTACGTCAAGCACAGCAAGCTCCTCCTGCGTCACGCCGAAAAGTATCTGCGTTATAAAAAGGATGTGCTGACGGACGTGCAACGCGCGGAAGTACAGAGCAACATCGACTCGTTAGGCGTCGCTCTGAAGGGACGCGATCGCGATCGCATCCAGACGGACGCGGAGAAGCTGGACAAGAAATTGCACGACCTGACGCCGGTGACGTGGGAAGCGCACTGGCGGGAAAATTGCGAAGTGATCCTGGTCGCGATCATCGTCGCGGTCGGGATTCGGTCTTACTTCCTCCAGCCATTCAAAATCCCGACGGGCTCAATGCAGCCGACCTTGAATGGCATCATCGGTCATCCGATGACGGAGCCCGGTCCGAAC
>JBJMWW010000019.1:0-16945 GCA_045809945.1 Chthoniobacterales bacterium
AAAGTCGATCCCCTCGATCCGACAATTTACTTCGTGGTCGCGGGACTGCTCACGCTCGTCGCGGCGGCTTCGTGTTTCGTGCCGGCGCGCCGTGCCACGCGGGTCGATCCGATGGTCGCGCTGCGTTACGAGTGATCCGCGCGGGGTGAGATGAACGTTTCACTCACCGTTAACGACGCGCGCAAGAATGTGGATGTCGATGACGACATGCCGCTCGTCTGGATTTTGCGCGACTCGTTAGGCCTGACCGGGACGAAGTTTGGTTGCGGCGTGGGCGTTTGCGGTTCGTGCACGGTGCTGGAAAACGGGAAGGCGGTTCGTTCCTGCCAAATTTCCGCGCGCGAAGCAAACGAGCGCACCTTCACGACAATCGAAGGCTTGTCGAAAGATGGAAATCATCCGTGTCAGCGCGCCTGGTTGGAAGGGGACGTCGCGCAATGCGGTTACTGCCAGCCGGGAATGATCATGAACGCGTGCGCGTTGCTCCGTGAAAATCCGAACCCGACTGATGAAGCGATCGACACGGTGATGTCGGAGTCGGTCTGCCGTTGCGGCACTTACCCGCGTATGCGCAAAGCAATCAAACGCGCCGCGGAATTGATGAAGCCATGATGACTTCGCGGCGCGCTTTCCTGAAAACCACCGCCCTCGGCGGCGCATCACTCATCGTTGGTTTCGATTGCGCGCGAATTTATGCAGCCGGGTTACCTAACGAGTTCAAGCCGAACGGCTGGGTGAAAATCGATCCTGATGGCACCGTTTGGTTGACGATAGGTAAATCGGAAATGGGGCAGGGAGTGCGGACCGCCCTCGCCATGATGTTGGCGGAGGAACTGGATGCCGATTGGTCTCGGATCAAACTTACGCAGGCAAAACCCGGTCCGGCGCCGTACGATGATCTCGGCACCGGCGGCAGTGGAAGTATGGAAGATGGCTGGGCCATGTTGCGTCAGGCCGGTGCGGCTGCGCGGCAGATGTTGCTCACGGCAGCAGCGAATCGCTGGAAGGTTTCGCCTAGCGAGTGCAAAACAGAACGCGGCGCAGTTCTGCACCCCGTCAAAGGCCGGCTGGGATTTGGTTCGCTCATTTCGGATGCAGCGAAACTGCAAGTTCCGAAAGATGCCAAACCAAAGGCGCAAGCCGATTACAAGGTTATCGGGCAACCCACCGCGCGAATCGATGGTCGCGATATTGTGACTGGCCGTGCGCACTACGGCATCGACACCAAGATTCCGGGAATGCTCTACGTTTCGGTCGAGCGTCCGCCATTTGCCGGTGCGAGCCCGGCGAAGATGGAGGAAGAAACAGCGCGCGCGGTCAAAGGTGTGCGTTCGATTTTGCGCGGCGACTTCGGCATCGCGGTCGCGGCGCAGAATACCTGGGCTGCGATCAAGGGTCGGAATGCGTTGTCCGTGAAGTGGAGTGAACCGCCGGTGGATGCCTTCGATTCACACCAGCACGCGATGAGATTGGAAGCGGCCGCGCATGAGCGCGGAAATATAACCCGGCACGAACAGGCATCGGCGGACACAGCGCCGGTCGCGCGTACGATCAGCGCGCTTTACTCATATCCGTTCTACGCGCACGCGCCCGTGGAGACGATGAACTGCGTCGCACATGTCGAAGGCGATCGCTGCACGCTTTGGGTGCCGACGCAGGCGCCGAACGGCGTGCAGAAACGCGTCGCCGAATCGCTCGGCACGACGCCCGACAAAGTGGAAGTCAACGTGACCTTGATCGGCGGGGGATTCGGCCGACGGCTCGCGGCGGATTACGCGATTGAAGCGGCCGCAATTTCCCGCGTAGCCAAAGCGCCCGTGCAAGTGCTTTGGTCGCGCCCGGACGACATGAAGCACGGACATTTCCAGGCGGCCTCCGCGCATTACCTCGCCGCCGGTTTGGACTCATCAGGCAACGTCGTTTCCTGGAAACACACCAAGGCTGGCTCGTTTCACAATATTTCCGCGCTGGATCCAGAATCGCAACGTAACGAAGGCTGGTATCGCGGCTGGTCGTGGGGCGCTTACGATGTGCCATACAACATTCCGGCGATCGACACCGCTTATGTGCCGGTCGATTTGCCGGTGAAACACGGGCCGTGGCGCGCGGTCTTCGCCCCCTCGAGTGTTTTTGCGCGCGAATCTTTTATCGACGAGCTCGCGCATGAACGCCGCGCTGATCCGCTCGCCTTTCGTCGCGAACTATTGGAAGGGCCCGACACATTTAAGATCGGCCGCGACACCTACGATCGGCGCCGTCTGCGCCGCGTGCTGGAAGTCGTGCGCGAGAAGTCCGGCTGGGGTGAAGACGTGGCCAAGCCGCGCGGCCGCGGCGTTGCGTGCAACATCTATGATGGCCGGACCCACATTGCGTAGTGGTTGACGTTCACGTTGCGGGAAGTGGCGAAGTCAAAGTGGAGCGCGTGGTAGCTGCGGTTGATTGCGGATTAATCATCAACCCAGTCGGCGTCGAGCAGCAGGTCGAAGGCGGAATCATCTGGGGAATCTCTTCCGCGCTCGGCGGGCAGATCACATTCAAGAATGGAAGCGCGCAGCAATCCACGTATGGCGATTTCGCCGTCGCGCGCATGAAGGACGCGCCCGTAATCGAAGTTCATCTCGTGGGCGCGGATGCGAAAGCGCCATCGGGAATTGGCGAACCGCCCGTGCCGCCGAGCGTTCCGGCGATCGTGAACGCCATTTTCGCCGCGACCGGCAAACGCATCCGCACACTTCCCATCAGGCCTGAGGATTTGGCGTAACGAATGATCTCCGATCTCAAATACGCCTGGCGGATGTTGATGAAGACGCCGCTCTTCACCGCCATCGCGATCGCCACGCTCGCCCTCGGCATAGGTGCGAACAGTGCGATCTTCAGTGTGGTGAACACGGTCTTGCTGCGGCCGTTGCCTCTCAACGCGCCCGAACAGCTTGTCTTTCTTGAGGAGACCAAAGAATTCCCGCCGGGATTTTACGGCTCCGTCTCTGCGGGAAATCTGCGCGACTGGCGCGAGCAGAACACGACTTTCGAAAGCATTTGCGCCTATCAATACGCGAGCTTCGCCTTCCAGGATCGCGACACGCCTGAGCGAATTTCCGGTGCCGCTGTTTCCGCGAATTACTTCAGCACGCTCGGCGCGCGTCCGCTGCTCGGTCGCACGTTTCTGGAAAACGAGGATCAACCAGGCGCCGGCGATCCGGTCGTGCTGAGCGAACGGCTGTGGCGCACGCGTTTCGCGTCTGATCCGGAAATCATCGGTCGCGAAATCTCGCTGGATGGCCGCGCCTTCACGGCCGTGGGCGTGATGCCTAACGAGTTCAGGTTTCCCACGTCGCGCATTGATGTTTGGGTACCGCTCGTCATCACGCCGGAACAAATCGGCGATCGCGGCAATCATTATCTCCGCGTGATCGGACGTATGCGGCCCGGCATTTCAATCGCGCAAGCGACCGCGAACTTGAAAGTGGTCGCGCAAAACATCGCGCAGAAGTTTCCCGACGAACAACGCGGCCGGAGCGTGAGGCTGGAGGGGTTGCACGAAGCATGGACGCGCACCAGCCGCACGTCACTTTTGGTTTTGCTCGGCAGCGTGGCCTGCGTGCTCCTGATCGCGAGCGCGAATATTGCCAGTCTCCTACTCGCGCGGATGGCCGGACGACAACGTGAAATCGCGCTACGTCTCGCGCTGGGTGCGAATCGTCGGCGACTCGTTAGGCAATTTCTCACCGAAAGTTTGCTGCTCTCTTCCCTCGGCGGTGTTGCCGGAATCGTAACGGCGATGTGGGGTATTCATCTGCTCGTCGCGCTGCTCGGCGGTCAGGCTCCAGGCGTCGTTTTCGTAAATGAATCGATCGTGCCCGGAATGAACGCGGTGCGTTTGGATGGAGCGGTGCTGGCCTTCACAGCCGTGCTCGCGGTGCTCGTCGGGATCGGCTGTGGTCTCGCCCCGGCGCGACAGTGCGTCGGTCATTCCGCCGCGGATTTGCAGACGGCGTTGCATGGGCACACCGCGGTTGCGGGTGCGAATCGTCTCCGCTCGCTGCTCGTGATCGGTGAGATGGCGCTCGCCGTCATCTTGCTCGCGGGCGCGGGACTTTTGCTGCGCAGTTTTGTGCAACTGCAACAGACCAGCTCCGGTCTCCTTGCGCCGGAACAAGTGCTGACCGCGCGCGTGGCGTTGCCGCCGGAACGTTATCCCACGAATCCAGCGATCGTGAATTTTTATGACCGCGCACTGACGCGAATCGCGGCCGTGCCCGGCGTGCGCAGCGTCGGCGCCATCAATGTCCTTCCGCTCGCGCAATGGGGAATGAACGGCAACGTCTCGGTCGAAGGTCGCCCGTTTCCGCAGGGGCAGGAACCGATTGTGGAGTTCCGCGCGGTCGCCGGTGATTACTTTGCAACCGTCGGTGTTCCACTCGTTAGGGGACGTTTGCTCGATGCGCGCGATGCCGCCGGCGGGCCAATTGCGGTGGTCGTTAATCGCGCCTTCGCGCGCCGCTACAACCAAACCGAGGACGAAATCGTGGGTGGCAAAGCAAAAGTCGGAACCGATCTCGCCTTCACAATCGTTGGCGTAGTCGGCGACGTGCGGCAAAGCGGTTTGGATCGATCGCCAGCGCCGGAAATGTATTTCTCTGTCGCGCAGGCGCCCGGATCAGCTGGGCCGGGCGGCGACATGATGCAAGGTGCAACGCTCCTCGTGCGCGCGCAGGGGAGCACGCTCGGTCCGCTGATTGAATCTGTTCGCAACGCGATGCGCGAAGTCGACCCGGGGTTGCCGCTCTTTCGCGTCGAGACTTTGCAAAACGTCATCACCGAATCGGTCGCCGATCGTCGATTAAATACCGTCCTGCTCGGCAGCTTCGCCGGCGTCGCGCTCGGACTGGCCGCCCTCGGACTTTACGGCGTCGTTTCCTACGCAGTCACGCAACGCACGCGCGAACTCGGTGTCCGCCTCGCCCTTGGCGCGCAACGCAGCGATCTCTTTCGTCTCGTCGTCGGTGGCGGAATGAAGCTGGCGGCGGTCGGGTTGCTGGCCGGATTACTAGGCGCGTTCGGCCTAACGAGACTAATGGCCAGCCTGCTCTACGGAGTCGGCACGAGTGATCCGCTCACCTACGCCATGGTCATCCTCACGCTCGCCGTCGTCGCTTTCCTCGCCAATTACCTGCCCGCACGTCGCGCTACCAGAGTCAATCCGATGGTAGCGCTGCGTTACGAATGATCCTGCGTCAATTGACCTAACGAATGCCTAACGAGTAGTTTATTTATGATCGCCGATTTCAAATACGCATTTCGAAGTCTGTTCAAGACTCCTGCATTCACCATCATCGCAGTGCTCACGCTCGCGCTTGGGATTGGCGCTAACAGCGCGATCTTCAGCGTGATCGATGCGGTGCTCCTCCGACCGTTACCATTCCCGAAGCCGCATGAACTCATCTCGGTCTGGAGCAAGGTGCCGAACGAGTCGGATCGCGAAACTGACTCGTATCCTGATTACGTCGATTTGCGCGATCAGTCGCAATCACTCGACAGTCTGACCGCCTACACGCAGGCGGCGACCGTGATCGGCACCGGCAATGACACGCATGAGATGTCTGGTGTTGCGATTACGTCGGACGTGTTCCGCGTCACCGGAGTGCAACCGTTTCTTGGCCGCGCTTTTACTCGCGAGGAAGACACAGGCGATTCACGCGTCGTCGTTCTTACCCACGCGGCCTGGCAACGGTACTTCAACAGTGACCGCAACATCATCGGACGCCAGGTGCTGCTTTCGTTGCGGCCCTACACCGTGATTGGCGTGATGCCGCGAGGTTTTCAATTTCCGATCGGAGTAACCAGCGAGTATTTGCAACCGCTCGGCCCGGTCGTTCCCGACGCGCTTAAGAACCGCGGCTCGCATTTTCTGCGAATGGTCGGCCGACTGAAAGCTGGTGTGACCGCGCGCCAGGCGAGCGCGGAGTTGACTGGAATCGCCAGCCGATTGGAACAGCAGTATCGCGACACGAACAATCACCGCTCCAACTACGCCTTGTCGCTGCACGACGACCTGGTCGGCGACGTGCGTCCCGCCTTGCTTACAATCGTGGCGGCGGTTGCCGCCGTCCTGCTCATCGCATGCGCCAACATCGCCAATCTCCTGCTTGCGCGAGCCACTGCGCGCCGGCGCGAGATCGCGATCCGCGCTGCCCTCGGCGCGGGACGAATGCGCATTGTTCGCCAATTGCTCGCCGAAGGGTTCGTTCTCGCATTGGGCGGCGCGCTAGCCGGGCTGTTGCTCGCCGGATGGGGTGTCGATTTGCTGCGCGTGCTGAACCCGCACGACGTGCCGCGTCTCGACGAAGTGCGAATCAACGGTGCCGTCATCGTATTCACGGTGATTGCCGCGGCGGTGAGCACGCTGCTCTTCGCACTTGTGCCGGCCCTGCAGCTTTCCCGCCCGAACGTGAGCGAATCGCTTCAGGAAGGAAATCGTGGCGGCGTCGGGCCGGAATCGCAGCGTATCCGCCGTCTGCTTATCATCGGCCAGGTCGCGCTCTCGATGTTGTTGCTCGCTGGAGCCGGTCTGTTGATCAAGAGTTTTGGCAACCTGCGCGCGACCAATCCCGGCTTCGATCCTTCGCGTGTGCTAACGGTGGAAATCACGCTGCCCCGTACGAAGTATTCCGACGCCGCTAATCAGCGACAGTTCTTCGATCGACTCATGCCCAAGCTGCAGACGCTGCCCGGCGTGCAATCGGTCGGTGGCGCGACGCCGCTCCCGTTTTCCGATAACGATCGCGCCTCTTCCTTCTGGATTACGGGCCGGCCTGAACCGGGTCCCGGTAATCACCCGAACGCATCGCATCTCACCGTCACGTCCGATTATTTTCGGACCGTCCGGATCCCGTTGCTCGCCGGCCGCACATTCAATTCGCATGACACTGCCGAGTCGGCGCCGGTTGTGATGGTGAACGAAGAATTCGCGCGGAAATGGTTTCCGAACGGCGACGCGGTTGGCCAGCACATTAAGCTCGACCGCGACATCCGGCCCGTTCTCGAAATTGTCGGCGTCGTCCGGGGGACACGGCACGAGTCGCTCGCCATTCCGCCGATCCCTGAATTCTACGTTGCTGCGACGCAGGAACCTGAGCGCCGAATGAACATTGTTTTGCGCTCCGACGCGCCGACTGGGCTCGACGCGGCGGTGCGCCGCGCCGCGAAGGAGGTCGATGGCGACATCTACGTGCCGCAGTTACAGCGATTCGAGCATTTGATCGGCGAAACCCTCGCCCAGCCGCGATTCAACATGTTGTTGCTGGGCGTCTTTGCGACGGTCGCACTGCTGCTCGCGGCGATCGGAATCTATGGTGTGATCGCCTACACAGTCGTGCAACGAACAAGAGAAATTGGCATTCGCATGGCACTCGGCGCTCAGCGGACCGACATGCTCGGTATGATCCTCCGCCAGAGCTTCAGCGTCGTCGCCATTGGCTTGATCGCGGGCGTCGTCGCGGCGCTGGTGCTGACGAGGCTGATGCAAAGTCTGCTCTACGGCGTGAGCGCTCACGATTTCTCGATCTACGCGGGAGTGCTGTTCCTGCTCAGTTTCGCCGCGCTGCTCGCGAGTTATTTTCCCGCGCGCCGCGCCATGCGAGTCGATCCGATCGTCGCACTGCGTTACGAGTGAAGATGAGTAGGCTCGCGCTCGCAAGCATCGTCGCCGCGGTTTCTCTCGTAACCGGTGCGAATGCTGTCGAGACGCTCGAGGATACGTTTGACGAGAGCTACACGCTGGACAGCGACGGTTCCATCAGCATTAACAACACGGATGGCTCGATTCGCATTTATGCGGCCGACGTGGACGAGGTGCATGTTCATGCGTTGAAGCGAGCCTATAGCGCTACGCGTTTGAACGGGATCGAGGTGATGGTAAACGCTACCGCGAAGGCACTGACGATCGACACACGTTATCCGCCAAACCCGAGCGGCCTCTTTGCCGATAAATCCGGCACCGTCGACTACACATTGATCGTGCCGACGCGCGCGAAGATTGCCGCATGCGAGCTCTCCGCCGGTGAAATCCTCATCGAAGGCTTGCAGGAGGGCAGCGCGAAGGCGCATCTCGTCAATGGCTGGCTTGCCGCGCGCAACTGTTTCGCCGATGTCGATGTCTCGATCGTGAACGGCAGACTGGATCTCGCCTACGACTGGGGACAGAAAGAAAAGGCCTTTCGCGTAAATGCGTCGAGTGTGAATGGAACGCTACACACGTGGATTGCGCCGGATATGTCAGCGGCAATTTCTGCAGCAACCGAGAACGGGAAAATCGCAAACGCTTTGGACGACGAAGGTAGCGGCGCCGTAACGTCTGCGCAGAGCATCGAGGTCGCGACCGGCGATGCCGGTGGCGCGGCGATGACGCTGCGATCGACGAACGGAAACATCCGCATCGACAGAGCGTATTAGCGTTGCCTGAAGCTGCGCGCGTTAAGGTCCTCGACCGCGCGATGGTCTTCCTCGGCTTTGGCGAAGAGACCGAGCCGCCGGTAACATTCCTCGCGTTTCTGCAGCGCGGTTGTGGTTTGGTTGATGGTCAGCGCGCGACTCAGCGACTCAACCGCATCGACGTAGGTCCCGCGTTGCACCTCCAGCTCGCCCCGATATTGCCATGCGGTGGAAAAGCTTGGATCCGCTTCGGTAGCGCGCTTTACGTTGTCGAAGGCTTCGTCGCCGCGGTCGAGTTTCGCGAGCGCATAGCCGGCCTCGGCAAGAGCTCCGGCCGAGTTGGGCTCGAATTGCAGCGCGGTCTGCGCATTGTGCAATGCCAGACGCGGCTGCGCGATGTCGTTCAGCTGCCAGGCGCGCGCGACATAAAGTTCGGCATTATTGCTATCGGCGGCGATGTCTGCATCGAGGCGGCTGACTGTCTCGAGAAACTCGGGCTTCAACGCTTCAAGCCGGATGAACGTCTCGACCCCGAGCTTTTCGCATTGGTCAGCTCGTCCGACTCCGACCAGCGCGATTGCCTCAAATAATTTCGGTCGAACCGCGGCCGGCGCGAGTGTCGCTGCGCTTTGCGCATCATCGAGCGCGAGCTCGGGATCGCCGGCGCGGAGCAGTAGCAGAGCACGATCGGCGAGGAGGGAAAAATCCTGCGGTGTCAGAAGCAGGCGCGCGTCGAGCTCGCGGATCTCGTCCAGAACCTTGGCAATCCGATCGAACAAGCCAGTCGCGCGAAGCACTTCCGGATCGTCGGCAGCGAGCTTTTGCGCTTGGTGCAGCTCGGCCAGCGCCTCCTCCCATTTCTTCAGGTGACGAAGGCTTAGCGCATGATTTACGCGCGCGACCGCGCTGTCCCTGGTCGCGACGACGCGTGCCCACGCCTTCTCCGCTTCTGTCCAGTGTTGACGCTCTCCCTCGGCGCGCGCTGTTTTCTCGAGCACGCGCAAATGCGTTGGTGAAACGCTGAGGAGCTTCGTCCAGAACTGCACCGCGGTAGCCGGATCACCTTCACGGAGCGCGACATCCCCGGCGTATTCGTCGAGCTTAGTGGACGGCTTCTCGACCGCGACACGCCACGAGGCGATCGCGCGTTTCGCACCGTCCAAATCGCCGACACCGAGGTAAGCCCATACCACGCGGTCCCAGCTCTCGTTTTCATGCGGCGCGATGTCGACCAGCTGCCGGGAGAGGTCGATTGCTTTCACATAATTCTGATGCACGAGCGCCTGTTTGAGCTCGCGTCGAAGCGGACGGGTCGCGCTCGAATGCCGGCTGCAGCCCGGCATTGTGGTGACGACGAATGCCAGTGCAACAATGATGAAAAACTCGTTTGCTTTGCGCATCTGCGACCGCTCAAATCACTGCTAATCGATAATCCAGATTCACTGTGCCCTCATTCGACATTGTTTCAGAAGTAGACAACCAGGAGATCGACAACGCGCTCAATCAGGCGCGCAAAGAACTCGCCACCCGCTTCGATTTCAAGGGAGCACAGGCCGAAGTCGTGCAGGAAAAGGACAAGATCGTTCTTACAGCTAGCGACGGATCACACCTCAAAGGCCTGCGTGAAATTGTTATCGGCAAACTGGCGAAACGGGGCGTCGATCTGCGCAACCTGAAGCAGGAAGATGCGGCCATTTCGTCGATCGGTCATGCACGGCAGGAGCTGAAAATTCAGCAGGGACTCGAGGGCGAAAAAGCGAAGGAGATCATCGCTGCGATCAAAAGCGGCGGATTCAAGACTCAGAATCAGCTGCAGGACCGGCAGATTCGCGTGAGTGGAAAAAAGAGAGACGAGCTGCAGGCGGTCATCCAGTTCGTGCGTGGCCGGGATTTTGGCGTCGCGACAAATTTCAAGAATTTCCGGGACTGATGTCGTCCCGAGCGCAGCGAGGGATCTCTCAAGCCACAATTTGCGAGATTCTTCCCTCAGAATGACCGCGCAATCAGCTCTTTCCGGAGGACGCCGATGCACGGAAGGTTGCGGTAGCGTTCCGCGTAATCCAATCCGTAGCCGACGACGAACTCATCCTCGATTTCGAACCCGACGTAATCGGCATCGACCGTGCGCCTTCGCGTTTTCTTTTTTTGCAGTAACACGCAGACACGAATGCTCGCGGGTTCAGCGGTCTCGAGTTTTTGCCGCACCGCATGCAGCGTCACGCCGCTGTCGAGAATGTCGTCGAGGATCAGGATATGACGTCCCGCAATGTCGGGCAGCGCGACTTGCCGGAAGATCAGTTCGCCGCTCGTTTCGACGCCGCCGTGATAGCTCGCGACGCTCAGGCAATCGAGCTTCAGCGGCAGCGGAATTCGACGCAGCAGATCGGCCATGAACATCAGGCTGCCGTTCAGAATCGCGATCACGGTCAATTCGCGATCGCGATAATCGCGCGAGATTTCCGCCGCGATTTCATCGAGCCGGCGCAGGATCGTCGCCTCTTCGATAAGCACGCTCTCGAGGTCCTCCTGCATCCCGTGTTTTAGCGCGCGCAGCCGAAGCTGTCGAGAATCGCTAGCGCGTGTGTTGCCGAATCACGCTCAGCTCTCCAGCGCTGAATCTCTCCGGCGACTGCTTTGCCATTTCCGCGAGGCGGGCGAAGTCGTCGTGCGCGATTTGTTTGCGCCCGAGAAATGAGGGCAGCGGGTCGCACGTCAATCCTCGCACGAGATGGACACGCGGGTTGTCAGGGTCGGTCGCGACTGCGCTGTCCATTAATTCCATTGCACGTCGGAAGGTGCTCAGCTTCGCAAGTCCAAAGCTCATGTCGCGACTGCGCAGCGCGTAGGCGCTGCCGAGATAAACCCGCACCACTTGATTGTTGGGATGCTCTTTCACTCCCGCCTCAAGCAGCGTGATGCATTGCTCGACCGCCTGCTTGTCACCAGCGACAGCGCGTTTATAAACCGGCGCGATTTCGGATTCGGTTACCGCCTCCGCGCAGATTAGCGGAATGTACAGTGTCAGCCCGCGCCATTTCGCAATTCTCATCGCGCAAAGCTATTTTGCCGCCGGCTCATGCACACGCAAACCAGCAGCTTTGAAGTGCGGACGAACGGCAAAGGCACCTACGAATTCACGGAGGAGGTCGAACGCGCGGTTCGCGATAGCGGCGTTCGCGTCGGAACAGCGACCGTCTTTGTTCAACACACCAGCTGTAGCCTCGTCATCATGGAAAATGCCGCTCCAGCCGCACGCCGCGATCTCGAACGCTTTTTCGAACAGCTCGTGCCTGAAAGTGCCGACTACGAGCACGATGATGAAGGGCCGGACGACAGCACGTCGCATATTCGGATGGCGCTGACGCGGACCAGCGAGGTGATTCCGATCGCAGACGGCGAACTGCAGCTCGGCACCTGGCAGGGCCTTTTCGTCTTCGAGCACCGCCGCGCGCCGCATCGCCGGCGAGTCGTCGTCACGATTATTGGCGAATAGCCCGCTTACTCAACGCTGATCCGCGCTTCGGCGACGGCTTGTCCATTGGCCGCGCGGATTTGCCAATCGCCGCGTCGCAGTTGCCAGAAAACGCGACCGTCGTTTTGCGCCGGCTGCAGCGCGTCGTTGACGAACCATTTCGACCCGGGCGGCAATGTTGTGGTCAGTTCGATCATCTGCTGTTGCGGCGGCAGCACCGCGTCGATGACGTAACGTGAACTTGCCGGTGGATTCGTGATTCGTGGTGAGGGCCGCACCCGCGCACCGATCATGTTGTCGCCGCTCGCGCACCAGGCTCCGTAGGTCTCAGGCAGGACGAGTTTGCCGTTCTCAAATAACTCCGCCGAGCTTTGCTTTGGCTCGGTGTCGGCGAGAAACCATTCGTTCGCCCGGCTCCGGCTGTCGGCTGACGGTAACAGTCCGGTCGTCTTGCAAATCTCGCGCCGCCTGAGAATCGAGCTCGCGTGTGGCGGATCGAGTGGCTCATCGCGGTTGAGTAGTTCGTTCATCATCGCCGCCCAAAGCGGCGAGGCAGCGCGTATGGCGAGCGCGTTTCGCATTGGCCGCCCATCGAAATTTCCCGCCCAGACACCGACGGTATGCTGTTTGTTAAAGCCGACAGTCCAGGCGTCGCGGAAACCGCTGCTCGTGCCGGTTTTGACCGCGATTCGCGCGGGAAATGCGAGAGGCGAATGTGTCCCAAAGCTCTTCTCGCGCGCTTCGTTGTCGCACAAAATGTCGGTGATGATCGCGCTCGCTTCCGGTGAAGCAACCCGCGTCATCGGCGGGTGTTCGTTCGCTCCGAACTTCGCGCGCATGGCGACACCGCCGCGCGCGAGCCCCGCATAGGCTGCGGCGAGATCGACGAGCCGCGTTTCGGCATTACCAAGAACGAAGCCGGCGCCGTAGGTCTCGAGCCCGCGCGGAAAGTCGAAGCCCCATTTGCTTAATTCATGAAATGCGTTCCGTGCTCCGAGCTGGCTGAGCGTGAAAACAGCGGGAACGTTGAGCGAGCAGGCGAGTGCTTCGCGCACGCGCACAGGTCCGAGGTAGTGGTGATTGAAATTTTGCGGATCGTAACCGGCGTATTCATCGCGAATCGCGTCCGCTGTGTCCGGTAGAAGCGTCGCAGCGGTCAGCAATCGGCGGTCGAGCGCGGCGAGGTAGACGAATGGTTTCAGCGTCGAGCCGCAGCTTCTCGGCCGCATTGCCGCGTTGAGCTGCGCGATCGTGTAATCGCTCGAGCCGACCAACGCACGTACTGCGCCATTGGAATTGTCGATCACAACGAGTGCCGCCTGCGTGATATCGTCGCGGTTGAGCGCCTCGAGATGAGAGCGGAGCAAACGCTCAGCACTGTGCTGCAAATCGAGATCCAGCGTCGTGCGAACTGTCCCGGAAGCGTTTTGATTGCGAGCAATCACCGCATCCACGAAGTGACCGGCGAGCCGCGCGGGAATCGTGTGCTGCACGAGAGGTGGCGCCGCCGCGAACAATGCGCGTTGATCGGAATCGATCACACCCAGTTGATGGAGTCGCACAAGCGACCGGGCGAAGCGGCGGTTCGCGGCCTCCGGGCGACGCCACGGATTTAGTCGGGTAGGCGCCTGCGGAAGACCCGCGAGATAAATTGCTTCAGCAAGCGTCAGATCAACTGCGTGTTTATTGAAATAAGCGCGCGCTGCTGCTTCCGGCCCGACGCGACGATTGCCGTAACTGCTGCGGTTCAGGTATTCGGCAAGAATGCGCTCTTTCGACCAGGTGCACTCCAGTTTCCACGCCGCCACTGCTTCGGAAAACTTGCTGACCCAACCGCGACCCGTGCGACGCGTGGCAAGCTTGACCAGCTGTTGCGTAATCGTCGATCCGCCGGAGACGACGCGGTGCGAACGCAGATCGCGCGCTGCAGCCGCCGCCGTTGCCCGCCAATCGATTCCGTGATGCTCGCGAAACCGGCGATCCTCAAGCGCGATCGTAACCATGGGCAGCCATTTGCCCATTTGCGCGAGCGACGATGGCAGCTGCACACGTGCGTTACTATTCGCGATTTCTGCGAGTTCGCGGCCGCGGTCATCGAGAAGAGTCAGCGTTCCCGAAGGTGCACTCCGCAGCTCGCGCGGCAGCGGGAGAAACGCAATGAGCGCAATCGCGGAAGCAACTGCACCGACCGCCGCGATTATTCGCCAGCGACGACGCATACGCTCGAAGGCGTTAATCCTGAAAACCGGCTGTCATACATCGGCACGATCTGCGTCGCCGGCCAGCGGAAGGAGCCGGCAGCGGTTGCGCGCGCGAGGACCGAATAGGTGCCCGAGCCGGGGTCAACTGTGTCGAAGTAGAGTAGAGCGGAGCGATCGCGCAGCTCGGAGTGTGAGAGCGATAAAACCCGATCGTGCGGATCGTTCGGCGGCAGCGTGAAGAATTTGGCGACCGCGGCGAGGTTCGGATTTACCACTTCGAGACCGGCGGGTAGCGAGTCCTCGAGAGCGACATAGTTCTGCAGCTTCCGCGTATTGACGCGATAAGTGACGAGCAGTTGATCACCAATTTTAAATGGCGCTTCGGCTGTTCCAGTCCGCTTACCGTCACTCAGATTCTTCAGTACCCGTTCGATGCGGAATCCGCGGTCCACGCGGTCAGTCTGCTGCTCGTCGGTTGAATATTCCGCGCGGATCAGGAACGAAAGCGCCGCCCGGTTCAATCCGTTGACCACGAACGGCTCGGCAATGTTGCGGTCCGACCACGCGGCCGCCCTTTCGTTCTTCGAGAAGGTCGCGCCGGCGGTTGCAGCAGTGAGTTTCGGCGCATTCTCCGCCGCGAGCAGCCCGCGAAAAGCCAGTAACAGCCAGAGATTTTCCTGTGTCGACAGCGAAGCCGACGAATCCATCAACTCGAGCATTCGCCGACGAATCCGCTGTTGCTCATCATTCGCGATGTTCTTTGCTCCAACGGTCAGGCGCGCGAGTGCCGTCATGGCTTCGTCGCGCGTGACAGAGGTAAAGGTCAGCGGATCGAAAGCACGGTCCTTCTTCGGCGCGCCGAGTTCGCGCACGAGCTGCTGCTGTTCACGCGGCATGATCTTGAGCTGCTGCAATGCGAGCGCGAGCAATGCGCGCTCTTCATCGCCGCCTGCGCTGCGGCGAAGATAAAGTTCCTGCGCCGCGCTTTGCAGGTCATCGGACGCTCCGGCGTTTGCGAGCACGAAAAGCGCGAACGTTTTGTCGAACGTCGGAGCGCCGACCTGACCGCGCGCGATTTTGTCCACTGCTGCGGTGAGCTTCGTCTGCAGTTCTTCCGGTGGGGTGAATCCCGCTTTGACCGATTCGTTCACCGACCACAGCGCCTGGCAGGTGACGAATGCGTTGCCAGTCTCGCCGCCCGGCCAGTAGGGCAGTGTCCCATCGGCGAGCAGCGAGTCGGAGAATTGCTTCATGCCCCGCTCGAGAACAGCGCGATACTCAACGTCGCGCGCCTGCAGGTCGGGCAAATAGGCGAGCAGGTTGGCGAGGAAACTGTAGCCCAGCAGCTTGGTGGAGATTTGCTCAAAGCAGCCGTGCGGGTAGTCGAGAATCATCGGCAGGCCGGCGATCTTCGGCAGCCATGGCGTGGTGGAGATGGTGGTGTTGAACTTTCCGCGAGCGTGCGTCCACCCTTCGGGCATCGCATGACGCGCATCGAAGTCCGGTCCGTTAAACGGCCCGGCGACACTCTCCTTGCGAACGATTGTTGGTGGCTCGACCGGCAGCGCGACCTCGACGGCATCGTTCATTTTGCCGTCGGATTTAGCCGCTGCTTCGAAACGGACTTTCACCGGTGCGAGATCCTTGTCGGTGAGATGTACGCGGAACCGGAAAACGGTAGGAACATCACGCGCCGCGGTTTGTGTTGCGCGATCACTGCCGCTGAGCTGACACCGCGCATCGACCACGCAACGCATCTCGATCTGCTCGCTGTCGCTAAAATTCTGGCGGGCGACGGCGCGCAGTTCGATGTCGTCGCCATCGCGCAGAAATCGCGGCAGCGCCAGATCGATCAGCAACGGTTTGGAGACTTTTACCGTCTGCTCCGCGTCGCCGCCGAATTGGTGGGCTTTCGTTTGTCCGATGGCGACGACCCGATACGTGGTCAGATTGTCCGGCGCGACGAATTCGAATTCCGCTTTGCCATCGGCCTTCGTGCGGACATTCGCGTCCCAAAAAGCGAGGGTGCGAAATTCCTTCCGCACATTCGTCACGTTGCCGGGAGTTTCGTCGCCCCCATCGCCGATCGTGAAGCCTTTCTGCGTCAGTTTCAGTCCGGTGACATCTGCGACGTAACCGGTGAGTGACTGGAAACTGCGGACGCCGAAGCGGTTCGGACGATAAAATCCTTTCTCGATGTCCGGCAGCTTCCAATCGCCGAGCGTAAGGACGGCATCATCAACTGCGAAAACGACGAGGTTTGCGTCGCCGAGCGGTTTATTTTCAGACGTCGCCGTGATTTGGCCGCGAACGGTCTCCCCGGGTTTAACGCTCTCAGCGGAAAGGTGCGTTTCGATTTTTATTTCCCGTTCCGGTCGACGAACCGCGATCTCGGAGAAGGCGTAGCGTTCGAGCGGCAGATCTTTTTCCCCGCCGGGTTTCACGAGATAAACTGAAACGGTGGCGTTCGGCGCGTAGTCGGGTTTCACCGGCAGTTCAACGCGACCCGCATTCCCCGCCAGAGGCACAATGAACGTGTCCAGCATTTCCTCCGTTTCGACGGAAACCCACGCGACGCCGGCGAATGGCGCTTTGAGACTGAGCACTGCTTTTTCGCCGGGAGTAAACGGCTCCGGCCGATGCGTTATCTCGAACGTCTGTTCGTTCTGCACCGGCAACTCCGCGATCGCTTCACCACTTACGACGGTCTCGTCGCTGACCATCGGCGTCTTCGTGTTCGTCGCCGAAACGGCTACCGCGTAACGCCCGGTCTCCGGCGTCTTCAGAGTCAACTCCGCCGGCGCTCTCGAATCGCGTGATTCAACTTTCGTGAATGTGTCCG
>JBJMWW010000020.1:0-5187 GCA_045809945.1 Chthoniobacterales bacterium
GCGAATTTTTTTCGGCGCGAGCTCCTGCGCCATGCTCTTCATCAACTGCATGATGCCGCCTTTCGAAGCGGCATAATTAACATGACCGGCCCATGGGATCACCTCGTGCACGGAGCTCATGCAGATGATCTTTCCGGCCGCGCTCGATACTTCCGGCACGACGCCGCGCCGCAAAAACTCGCGCACCGCTCCACGCGCGCACAGGAATTGACCGGTGAGATTAACCGAGATGACGGTGTTCCATTGCTGCAGCGTCATTTTCTCGAATGCCGCGTCCTGCTGCAGGCCAGCATTGTTCACCAAAATGTCGAGCGTACCGAAGGTCTCGATTGCCTTCTTGAACATCGCCTGCACTTCATCCTCGCGGCTCACGTCGCACTCGATCGCGATTGCATCGCTACCGGCTCGCTTAATGATTTCTACAACGCGTTCGGCTTCTTCTGGATTCGCATGGTAATTAACAACGACTGATGCGCCTGCCTCCCCGAGCCCGATGGCACACGCCTCGCCGATCCCGGAGTTCGCCCCCGTCACAAGTGCCTTTTGGTTCTTCAACGGCTTCGCGCGATCAACCACAGCGTCAGGCATAGAACGAGCGATATAGCACGCCGCGCAGAGGCATGGAACTAGCTATTTAGGCGCGCGGGGAAACGGCTCCCTGAAGATGCGATTAACCACCGACTTTCAGGGACAATCCGAGGGCATGTCGGCCGTAGTGCGCCCATCAAAACCCACACACAAAAAATCATCGATCGACGAACATGAACAATCGACGCACTGCCCGGCTCAAAGCTCGCAATATTCTGCGCTCGTTGCGCGGGCTACGAATGATGCTGTTCGGATTTGGAATGTAAAAACCGGGGAGCTCTCGTGGCCGGAAGGCTTAGAGAACCTGCTCGGTCATAGCAACGCTGAAACGCGCAAGATCGCGTTCTGGCAACAGCGCATTCACCCAGCCGACCGCGCGCGCACGGCCGCGAGCCTTCGCGAAGCGCTCCATAGCGAAGCAGAACAGTGGAGCGGCGAATACAAATTGCGCCGCGCCGACGGCAGCTACGCCGATGTGCTCGAGCGCGCGTTGATTGTTCGCGATGCAGAAGGAGTGGCAACGCAGTTCGTCGGGTCGCTCATGGACATCACGGCTCGCAAACACTTGCATGACCAGCTTTCGCGCGCGCAAAAAATGGAAGCCTTCGGCCAGCTCGCCGGCGGCATGGCGCACGACTTCAACAATTTCCTCACCGCCATCCTCGGCTATAGCGACTTGCTGCTGAACGAAATGAGCGTGAAAGGCGCGGTCGCGAATCACATCGGTGAAATTCGGAATGCGGCGAGTCGCGCATCCGCCCTCACGTCCCAACTCCTCGCCTTCAGTCGCAAGCATCCCCTCATGCCCAATGTGCTCGAAGTGAATTCGATCATCACAAAGCTCGAGCGATCGCTCCTGCGTCTCCTCGGCGAAGACATTCGCGTCCGCTGTGAGTTGCATGAGGAAAAGCACGGCGCGCATATCCAGGTGGATTCGGGTGAGTTGACCCAGGTCCTGATCAATCTCGCGATCAATGCACGCGACGCGATGCCACGCGGCGGCACCCTCGTCTTACGCACTGCGACGGAGCGAGTGATGGAAGAAAAAATGCCAGGGTACGGCTGCGATCCGCTGCCGCCCGGCGATTACGTTGCCATAAGCGTCTCGGACAACGGCTGCGGAATGAGTGACGAAGCAAAGCTTCATCTGTTCGAGCCGTTCTTCACTACCAAATCCAGCGGCAGCGGACTTGGTCTCGCGACCAGCTTCGGCATCGTCCGACAGAGCGCCGGCCGCATTTATGTGACGAGCGAATCGGACGACGGAACGACCGTGACGGTCTATCTGCCGCGCGTTTCGCCTCCCGCGACCAATTACAAAAAGCCGGCGCTAAAGAAGCTTCCCGGCGGCGACGAAACCATTCTCGTTCTCGAAGATGACGTAAGCGTGCGACATCTCTCGATCCGGGTGTTGCGATTGCTCGGTTACCACGTTATCGAAGCGGCTAATGGCGAGGACGCCCAGCGACTGATCGATGCGCGTAAAGATACCACGATCGATCTGTTGCTGACCGACATCATGATGCCGGACATGAGCGGACACGACTTCGCCGCCTGGCTGGAGAAGACAAGCCCGAACACGAAAGTGATTTTTGTTTCCGGCTATCTAGACCAGTCGCTTCGCTTCGCTGAACACTGGGACCACGAGTTGCATTTTCTGCCGAAACCATTCGATCCCGAACAGCTCGCACTGAAAGTGCGCCACGCGCTGGATAATTAATCGAGAAATTGCGGCACGCGCTGCGCGAGTTTATGGAAGCGCGTGGTTTCGTTCGCTGACATCGAAGCGGCGCGCGAGCGGATTCGCGACGCGGTTTACTACTCGCCCTGCCGGCATTCCGTTCCGCTCAGTGAACTGACAGGCTGCGAAATCTACTGCAAGGTCGAGAACCGTCAGCGGACCGGCAGTTTTAAGGAACGCGGCGCGCGCAACGCCCTCGCCCAGTTGCCGCCAGATCAACAGAAGCGCGGGGTGATCGCCGCCTCTGCCGGTAATCATGCGCAGGCCCTCGCCTATCAGGGGAAGCTGCTCGGCATTCCGGCGACAGTTGTGATGCCGAAGTTCGCGCCGCTGATGAAAATCACGAACTGCCAGAAGCTGGGTGCCAACGTCGTGCTGCACGGCGACGATTTCGGCGAAGCCAAAGCGCACGCGCACGAGCTCGCACGCGAACGAGCACTCGCTTACATCAACGGCTACGACGATCCGGCGATCATTGCCGGTCAGGGCACGGTTGGGCTGGAAATCGTGGAGCAGGTACCGGAACTCGATGCCGTGATTGTTCCGGTCGGCGGCGGCGGGTTGCTCGCCGGAGTTGCGCTCGCGGTAAAAACGATGCGTCCGCAAACGCAAATCATCGCGGTGGAAAGCGACCACGTCGCGAGTTTCACAGCGGCGATGAAAGCGGGACATCCGGAGTGCATCGAAATTGAACCCACACTCGCCGATGGTCTCGCCATTCCGCAGGTCGGCGCGAACGCGTTCGCGATCGCTGCGCCGCTAGTCGACAACACCGTTATCGTTACAGAGGAAGAAATCGCGGTGGCGATTCTGCGTGTCGTCGAAATGGAAAAAGGCGTTGTCGAAGGCGGGGGCGCCGCGGCGCTTGCCGCATGCCTGTCAGGTCAGTTGCAGGAGCTCGCAGGTAAACGCGTCGTTCTCGTTTTTTCCGGCGGAAATATCGATCCGAACGTTCTCAGTCGCGTGATCGAGCTTGGACTCGTCGCGGACGGGCGGCTTGCGCGTTTTCGCGCCGTGATCAGCGATCGCCCCGGCGGTTTGGCCGATCTCGCGGCGCACATTGCGGCGTGCGGCGCGAGCATCAAACAAGTGGTGCACGATCGCGCCTTTGCCGGATCGGATGTGTCAGAAGTGCAAGTGCTCTGCACGGTGGAAACCCGCAACCACGAGCACCTCCGCGAACTGCGCGACCATTTAAAAAAGCATGGCGTGCAGACGTTCGATGCCTGCTGATGCTTGAAGCGCCGACCGCTGTCCGTAGTCTCTCAGATGCATTTGGCTGATCAGAGTTTTGCGCGTCGTCATATCGGTCCGAACACCGAATCGACAGCCGAAATGCTGCGCGACATCGGCTTCGAAAATCTGGATGCGCTAATCGATGCAACCGTTCCGAAAAACATTCGGCTCGGTCGCGCACTCGATCTGCCGCCGGCCAAATCTGAGCGCGACGCACTTGAGGAACTGCGTGCGATCGCGGCGCAGAACAGGGTCGCGCGCTCATTCATTGGCTGCGGCTATTATGACACGATTACTCCGCCGGTGATTCAGCGGAACATCCTCGAGAATCCCGGTTGGTACACCGCTTACACGCCGTATCAGGCCGAGATCGCGCAAGGCCGGCTCGAAGCCCTCGTCAACTTCCAGACGATGATCACCGATTTGACCGCGCTCGACATCGCGAATGCGTCGTTACTCGACGAAGCAACTGCGGCGGCGGAAGCGATGGCGCTCTGCCGTGCCGTCGCGCCCCGAAACAAATTCTTTGTCGCGAACAATTGTCATCCGCAAACGATTGAAGTGCTGCGGACGCGCGCTCTGCCGCTCGGTATCGAGATTGTCACCGGCGCGGTTTCTGACTTCCAATTCGACGGTTCCGTTTTCGGCGCGCTCGTGCAATATCCGGCGACCGATGGCGCTATCGAAAGTTATGCGCACTTCGCTGACATTGCGCATGCTGCCGGAGCGTTGGTCGTCGTCGCTGCCGACATTCTCGCGTTGACGCTCCTGACACCGCCCGGTGAATTCGGCGCTGATGTCGCGGTCGGATCAACGCAGCGGTTCGGTGTGCCGCTCGGTTTTGGCGGACCGCACGCCGCCTACATGGCGACGCGTGAGCAATTCAGACGGCATCTGCCGGGCCGCCTCGTCGGAGTTTCGCACGATGCGGAAGGTCGGCCCGGTTATCGCCTTGCATTGCAAACGCGGGAGCAGCACATCCGGCGCGATAAAGCGACGAGCAATATCTGCACTGCGCAGGTGCTGCTCGCCGTGATGGCCTCCATGTATGCGGTCTACCACGGGCCGCGCGGCTTGCGCGCGATTGCAGAGCACGTGCATGACAACGCAGCAAGAATCGCCGCTGGTCTAAAGCAGCTCGGATTTAAAATCGCCCACGGAAATTTCTTCGACACGATCCGCGTCGAAGCGCCGGCGGCTGAAATCGTGCAGCGGGCCGCGCGCGCCGGTTGCAATCTGCGCGAGCTCGACTCGAACAGCGTCGGGATTTCAACGGATGAAACGACAACCGAGAACGATATTGAATGCCTGATGTCGATTTTCCGCGGCACCGCGGTGCGCGATTTCGCCGACGCCAACCTTGATGCGACTGCATTTCGCATTCCCGAGAGCGCCCTTCGCACTTCGACGTTTCTCAGCCATCCCGTCTTCAACACATATCACACCGAGACCGAGATGCTCCGTTACCTTCGGCGTCTGGAATCGCGCGATCTTTCGCTCACCACGTCGATGATTCCTCTTGGCTCGTGCACGATGAAGTTGAATGCGACCGCCGAGATGTTTCCGGTTTCCTGGCCGGAGATTTCAAAGCTGCATCCGTTCGCGCCGGCCGATCAGTGGCA
>JBJMWW010000021.1:0-9522 GCA_045809945.1 Chthoniobacterales bacterium
CCGGGACGCGTGCGGTATCAAGAGCCATGGTCTTACAGATTCGGCGCGGCCCGAGTCGCGGGATGCGTCGCCGCCGCTTACAGTTGCACGTGTGGAAAACACGCGCGCGATTTTGCTGCGGAAGAGAAAGTTCAGCGACACGAGCCTGATCGTGTCGTGGTGCACTGATTCGTTAGGCTGCGTACAAACTATCGCGAAAGGTGCGCGCCGTCCGCGCAGCTCCTTTGCCGGCAAGCTCGATCTTTTCTACGAGGCCGAGATTGCCATCGCGACCAGTCGCAAGTCGAACCTGCACACCTTGCGCGAAGTGGTGCTGACGAATCCGTTTGCCGGCATTCGCGAAACGCTGCCGCGCACGCAAACCGCCGCGTATTTCGTGGAACTGATCGAGATCTGCACTGAGAGCGATCATCACGAGCCGGAGCTGTTCGCATTGCTGCAGCGCGCTTTCGGTTATCTCAACGTCAACGAGCCGGTGCAGCGCACAGTCAATTTCTTCGAGCAGGAGCTGGCGCGGATCGCTGGCGTGCATGATGTGCGCGCCTTGAAAAGCAATGCGGCGCTCGCGCTCGTGAATTTGTTCGGCAAGCTGCCCAAATCGCGCTCGGGATTATTGAAGAGTTTCGCAGAGTGAAAAACTTCCTGTTTGTTTTCGTTTCGCTTCTCGCCTGCGTGCCTTTGGCGGCGGCCGAAACCTACAAGATCGATCCGCAAGATTCGCAAATCGCGTTCAGCATCCATCAGTTGCTCGGCACGGCGCGTGGCGAGTTTCATCAGTTCAGTGGCACGATCGTCGCGGATCGCGACCATCCTGATCGTTCGTCTGTCGTAGCAACGATTCAGGTGGCGAGCATCGACACACACATCCGTCGACGCGATGACCACCTGCTGAGCGCGGATTTTTTCGACGCGAAACGATTCCCAACGATCGTCTTTCGGAGTCGAAGCGTTACGCGCAAAGGTGATAGCGAAGGAGAGATCGCCGGTGAATTGACGATGAAAGGCGTGACGCGGCCGCTCACTTTGCACGTGAAGCTGCTCACGTCCATTCCCGAAGGTGAGTGGCCTTCGCGCACTCGATGGCTCGTCACCGCGGAAGGAATCCGCCGTTCTGATTTCGGGCTGATGTTCGGCGGAGCCGCAGAAAGCGTGTCAGGAATCGGTCAGCTGGTGACGCCCGCAATAACCATCGAAGCGATCCGCGGCGAGTAGCAGTCGAACGGGATGGACGCCGGCTGAGGTGCGCAGATAAATTGAGCCATGTCCCGGACTGAGGAGATCGGTCTCATTCTCGCGTGGGTCGGTATCGCGTGCTGGGCCGTTTGTTTTTGGTGGATGCACCGGCTTTCCTCGCGGCAGGAGGCGATGTTGAAAGAGCTGCACGATATGACGCAACGCATCGCGCATTTATCGCAAGCCGAGCACGACCTCATTAGCGAAGTCCATCCCCAGGTGGAGAAAATCAAACAAGACGTCGAGAATGTGGCCACGGCAGTCTCAAGCGACGAAAGTAAAGCAAGTCGTAGCCGCTGAATCACACGGCGGTGCGGTTGAGATCACGCCGCTCGGCGACGCGGCGTTGTCCGTGCGTTTGGCCGCGGATTTCAACACGAATCCCGCAGAGGCATTGCGCGCGGTGCTCGCGGCACGCGATCGTCTTCGCGCTGCGAATATTCCCGGCATTACCGATATCACGCCGGCCTACGAAACCATCGGCGTCTATTACGATCCCTGTTGTGCTGGTTCGATCGAGTTGCTGATCGAGAATGTGCGCCATGCGATCGGCGCCACCGCGATTAAGAGCAAAACGGTCCGACGACAAATCGTGGTACCCGCCTGCTATGATCGCGAGTTCGCGATCGACATAGCGGACGTTGCGCAGTGCGCCAAACTCTCGATCGAGAAAGTCGTCGAGCTTCATTCGTCGGTGGAATACCGCGTGGCATGTGTCGGCTTTAAGCCCGGCTTTCCCTATCTGAGTGGATTGCCCCCGGAGTTGGCCACTCCACGCCGTGCTACGCCTCGCAAGCAGGTTCCGACCGGATCGGTTGCGATCGGCGGAAGTCAGACCGGGATCTATCCGCAGGCTTCACCCGGAGGATGGAACATCATCGCGCGTACTCCGCTGCGATTATTCGATCCGGCGAACGATCCGCCGGCGCTGGTTCAGGCTGGAGACGTGGTGCGATTTCGGGTCGTCGACCGCAAAGAATTTTCGGCGCTCACGAAATGATAATGACTGTCGAGCGCGCAGGATTCCTTAATGCGGTGCAGGATCTTGGCCGCCTCGGCGCCCGCGAACACGGAGTGTCAGTGGGCGGTGCGCTCGACCCGTTCGCATTGCGAATTGCCAACGCGCTGGTTGGCAATGACGACGCGGCCGCAGGAATTGAAATTACGTTTGGCGCAGTCGAGCTGCGATTCGATGACGAGCGGGTGATAGCGTGGATCGGTGAGGACTTCGATGTGCGAATCGGCAAGCGCAAAGTGCCGGCGAGCCACGCCACGCTGGTCGCGGCGCGGGATAAGTTGACGATTTCCGCGCCGCAAAGTCCTTCCCGTGCCTGGCTCGCGATTTCGGGCGGCATTGACGTGCCGTTTGTTCTCGGGAGTCGGTCGACCGATCTGCGGTCAGGCTTCGGTGGTCTGAACGGACGTGCGTTGCGCGATCGCGATAGGCTTCAGCTCGGGACAAGCTCGCGCACGAGCCGAAGAATCGCGCGTACGCTGCGGGATCGACGGATCGGCGACTGGACCGCGCAGTCGAGCTGGGTGCATAACCGATCAGCGCACGTCTTCCTCCGCGTTACTCGCGGAAGTGATTGGTCGCGCTTTACTGCTGAAGCGCAGACGACGTTTCGGCGCTGGACGTATTCGGTTTTGCGCGACTCCGATCGAATGGGTGCGCGCCTCGCCGGGCCATCCCTTAAGCGGGCGCGGAGCGAGGAAATGCTTTCCGAGCCCGTTGCGCCGGGAACGATTCAGGTGCCGCCGGATGGAAAACCGATTCTGCTGCTGAACGATTGCCAAACAATCGGCGGGTATCCGAAGATCGCGCATGTGATCACTGTCGACTTAGGCGCCGCGGCGCGGCTGCGGCCCGACGATGTCGTTCAATTTCGTGAGGTGAAACTGGAGGAAGCGCACGCGTTGCTTCTGGAACGCGAACAGGATTTTGAGCGCTTCCGTCTTGGATTGAACCTGCGCTTTTCGTGAACCTGCGCGTCGATCTCAATGCCGACCTCGGCGAAGGCGCAGGCCATGACACCGAGCTGTTCCAGCTCATCACATCGGCAAACATTGCGTGTGGCTTTCACGCCGGCGATGCGGAGTCGATGCGCCACGCAATCGATCACGCGCAAGCCCACGGCGTCGCCGTCGGTGCGCATCCTAGTTTGTTCGACCGCGAGAATTTTGGCCGAAAGGAATTACAGGTGAGTGCTGACGATGTTTACGAAGGAGTGAAGTATCAGCTCGGGGTGTTCGCTGCGATTGCCGAGTCCGCTGGCGTCCGGCCAAATCACGTCAAGGCGCACGGCGCGCTCTACAACATGGCGGCGCGAGATCGCGCCCTCGCGGATGGAATCGCGCGCGCCGTCGCGGCCGTCGATTCGAGGTTGATTGTTTTCGCGTTGCCGAACAGCGAGCTGGCTGCGGCAGCGGAAGCGGCTGGTTTGCGGATCGCGCGCGAGGTTTTCGCAGATCGCAATTACATGCCGGATGGCTCGCTCGTCCCACGGAGTCGACCCGACGCGTTGCTGCACGATGCCAACGAAGCGGCGGAACGCGTGCTGCGAATGTTACGGGAGGGTATCGTGCGCGCGGTCGACGGAAGCGATGTGCCGCTCGCGGTCGATACCGTTTGCGTTCACGGCGACAATCCCGGCGCGGTTGCTTTCGCCCGCAAGCTTCACGAAGCACTTGAAAGCTCCGGCGTCGCGATCGCGGCGACATAGGATTGTCATTCCGAGCGGAGTCGAGGAATCTTCGTTCAGCCGCTCGTCGATCACTCACGAAGATGTCTCGACTCCGCTCGACATGACAGAGACGCAACCGAATCTCCGTCGCGCGCTCGGCCCTCTCGACGCGACGATGATCGTGATCGGCTCGATGATCGGATCGGGCATTTTCATCACGTCGGCTGAATCGGCGCAATTGATCGGCGCGCCGGGCTGGCTTTTGCTCGCGTGGGTGATCGCCGGTTTGATGACGATCACCGGCGCACTTTGTTGCGCCGAACTCGCCACGATGATGCCGCGCGCCGGCGGCGTTTACGTTTTTCTTCGCGAAGCCTACGGACCGTCGCTCGGATTTCTCTTCGGCTGGAGTTTGTTTCTTGTCGTGCAGACCGGCACGATTGCGGCCGTCGCGATCGCGTTTGCGCGTTTTCTCGGCGTGTTCGTTCACGTGGTCGCAGGCGATCGCTACCTCGTTGCGCCGATCGCGTTCGGCAGTTACGCGGTCAGCCTTTCCACGGAACAGCTCGTTGGAATCCTGCTCATTGCGCTGCTGACCTGGACGAATACGCGCGGTCTCGAGATCGGCAAAATCGTGCAGAACACGTTCACATTTGCAAAGACAGCCGCGCTTGCCGGTGTCGTCGTGCTCGGTATCGCGCTTGGCTGGCGCGCTGATTGCGCGGCGCTCTCGTCGCAGTGGTGGAATTCATGGGCGAATGGCTGGAGCGTGCAGGCGGCGCAACCTGGCTTCGCTGTTGCTGGCGGGTTCGCGCTCGCACTGTTGTTCGGCAAAGCGATGGTCGGGCCGGTGTTTGCGCAGACCGCCTGGACAAATGTGACATTCCTCGGCAGCGAAGTGCGCGATCCCGGCCGAAATCTCTCGCGCGCACTGCTCTACGGCTGCGGGATCGTTGTCGTCCTCTACGTGCTGGCGAATCTCGCCTACGTCGCGGTGTTGCCGCTGAGTGCAATTCAAAACGCGCCGCAGAATCGCGTCGCGGTGGCTGCGATGAATGCTCTGTTCGGCGCGCCCGGCGCGTTTGTGATGGCAGCGGCAATCATGATCTCGACGTTCGGGTGCGACAACGGCCTGATCCTGGCTGGCGCACGAGTTTACTACGCGATGGCGCGCGACGGGTTGTTCTTTCGAAAAGTAGCGACCACGAATCGTTTCGCTGTGCCGGCCGCCGCCCTCGTTGCGCAGGGAATCTGGACGGCGCTGCTTCTCCTCCCGCGAACTGTGAGGGTTAACGGATCAACCGGCGCGGTCAGCTACGGCAACGTCTACACGCAACTGCTCGAATACATCGTCTCGGCTGATCTCGTGTTCTATCTGTTGCTCGTGCTCGCGGTGATCGTCTTGCGTAGAAGAACGCCCAGCGCGGAACGCCCGTATCGCACCTGGGGCTATCCCTTCGTGCCAATCGTTTCGATTGCCCTGGCAACGCTGCTCATCGTCGACCTCACTTATCTCGCGCCAACGACTTCAGGTATCGGGATCGCGATCGTGCTAACTGGAATCCCGGTCTACTTCGCGTGGCGTCGACGCGTTGCTGTGGCCTAACGAGCGCGGTTTCCCATCCCCAAGACCCAGCGATAGAGCAGGAAGCCAATCGCAGCGAAAGCCACTCCGCCAATTATCACTCCAGCGGTTTCGTAGTTCTCGCCGACCAACGCCAGCGGTGCGGCTTTGTTCGAGAACACCACAATCGCAGAGATCACCACCCCGAGGATGCTTTCCCCGACGATGAGTCCGGATGCGAGCAACACGCCGAGCTGTTTCGTGCCTTCAGGGTTTGCCGTGCGTTCCGCGCGGCGGTCGAACAAATAGCCGACAATGGTGCCGACAACGACCATCAATGTGCTCTGCGTTGGCAGATAAATTCCAAGCCCGACCGCGAGCGGCGGAATGCGCATGTGTTTTGTTGTGCGCTCCAGAATCGCGTCAATGGCAATAATCACGGCGCCGATCCATGCGCCGGTGCGGATGAGGCTCCAGTCGATGTCCGCAGCAATCACACCTCGTGCCAGCGAGGAGATGAGGCCGGCTTGCGGCGCGGGCAGAGGGTGCGGCCGCATTTCCGCGCCCGGCGCGCCGACGAAACCGTAGGCATGGTTGACCAGATCGAGCACCGGCGGAATGACGACTGCGCCAGCGAGCACGCCGATGATGAGCGCAACCTGTTGTTTCCATGGAGTCGCATCGACGAGCTGACCAGTCTTCAGGTCCTGCAAATTGTTATTCGCAATCGCAGCGACGTTAAAAATGACCGCGGTTGTGAAAAGCGCGAAGGCGATCAGCGCCTTGCTCGCTTCCGGCGGGACGTACGGCTTCACGCCGAGCACGAGGAGCAACGCCGCGCCGATCACAACCAGAATGCCGATGCCGGAGAGCGGACTATTCGACGATCCGATCAAGCCCGCCATATAACCGCAAACTGCGGAGACAAAAAAGCTCATCAGCAGAACATAAAAGACCCCGCCGACGACAAGCGTGGTCATGTTTGCGCCGAGGCCGCTCGAGTTCGCGAAATAGCCGAGCACCCAGCCGATCGGCAGCATGCAAACCAATGTGATCAGACCGACGATGCCAATCGGAATATCGCGCTCGGTGATCGGTAGCGTGTCCGCTTTACCGGCTTTGCGCGCGCGAGAAGCGGCCATCGCTCCGGTCAAACCACTTGCGACCGGTTTGACCAACTTTAGCAACGTCCAGATTGCGGAAACGCCGATCGCGCCTGCACCGACGAACCGCACTTTTGTACTCCACGTGGTCTGCGCGAGCTTGGCGGCGGTAGTCGTCAGGTCGCCGGCGAGCGCGGAGTAATGCGGCACGCCCCAGCCCCAGCCGATCAATGCTCCAATCAGCATGGCCGCCCCGACCGCTAATCCGCACAGGTGTCCGATCGCGAGTAGCGCGAACGAAAGCGAGAAATCGTAGCCGCTGACGGAGCCGCGTCGGCCGAGGCGGAACGTCTGCGCGACATCCGATGCGAAGATTTGCGTCGCAACGATTACGGCGAAGACCGCGGAGACGATCGAGCCCCACAGAACTGCAGCCAGGCCGGCCCGGCCGTGCTCGACCTCCGCAGCGTTGTCTTTGTCGCCGCTGCTCCCGACTTTGAGCACTTCAGCGCACGCGACACCTTCCGGATATGGCAGATCGGAATTGGTGACGAGCGCGCGGCGCAGCGGGATGGAATACATCACACCGAGCACGCCGCCGAGCGCACAAATCAGGAACGAGATCCAGAACGGAAATCCGGTCCACCAGCCGATCATGATCAAGCCGGGCAGCACGAAAATGATCGACGACAGCGTGCCTGCGGCTGATGCGACGGTTTGCACGATGTTGTTTTCCTGAACGGTCGCGTTGCGAAAGCTGCGCAGGATCGCCATCGAAATCACCGCCGCCGGGATCGAAGTCGAAAAGGTGAGACCAGCCTTGAGGCCGAAGTAAACGTTCGCGGCGGTGAAGACCAAGGTAATGATCACGCCGACGATCAAGCCGCGGATGGTGAGTTCGGGTCGGCGTCTCTCGTCGATTTCGTCGTTCGCGTTCACGAGCGCGGATTCTGCATGCGCGATGCGCGCATGTCCATTCTCTTGCACGGCCGAATCATTGAGCGCGCGCGAAAATTTAGTATGCCAGCAAAATCCAAGAAGCAGCAGATGGCAGCGGGAGCGGCGCTCGCGGCAAAGCGCGGTAAGAAACCGAAGAGCTCACTTCGCGGTGCCTCGAAGAGCATGGCGAAATCGATGAGCACGAAA
This sequence comes from Chthoniobacterales bacterium, assembly GCA_045809945.1. Taxonomy (GTDB): domain Bacteria; phylum Verrucomicrobiota; class Verrucomicrobiia; order Chthoniobacterales; family UBA10450; genus CADDYX01. The sequence continues at coordinate 7,731 of JBJMWW010000021.1, forward strand.
GAGCTCAAGAAAATGGCGAGTACGAAGCGCAAAGGCAAACCGACGCGCGCGCGCAAATCGAAGTCGTCGAAGAAGAAGAGCTCGCGCAAAAAGCGCTAGTCGAACGCTTTTTTCGGGCGCCGTCTGGCGCATTGTCATTCCGAGCGCGGTCGAGGAATCCCCGTGTCTCTTACATGCACGAAGATGTCTCGACTGACGCTCGACATGACAAACTTGAGTCCGCTACAGCGCAGGAACAGTTCCGCTCTGCGATTGCGCGGAATCGCGAACGTAATCGTTGATCTCCGCGACAAACGCCGCGCCAAAGTTTTTCAGCTTTTGCTCTCCAACGCCGGACATCTGCGCAAAATCGCCGAGGCGGGTCGGCATGGTGTGCGCCATTTCGCGCAGTGAAGCATCAGAGAAAATAATGTAAGCCGGCACGTTTCGTTCGTCGGCCAGCTTCCGGCGCAGTGCTCGCAGGCGATCGAACAGGATTTCGTCGCACTCGATTTCTCCGACACGTTTGCGCCGCGGCTTCTCCCGAACTTCAGCGAGCTTGGTCAATGTGATGGTCGTTCGCGCTTTTAGTGCGTCGTGACCTGCCGATGTCAGTTCTACGGTCGCAAATTTTCCCGGCGCGACCCCGACGAAGCCGAGCCGCATCAATTCGCGACCGATCGCCTGCCATTCCTGCCGCTTCAGCTCTTTGCCGATGCCGTAGGTCGACAGCTGATCGTGACCGCGTGAACGAATTTGATCCGTATCGCCGCCGGTCAACACTTCGATGACGTGGTTCATGCCGAAGCTGAAGCCGCTCTTCTGTCGCACGCGATAAACGCAGGAGAGAAATTTCTGCGCCGCGATCGTGCCATCGAACGTCTCCCGCGGCTCGAGACAGTTATCGCAACTGTCGCACGACTCGTTAGGCCAATCCTCGCCGAAATATTTCAGCAACGTTGCCCGCCGACAGGCGCGCGTCTCGGCGTAAGCCACCATCTCGCGCAGCTGCGCACGTGCGATCTGCTCCTGTTTTTCTGAAAGCTCCTCGAGAAACCGAATCTGCTTCGCGACATCACCGGCGCTGAAGAGCAGAAGACAGTCGCTCGGCAGACCATCGCGTCCGGCGCGTCCGGTTTCCTGGTAGTAGCCCTCGATGTTCTTCGGCAGATCGTAATGGATGACAAAGCGTACGTTCGGTTTATTGATTCCCATCCCGAACGCGATCGTCGCGGTCACGACGCGTACGTCGTCGCGCAAGAACGCCTCCTGGTTTTTCGTCCGGTCCTTCGATTCCATGCCGGCGTGATACGGCTTTGCCGCAATGCCATCGCGCTGCAGTTTCTCCGCGATCGACTCCGCGCTCTTCCGGCTGGCGCAATAAACGATGCCGCTGTCGTCAGGCCGAGCGCGGATAAATTCCAGCGTCTGATCGTAGGCGGATGTCTTCGGCGCAACGCGATAAGTCAGGTTCGGCCGGTTGAAACTGGCGACATAACAACTCGTCTCGCGCAACTTGAGCTGCTTCACGATGTCGTCGCGCACCCGCTCCGTCGCGGTCGCGGTCAGCGCCATCATCGGCACATCGGGAAACTGCGTTCGCAATTTTTTTAGCTCGCGATACTCCGGCCGGAAATCGTGGCCCCACTCGCTGATGCAGTGCGCTTCATCGATCGCGAACTGCGCGATGTTCCAATTAAGTGCTTTCTCCAGAAAGCCGCTCAACATCAAGCGCTCCGGCGCGACGTAGAGCAGCTTGAACTCGGCGCGATGCAATCCGCGCCAGCGCGCCTTCGCTTCGCTTTCTTCGAGC
>JBJMWW010000022.1:0-18370 GCA_045809945.1 Chthoniobacterales bacterium
CCAATGCGCACAAGCGCTTTCGGCGGCCTGCAAGGTTGACATTGCCGAAGACGCGTCGCTTGATCGGCCAGTGAAAAGGCGCAACCAATTACTCGCGCTTTTCTGTCTCTTGGCGTTCGCCGGTCTCGGTGTGCTTTATTTTCAACACTGGGTCGTCCAGAAACCGTTCGGCATTGTGCTTTTCATCGGTGAAGGGCTCGCGCCATCGCGAATTGCCGCTACGCGCGCGTTCGCCGGCGGAGCCGATAATCCGCTGGCGATCGAGTCGCTCCCTTACAGCGCCCTGTTGAAAAATTTCTCGGAAGATTTCGCGACGCCGGATAGCGCGTCCGCTGCGACGGCGCTCGCCACCGGCGTGAAGGTGAATAATCGCGCGATAGGGATAGACGCGACCGGGAAATCACTTCGTAATTTGTTCGAGCTCGCAAAGGCGGCTGGTCGCGCCACAGGCATTGTCACCGATGGTCGACTTACCGATGCCGCGGTGGCTGCATTTTACGGACATAGCCATACGCAGGACGGCAGCGAGACACTTGCACGGCAGTTGACCGAGCAACCAGCGCTGGACGTCGCACTCGGCGGAGGCGACGCCGGGTTCACGCCGGCCGAAAAAGGCGGCGAGCGAAATGATGGACGCGATTTGCTGCTCGAGCTCCGACGCAATGGTTGGGAGGTTGTTCAAACACGTGCGGAGTTGGAGGCCGTGCCTGCATGGAAACGGGCGAAGGTTTTCGGCGCATTCTCACCTACCGAGCTCGCGTATTCCGACGACACAAGTGCACGCGCAACCCAGCCATCCCTCGGCGATATGGTGCGACGCGCCATCGAGCTGCTGCAATACAATCGGACCGGCTATCTGCTCGTCGTCGACGCGGCGTTAATGCGAAAGGCGGCTCAGGACAATCAAGGCGAACACACACTAAGCGAAACAGTCGAACTCGATCGCGCTGTCGCCGTCGCCCGACGCTACGTCGGCGAGAATTCCATGATCATCGTCTGCGGGGATGTCGCTGTCGGTGGACTTACAATGAGCGGCGCACCGTTTCGAAAAGATCACGGGATCGCGCTACTCGGACTGAATGCGAGCGGTGATCCGTGGTTGAGCTGGGCAACTGGACCGAATGCTACAACATCGTATGGCGCGGCGCGGTTCGCCGAACCGACGGTGTCGCCGAGCCCCGGCGAAGATTTGCCGTTAGCTCGCCCGCCGCAGGAACCCGCAGCGTTCTATTCAAAATCGGCGTTATATACGGTCGAAGACATGATCGCATTCGGCAGCGGCGACGGCTCCGAATCGCTCCACGGATCAATCGACAACACGGCGATCTTCGCGATCATACGCGCAAAATTGTAAGCGGCAGCGACGTCTGTACGCGCAAAACCCGCCAGCTGGAACTCAGCAGGCGGGTCGCGCTAAATCGGACGTTCCTTACAAGCTGAAGGGGGTGACCTGCGGCGGAGGGACGCGTGGCACGATCTGAGGGATGAACGTGAACGGCGGAGGCGGAGGCAATCCGGGCGGCGGAGCGCCAGGGCCTTCGCCCACAGGCGCCGGACCTTCACCGACGGCTGGGACATCTTTGGACTCCCCAAGGTCTTTAGAGTCAACGACGGTCTTGCTGTCGGAGACGTCGTTATTACGCACACGTTTCTTTGCCTTCTCCGGCTCGGGCTTCTGTTCGTCATCCGCACCGAATGCAGCTACTTGTGCCAGCGTGAACGCGCGGTCTTTGGCCGCAGGGTTCCAACGAAGCATAACATAGCGTCCGGTCGTCGGTGCAAAGTCGGCGGCAAGATCACCGCGCGATCCATCTTCGTTCACACGGGCTACTGGACGCATCTGCGCGAGTTCATCTGCCGACATTTTGAATGTCGAAGGCAAATCACCAGGCGCGGCATCGATCGAGGTGTCCGGCAACGCCTGCAACACATAGACCGAGATGCTGCCCTGCTGCGGCGCCAACTGCGCGGACACGCGGTTGATGTGACGCGCGCTGCCGAGATCAATAACCGTTGTCGGCGTAGCATCATTCGAGGCAAAGTTGTAGGCACGGCCTGGCTGCGGGTCGACGATGTTGTTCGCGAGCTTCACGTCGCTGCCGGAGCTGACATAAAGGCAACGAGGAGCAGCTTGCGATGCGGACCCGTAAGTTACCAGCCCGACAGTAATCGAGTCGCGGCGCAGCGGAGCGGCAGCCGGAACCTTGTGCAACACCAGATCAGATGCCAGCAAACTAGAAGCGCTCGTTAGGAGAACGCAGGAAAGTGCGGTGGCGATTTTACGGCGAAATAAGGTGCAGGTCTTCATAATTTCCATATCCACAAAAACGATAGTAGAATTTTCCCTCCATTTCCGCAACACAAATCTCTCGTGATGCGAAATTCTGCTTTGAGACCATTATGTTACCGCAACCCTCGACCGGAAAGCGAGAGAATTCTCGCGCCGGGCTTAACGCTCGAGCGATACCGACCAGAATGTCAGCGCGTCCTCATGATGCGCCGCGAGATTCCATGTGTCGAGATGTTCGAATAACATGGAGAACGGCGGCGCCTCTGCCGGCGGCGCGACATGGTTCTGCTCCGCGGCCCGCATCACTATGACACGGACTTCATTGGCATTCGCCCCCGAGGTCTTGAACGGCGCCGCCGCTTCGCTGTGGTTTGACTGACACGCGAACCCGCTCGCGTGAGTACTCATAAGCACCGGATCGGCGATAACGACGGCTGATGTGAGCCAAATTAGCGCTGCGATGAGCAGAAGGATCTTGCGAAATGCAAACGGCTGAAGGCTGACCATAACCATAACGCTATGGTTTTTATAGCAGCGGGCGTACCAGTCGCCGGTGGCCGCAGGGCGTAGTTCGCCCGTCCCTTCGCACCCTTCTTTGGTTACGAATCAGCGACTATTACAACCCACCACTGTTAACGACGGCGCTGTCGTTGGCACGGCGGTGAATACACGATCGCATGGCACCGGGATGCCTGAGGTGGATGTCCACACCAGGCAGATCCTCTTTGCGCGAGCTTGTTGATGCGCGACAGGCTTGCTGCTGTCGATCTTCATCGTAGTCCCCGCGAAAGCGGAGCTCGCAACCATGCAACCGAGTACAACTCCGTTGCAACAACGCGCTATATTCGAGCGCATGCGCCGAGAGTACCGTGGCGCGGCCGTGGCAGACAAGTTTATTTTTGTCGACCGCTAATCGACGGATCGCGTAACGGCTTGTGTATCCGGTAGAGCGCGATTATCGCGTCTAGCTCCGCCACTAGCCCCGAATTCTTCTGCGTTTCGGCAATTTTTCGCGCGCGCTCCGCAGTCAAAATCGCATCATCGAAGCGGCCATCTTCTGCATAGGCCGCAGCGAGTGTTCGCAGTACGACTGCGTTCCTTCCCGCCGAGACATCCGTCGCTTTTGTGGCAAGCGCGACGGCTCTGTTCCCATCGCGGAAAGTCGCATCGCTACTCGTCGCATAGACCCACGCGAGGTTGTTCGCGGCATTTCCGTTTTCCTGATCCACGGCAAGCGTTTGATTCCATTCGTCAATCGCACCATGGATGTCCCCTCGTTGAAGTCGCATCACACCGAGCGCATTGTGCACGTCAACATTCGCTGGGTCGATCTCGAGCGCGCGATGCAACTCTGCCAGCGCGCCGGGAAGATTGCCGCTCAAAATCATCGCATTGCCGAGGTTCAGGTGCGCGACAGCATTAAGCGGCCGGACACGTAACGCTGCTTCGTAGTGCGCGATTGCTTCGTCGTATCGTCCACCCTCGGCGAGAAGAATGCCGAGGTTGTTTTCCGCTACATCGTTCCGCGGCGAAACCGCGAGCGTTTGTGTCCAGAGTGTTTCGCTGTTGCGCCAATAGCCGGCTTGGGCGAAGGCCGCCGCACCAAAAACCAGGAGCACGCAACTGGCGGCACCTGCGAGCACAAGGCGCGGAATGCGCAGTTTCGCCGCGACATCTGCCAGCAACCAAACAGCCGCGATGGAGAAGCCGATTTGCGGCAAGTAGGTGTAGCGATCAGCATGCGATTGCCATCCGACCTGTACGACGCCAATCACCGGTACGAGCATGCCGATATACCAAAACCAACCGACGAGAAGGTATGGTCGGCGTCGGCGCAGAACAATCGCAACAGTGGTAAGGGCGACCAGAAACACGACAGCGGCGACTATTTCGCCAGCCGGAACGTTGCTTTCGCGGTGTGGATAAAATGGCGCCAGATTCACTGGCCACAACATTTGCCCCACATACGTGAGGTAGCTGACGATTGCGTTCGTGACTCGCGCGTTGAACGGAAGCTCTTCGCCTATGCCAATGTACCGCCTTTGCGCGACCAGTGTTGCCACGCAGGAGAGTGCTGACAAAACAAGCATCGGCATCTTCTCGAGACCGATGCGAACAACCGAGCCCGATCGAATTCGCTGGAACGGCCAATAATCGAGCAGCAACAGGACGAATGGCGTTGTCACGAGCATCGGTTTCGAGAGCAGACCGGCGGCGAACGAAAGCAGCATCGCTAAATACCTGACGACCGTGTGCGTCCGCACATAGCGCGTGTACGCCGCCAGCGTGAGAACAAAAAATAAACCGCTGAGGACGTCTTTGCGCTCGGCGATCCAAGCCACCGACTCAACGCGCAACGGATGAATCGCGAACACCGCCGCAACAAAGGCGCTGCGCCACATCGCGGCGGTCATTCGCCGCAATGTGAGGAACAAAAACGCCGCAGCCGCCGCGTGGAGTAGCAGATTGCTCAGATGATGACCCGCTGGTGCGATGCCGTACAATTGGCAATCCAGCATGTGCGACAACGTCGTCAGCGGATGCCAGTTCTGGCCGTGAAGATGCGTAAAAGCCCACGGCACGGAATTCCACCACAACCCCGCTGTAATGGCCGGCGTCTGGTAGACGTAAATCGGATCGTCGTAATTTACGAAATCGAATGTCACTGTTCGGCCGAATACGACGGCAACCAACGCCACGATCGCGATCGAGATCAGCAAATCCGCGCGGCCTGTCTTCACAACAGTCTCACCACGTAGCTATGTCACGCAGCGGCACGCGTTCGCGATACAGTCGAAGGTCGCCTTCCAATCTTTGCGCGGATGCGTCGTCTTGCCGCGTCAGCGCGAGCTCAAGTGCCCGCTGCGCGACTTGAACCGCATCAGCAAACCGACCTTGCGTCGCGTAACCCGCCGCGAGTGCACGGAGCATTCCGGGGCTTTCACCACCGGGTACTTGCAATCCGCGTTGTGCGACTTGTGCCGCGCGTTCGCCATCGCGAACACTTTCGTTGCTGCTCGTAGCGAGTAACCACGCGAGGCTGTAAATTGCCCACGCCGCATCCGGCGCGAGGTTGGCCGCTGTTTCGTACTCGGAACGTGCTTCGCCGTCCTTGCCTTCGGCGTGTAAAGCGTCGCCAAGGCTGGCGTGCGCAGCGGCATCGTCGGCTCGCGTTTTGATCGCCGCGCGAAAGGCGTCGATCGCTAAGACAGCTTTCCTCTGCTGCAGCAGCAGTGTGCCAAGATTATAGAATGCGTCGGCGTAATCCGGCCGCAGGTGAACGGCACGCGCGTAATGCGCCACCGCGTCGTCAATGTTCCCTTTGCGAGCAAACGCCGTCGCAAGGTTGTTCTCGGCCAGCGCAATCGTCAGGTCATAACGAGCAGCGCCCCTGGCGTTCTGAATCCGAATCGCCTGCTCATAATGTTGAATCGCGCTGTCGACCTTGCCGTCGTGTGCGTCCAACATTCCGAGATTGTTTTCCGCGACTTCATTGTCGTGAGTAACAGCAGCCGCGTGCGTCCACAGCGTGCGACTGTTCGCCCAAAACCGCGTCTGGTGAAAGGCTAACGTGCCGAGCACTGCAAGAACCGCTATCGCACCGGATGCCAACAGGACTCGCGAGCGAATAAGCGGCATAATTGTCCAACCAAGCATGATGTAGAGACCCACCTCAGGCAGATAGGTGTAACGATCGGCATGCGATTGCAGCCCGATCTGCACGATGCCGATCACCGGAGTCAACATCACGAGGTACCAACACCAACCGACTATCACCCACGGCCGCGTCTTGCGGAATCCGAACGCTGCGATTGTGAAGACGAGGAGGATGGTCGAGGCGGCGATCGCTTGTACCAGCGATGGTCCATTGGCAGGAAACGGGTAAAACGGCGCAAGATCTACCGGCCAGAACATCTGCGCCACATACACTAATGGTGTAACGAGCGCGTTCTTCAGCCGCCACGCAAATGGCAAAGCCTCCATTGCGCCACTCTGTGCGACCAGAGTTGCGGCACAGGACGCAATGGAAAGACAAAACAACGGAAGCTTTTCGGTGAACAGCCGGCGGCCGAGCGCGACACGCCGTAATGGCCAGTAATCGAGAAGCAAAAGCACAAGCGGTGTGGTGACGAGCATCGCTTTGGACATCAAGCCGAAGGCGAACAAAACGAGCAGCCATACATATCCTCGCTTAGCACGTGCGTAGTGCACATACGTTCCGAGGATCACGGCAAAGAAAAATCCGCTGAGCACATCTTTGCGCTCCGCGATCCAGGCAACCGATTCGACGTGCAATGGATGAATCGCGAACAGGGCAGCGACAAACGCACTCGACCAAAGCGCGCGTGTCATTTTCCAAAGGACGGCGAAAAGCAACAGGACCGTCCCGCTATGCAGAAGCACGTTGGTGAAATGGTGTCCCGCTGGGGTTAGTCCAAAGAGCTGCACGTCGAGCATGTGCGACAGTGTCGTGAGCGGATGCCAGTTGCGGGCATGCGCATGGGTGAACGCCCACGCAATCGAACTACTCGTCAGACCGGCGGTGATTTTAGGATTTTGGTAGACGTAAACTTCATCGTCGAAATTGACGAAGTCGTGTTTCAAGGTCTGGCCAAACACAATCCAGACCATCGCGACGAGCGACAGAGCAACGATTGCAACGGCTCGTCGGCCTGGCTGCGAAGCCGTCGCGGATAGATTCAGGCGCAAATTAAACGAGCGGCTCACTCAGGCCCCAGCGCGCAAGTCGGAAGCGAATTCCAGTGGCGAGACAACCAACGCCGTAGCGCAGGCTATTACGGAAATTGATGGACGACGCTTCCGGCATGTATTTGGCAGGGCAGGTTACCTCCGCTATCGGCTGGCCGAGCCAAACAATTTGGGCGAGGACCTGATTATCAAAGACGAAATCATCAGCGTTCCGCTCCAGTGGCAGTTGCTCGAGTAAGGCGCGACTGAACGCGCGGTAGCCGGTGTGATACTCAGACAGTTTCGTGCCGATCAAGAGGTTCTCGGATAAAGTTAGAACGCGATTCGAAATGTATTTCCACCATGGCATGCCGCCTTCGAGCGCGCGCCCCCCGAGGATTCGTGACGCGAGAGCGCACTGGTACAGGCCGCTGGTGAGCAACGCTGCGAGCGCCGGGATGAGGAGCGGGGTGTACTGGTAATCCGGGTGGATCATGATGACGATGTCGGCGCCAGCGGCGAGCGCGAGACGGTAACAAGTCTTTTGATTCGCGCCGTAACCGCGGTTCGCCTCATGCACCGCCACCTCGACACGCGGCAATGTCCGGGCAATCGCGACCGTATCATCATGGCTCGCGTCGTCGACAAGTATAACTTCGTCAACGATCTGATGCGCCATCACTTCGTCGTAGGTCCGTCGCAGCGTTGCCGCCGCGTTATATGCAGGCATGACGACGACGATCTTCTTTCCATCAAGCACGGGCGATCTTAAGCCGCGTTTTGATTGCGACGCAACGACCGCCGTGTAAAAGCAAACGGCCGGGTCCGTTTCCAGACCCGGCCGCTGTAAACTGCGATTAGTTAAACGTTACCAGCGCTTCTTGAGCGAGACGTAGTAGAACCGGCCTTTGACGTCCGCGGCGGATTCGTCGTAACCGTTCTCGAACGATGAAGCAACGAACGGCGGATCCTGGTCGAACACGTTGTTCATGCCGACGGTCAGGGTCACACCATTGAGCCATGCTCTCCAACCACACGGATTGCACTCCGCGGTCGAGACCGGCATCACGTTCTTGTCCTTGCCGTCCTTCATCTTCACGTTCTTGCCACCGTCTTTGGCATAGCCGGCAACCGGCTGCTCAGGACATGGCAGATTGAAGGTATAGGAAGCGAGGAGGTCCAGCGTCGTCCACTCGCGGATCTTACGATTACCCGTCGGAGTGAGCGCGAAGCCCTGATTCTCATTGTACTGGCCGATGTAGTGCACTGTCGCACCGGTATCCAGGCCGCCGAGATCATAGAACATGCTCAGGTAACCTCTCCAGTGGGTTAGCCCACCAAAGGTCAGGTATTCGCCGGTAAGGTCGAACTCCTTATCACTGCCAGGCGTATTCGTTTCGAAACGCGACAGATAGGTTGCGTTACCGGTCCAAGTGAAGGTACCGAAGTTGCCGCGACCGAAGATCGAGGTATCGAGCTGGTAGATTGCTTCGAAGTCATAGCCTTCGGTGATCTGCCGGCCGATGTTGAACGTCTGGTTGTTAACCTGAACGAGGTTGCCTGCGGCGTCGCGGATAACCTGGCCTGGGAACGCACCGATAGAAGCATTCAGGTTCAGAATGTCCTGTGTGCCGAACGGCGACACAACGTTGCGCTCATCGTAGTGCCAGAAGTCGGCTGCGAGCGTAAGGCCCTTCACCCACTTCGGACTCCAGATTACGCCATACGTGTAGATGTAGGCCTTTTCGGGAGACAGGTTCGGGTTGCCGCCGACCAGCGAGCGCGTTTGGAACGCACCTTGGTCGGGGTTCAGCGGATCGATGATTTGCGGGAAGGTTTCCGCACCCGACGGGCTGAGCTCGTTCAAGAACGGAGCGTGGAACGCCTCGTTGTAGCTTCCACGAAGTGTCAGGCTCGAGTCGAACGGCTGCCAACGCAGCGAGATCTTCGGTGTTTCGGAATCATGCGGCGCAATCTTGCTGAAGTACTCGTAGCGCTCGGCTGCCGACAATTCGACGCTGTAGAGGCCAGGGAAGTTCCAGCTCGGACTTGTAATCGGAATGCGCAACTCGCCATAGATCGACCACACATCGCGATCACCGCGTGAGCCCTGCAAGTCGGTAGAACCGATCGTGCTGAAGGTTACGTTGAGTGAGTCGGGAACGTCGTTGTACTCTTCCTTGCGATGCTCTGAGCCGATGGCGAATGACACCGGGCCGGCAGGCAGATTGAAGAGGTCGCCGTAGAACTTGAGGTCTTCGAGCAACAACTCGTTGTGCGAGGTATGGTGCAGCGTCACGAACACACGGTTCAACGCCGCTGGGGTGTTAAGGTTTAAGCCGAATGGGTTAAACGCCGTCGCCGGGTCGGAGTCAAACAGCGCTTCGCGCAGACCAGGCTTGCTGACGACGTTGCCGGTCTCTTCCGAGGTAAGATTCCGGTTGTAACGGAAGCTGGTTTCCCATCCCCACGTCTTGAAGTAGTCGCCAAACTCGCCGAGCTGACCACGGAGACCGGCATTGAACAGCGTGTCCTCGAAAGTCCGCTTGTCGGTACGATTACCCGCCTCAACCGAGCGGTAGAAGACACCCGTGTAGACTGGTGTGCCGGCGTATGGGCCGGACCCTGCTGGGAGCGTCCCGTTAGCAACGGTGAATGGATTGAACGGATTGCGCAGCGGCACCGAGATACCCGCCGTGCTGAACGGAATGCCCGACGTATTGATGACGAACGGGTCCGGTGTGAACGGCGTTGGCGCGAGGGCGGCATCGAAGAACGTCCGCGTGTGGCGGAAGTCCGCGAAGACCGTCAGGTATTTGTCGCAAAGGTCGCGCACAAACGAACCGTAGTAGTACTGGCGGTCCGCCGCCGGAATCGCCGGCGTTAGCGCCGCGAAGTTGAACGCACGACGGTTCGTGTTGAAGGGAACCGTGCCGCGTGCCTGATACTCTGGATCATTCGCCGCGTTCGGGAACGCCGCCGGCGTTGGGCTGTTGCCATCAAACTGTGTGCCACCGCCAGCGCCCGGAATGAAGACAAAGCTTCCGACACGGCCGGCGAAGTTACCACTACGCAGGTCAATGCCGCCGAACTTCGACTTCTGGGCGTTCGAGGTCACGTCGCGATCGCGGCTGAAAATCGCCGCGCGGTCGTAGTCCTCTGCGAACACGACGACGTCTGTCTTGTCATCGCCGGCGCCAGCGAGCACGTAAGCGATCTTCTCGCTCGCGTCATTCGAGGCACCCATGTTCGTGTTGCCATACTGCCCCATGATCTCAAGACCACGGAACTTGTGCTTCATGTAGACGTTGAACACGCCCGCGACGGCGTCCGCACCGTAAATGGCCGACGCGCCGTCCTTCAGGATGTCGACGTGATCGACTGCCGCGAAGGGGATGATGTTAATGTCCACCGACTGACCGCCAAGGCTGGTGCCCGTCAAACGCGGGGCCAACCGACGTCCGTCGATCAGGATCAAAGTCTCTTTTGGACCAAGGCCACGCAGGTTGATCTCAACGCGTCCGTCACCACCGTTGGCGATGTTTTCGTTGATCTGACCGCCCTGAATGGACGGGATCTTCTGCTGAAGGTCTGTGGTTGTCGTAACACCGAGTTTTACGATGTCTTCGGCGCGGTAGGTATCGACCGGGTTCGGTCCGACTTCTTCAGCAGTCGGAATGTTCGAACCGGTGACGATAACTCGCTCCGCTTCGGCGGTGGTCGCTGAGCCGCCGGTGGCCGGGGCGTTAGCACCCGAGCTCGCGGCTGCCGCGCCAGGTGCTCCGGCGCCGGCTGGCGACGGGGAAGCTGTCTGCGCGTTGGCGCTCGCGGCGATAAGCGCGATTCCCACCCCCGCTACAAGAGCGAGACGGAAGGAGCCGAGCCTATTAAGCACGTGTCTTATCATTAGTTTCTCCATTGGTTTGGTTAGGTTTGGCGGTGAGGTTTACTGGGCTAAAGCAGGCCTGACAAGGTTTTTTTTCACTTTTCTCAAGATTTTTTGAACGTCTGGACAGCTGCCGCTGTCGCGATTTCCGCGCTCAATGGCAAGTGTTCAGCCGTTCTCCGGCTCCCAACTCAGTGCGCCGCAGCTCACCTCGGCCACGACGCAAAGCGTGATGACAGCAAGTTGGAGTCCGCTAGGCGAGACTTTTTTTTGGAAATTTTCGCCACCGAAACGGCGACTTCGTGCCAGCGATTAGCAACTCGTTAGGCCAGCCGCCACGGCGTTGCCGCGCAATTGCATTTGCGGCGCGCGATCCGTTCCCGATTATCGCGCAATGCGCAACGCGATCGATCCTAATCCCGCATCGATCCTGCCGTTCGTTCTGCTGCTGCTTTCGATTGCATTCGCACCGGTGGTGATGCGACATCATTGGGAACGCCACTACCGCACGCTGTGCGTTTCGCTTCCCCTGATCACTGCCGCGTACTACATCGCGGTCCTCCACGCTGCCAATCACATCGCCCAAGCGCTGCTCGATTATCTCAGCTTCATCGTTGTTGTCGGATCGTTCTATACCGTGGCGGCCGGCATTTACCTGCGCACCCGCGGTGTGGGACGTCCATTTGTGAATACGCTGTTTCTCCTCGGCGGCGGGCTCGCGGCGAATCTCATCGGCACGATCGGCGCGTCGATGCTTCTCGTCCGTCCGTGGATCTCGATGAACCGCGGTCGATTTCAGCAATTGCACATCGCCTTCTTTATTTTCGTCGTAAGCAATGTCGGCGGCGCACTGTTGCCGGTCGGTCCGCCATTGTTTCTGGGCTATTTGAAAGGCGTGCCGTTTTGGTGGCCACTGCAGTATTGTTGGCTCGAATGGTCAACGACCCTCGCGACGCTGCTCGTTGTCTTCTACATTTGTGATTACATCGCGCTGCGACGCTCACGCATTGATTCGGCCACGATCGAAAAATGGAAATGCGACGGCGCGAGAAACTTTGCGCTGCTGATCGTGCTGCTTGGCGCGTTGGTCGGTCTGCCGCCCGTCTGGCGCGAGCTCGTGATGGCGGCGATAGCCGTGGCCGGATACTTGGCAACGCCGAGACGCGTCCACATTGCAAACGCATTTACCTTTGCGCCCGCGATTGAAGTGGCGTGGATCTTCTTCGGTATCTTCGGCACAATGGCGCCGGTGCTCGACTACATGAAGCTGCACGCGAGCGGTCTCGGGTTGCATTCCGAACTGCAATTCTACTGGGCGACCGGTGTTCTCTCCGCCCTGCTCGATAACGCGCCGACCTACCTCACCTTCTTTGCCGCTGCGCTCGGCTTGCACCACCTCGACATCAATAACGCGTCGGACGTCGCCGGATTCCTCGCCGCGCATGGTCGCCATCTCGTCGCAATCTCATTAGCCGCCACCTGCTTCGGTGCGCTCAGCTATATTGGCAACAGTCCGAACCTGCTCGTGAAAACGATCGCCGAACATGCCGGTATGCGTACGCCGAGCTTTTTCGGATTTGTTTTCAAGTGGGCCGTGCCGGTGCTACTCCCAATCTTTGCGCTCGTCTCGCTCATTTTCTTTCGCCACTAGTTGGTCGGCATGTTTACCGGTTTGATCGAAGAGATCGGCACAGTCCTGTCGATTTGCGCTGCCGAAAAGGGATCGCGGCTGCAAATAACCGCGCCGAAAATCGCATCGCAGGTTAGAACGGGTGACAGCGTTGCGGTGAACGGGTGCTGCCTGACTGTTGCGCTCGCGCGTGAGGACGAACTGACGTTCGATTTGCTGCAGGAAACGCTCGACCGGACAAATCTGGGGGCGCTGCGCCGCGATAAGCAGGTGAACCTGGAGCGCGCGCTGGCCGCGGACGGACGGCTCGGGGGGCATTTTGTCCAGGGGCACGTTGATTGCACTGCGCGCACCATTTCATTTGAAAGACGAGGCGCGGATCATCGACTGGAAATCGAATTGCCAACAAGATTTGCGCACTATGTCGCATCGAAAGGCTCAATAGCGGTAAACGGCGTTAGCCTGACCGTCGCCGAAATACACGAGGTGAGTTTCACCGTGTGGATAATTCCTCACACGAAAGACCATACGGATCTCGAGTCCACACACGCCGGGGATCTTGTGAATCTTGAATTCGATGTGATCGCGAAATACGTCGAACGCATGCTTCATCGATACGGCACTCGAGACTAACGCTGTTAATCCAGTGTCGAGTCCGAAAATTGTTGCTGTAATTGCGTCTTCCGCCGAACTCCAATCGGCGTCGTTGATGAGGCGGGCGCCGGATCTTTATGAGCTGCGTCTCGATATGATCCAGCCCGCTCAGCACAAGCTTGTGCGAACGCAGCCGCTCATCGTCACAGCGCGACATCCGGCCGAGGGAGGAGCGCAACAATTGAGCTCGCGCGAACGGCGGCGCCTGCTCGAGCATTACTGCGGTTCCGCCAGTTACGTTGACGTCGAGCTGCGGTCCGTCCGCTACTTTCGCGAATTGGTCAGCAGCGAGGTGACGAAGATCATCTCGTTACACGATTTACAGGCAACGCCTTCACTTGCCATTTTGCGAACCAAGCTCGAACGCGCGACCGCGGTTGGCGCGGACATCTTCAAAGTCGCAACCAGAGTCACGCACCGAGCGGAGCTCGATCGCCTGTTGCGGTTTTTCGACGAAGCCAGTCCGATCATGCCGATTGCGGCGATGGGGATAGGCAGGTTGGGCCGCGAATCGCGCATCGAGCTTGCGCGTCGCGGCTCGGTTTTGAATTACGGCTACATCAGCCGTCCGCAGGCACCGGGCCAGCTTTCAGTCGCCGAACTGCACCGCCTGATGGGCCGCTGAAACGCGTATACTATTATAGAGGGGACGATGGACGAACAGATCGCGCTTCCGAGCTCAGCGCCGGTGATGCCGCTATCGGGCGCTTTGCTTTTTCCACGCGCTTTGTTGCCGATCCACATTTTCGAGGCGCGTTATCGCCAGATGCTCGATTACGCCCTGAAACGCGATCGCATTTTTTCGATTGCCCTACTCAAGCCGCATCGGAGCGATTGGCGAACGACGGACGACTTCTTTGATATAGCGGGCGTCGGACTGATCCGCGCCTGCGTTGGGCAGAGCGATGGGACATCGAATCTCATCCTGCAAGGTTTGCAGCGCGTGCGCTTCGCCACGTTCGACCAGGACCAGCCATTTCCCATCGCGCGAATCGAGCCGATCGATTCCGAGTACGAAGTCAGTCCGGAAGCTGATGCCCTCGGCGCGAAACTGCTCGAGCTTTACCACCGTTTCGCAGAGGGCGGACGCAAATTTCCGGAGACGGTCGACCGTTATCTGTCAGATCTGAACGACATCGAAATGCTCGCTGACCTGATGGCAGCAACCTTCATCAACGATCCGCTGCGGAAGCAGCAGGCGCTTGAGGAAATCTCGGTCACGCAGCGGCTACGCCTCGTCATCCAATACCTCCACGAAGAAAGCGGCAGCGCTGCGGCCTAGCCGCCGTTCGCCGCGATGCGCGCGTATTCGTCTATTAAATAGCGGTCGGTCATGCCCGCGATGTAATCGCACACCGTGCGATGCAAACCTTCAGTCTCGATGCGCTTGCTGGCTGAATCGCCCAGACGATCCGGTTCGCGCAGATAGGTTTCAAACACAACCCGCAACATCTCGCACGCGCGGTGATTCACTTCAGCGACGCGTGGATGGTAATAGACGTTCTTGTAAAGAAAACGGCGGAGCTCGCGATTGTCCGCTGTGCGTTTCTCGCTGTAGTGAATCAGCGACTTTTGCTGCTGACGAACATCGTCCGCACTCTGCACGCCGCTCGCCACGATCGCCTCTCCGCTCGTTTTAACGACATCGCCGACCTGTTTGTCGATGATGTCGCGAATGATCAGCTTGTGCAGGTCCGGTTCTTTCGCGTCGGGATAACGCTGCGTGACTGACCCATGACTGTCTCGCCATATCGCCGTTTCGCGTAGTTGATCGGCGGATAGAATTTCAAAGTCGACCGCGTCATCGAGATCATGGCTGTAGTAGGTAATCTCGTCGGCGAGATCGGCGATCTGAGCCTCGAGCGCTGGCGAACGAGATTCACGCTCCTGGTGTTTCTGCAAACCCTCCCGCACCTCGAAAGTCAGGTTTATGCCGGGGAACGCCGGATACGCATTCTCGAGTAACTCAACAACGCGCAGGCTTTGCCGGTTGTGCTCGAATCCGCCGTGCCCCTGCATGCATTCCGCGAGCATCTCCTCGCCAGAATGCCCGAACGGCGAATGACCGAGATCGTGCGCGAGCGCAATCGCTTCGGCGAGGTCTTCATTGAGCGAAAGAGCGCGCGCGATCGTGCGACTGATCGAAGCGACCTCAATCGAATGCGTCAGCCGCGTCCGCAGATGATCGCCCGCACCGTTGAGGAAGACCTGCGTCTTGTATTCCAACCGCCGAAACGCACGCGAATGGATGATTCGCGCGCGATCGCGCTGAAACTCGGTGCGAAATGGATGTTGCGATTCCCGATAATTCCGACCGCGCGATTCACTCGATTTCTGCGCGAACAACGCGAGCACCGTCCGCTCGTCCGCTTCCATCTGCTCACGCGTTTTCACAGCTGACGCTGAAGGTCTTCGCGCGTCGCGCGACTCTCCCGCCGCACCGCCAGCAGGTCGTAAATCGCAAGTAGCACGGCGAGTACTGTCATCCACGCACAGGCGAACCAGCAAAGCGCCGCGATCAGCAAATGCTCGCGCGCGTCGATCACCACAGCGCACGCGAGAAAGACAAGCGCAACCGCGAGCGCGCCAAGCATCGTCATGCGTCGCGTCTTCCGATCGCGAATCACGCCGCGCGCCGAATGCGCCGCAAACGACCCCACCCGCAACGCTTTCTCCGGCTCATCCATCTCGTCACTCTGACGGCCGACCGACAACCAGGCAAAGCTTTGCTACGCAGGACCGCGCGCGGTTAGCCACGTCGGCTGGTTAGATCCCGAGACTCAGAATCGCCGCAACGTACGACCTTTGTCGAATATTCCGTCCATACGGCTGCTTGCATACTGCCGCGGCGAAATGACCGAGCTGCTTCACGTGCCGCCCTGGCTCTTTGGCAGCATTATCGTCATTGTTTTCATCGTCAGCGGCGTCTTTGGATTAGCTGCCTTCAATTGGCTCATTCGAGATCGAATTCACCTCACCGAAACGATGAACAACGACATCATCTTCTTCGCGTCGGCGATCTCGGTCTTTTACAGCTTGATCGTTGGTCTGACTGCGGTCGGAGTCTGGAAAGCCTATACCGATGCGCAAAACCTCGTGTCAGAGGAGGCGACCGCGATTGGGTGCTTCTACCGCGACATCGGCGGCTATGCCGAGCCCACACGCACCGAACTTCAGCACGAGATTCGCACTTACACCGACTTTCTGATCACCGTGGCGTGGCCAAAGCAGATTCGCGGCGAGGCCACCGACGAGGCAACCCGCATGCTAACGAAACTCGAGCAGGATCTCGTAGCCTACGAACCGAAAACCGCCGGACAACAGATCCTGCATGCCCAAGCCTTGCATGAGTATAACGAGATCGCGGGGCTGCGCCGAAAACGACTTCACGTTATCGGCGTAGGACTTCCCTCGGTCATGTGGAGCGTAGTGCTCCTGGGCGCCGCGCTGGTGATGTGCGTGACTTATCTCCTCCGGGTTCAACAAACCGTCCAATTCGTGCTCACCGGCTGCCTCGCCATGTTCATCGGACTCGTCGTGTTCGTGATCGCCAGCCTTGATCGACCGCTGAGCGGCCCGCTCGCGATCGATTCCAAACCTTATCAAATCGTGCGCGATCGATTAATCGATCTGAAATAGGCCGCAACGCGAACGCTACGGGTTGGCACCCGGTCAGTCGCAACCGTCTGGAATCAGGCGTGATCGCCGTACTTTACTGTGCCATGAGGCTTGGCCGTGACCGCCCCGTCGTGAGCGTGGGGTCGAGGCGGAGCCAGCCATTGGCCCCCTTCCAGAGCAGCCAGGAATGATACATCCCTGAAGAAGCATGGGCCCGGCCGACGTCCTACGAACGGCTGCTAGATCAGCAACAGCGCCGGATTCTCGAGCAGTCGCCGCAGCTCTTTCAAATAGTCCGCGCCGAGTGCCCCATCGATCACGCGATGATCGCAGCTCATCGTGATCGACATCCGCTGCCCGACCATCACGTTGTCGCAATCATCGACGACCGCCATCTTGCTGATGCGGCCGACCGCCAGAATGAACCCCTGCGGCGGATTGATGATCGCGCTGAAAGCATCGATGCCGAAGCCGCCCAGATTCGAGACGGTGAAATTGCCGCCCTGAAATTCCTCCGGCTTCATCCGCTTGTTGCGCGCGCGGTGCGCGAGATCTTTCACCGCTTCGCTAATTTCGCGCAGCGATTTCTCCTGCGCTTTGCGCACCACCGGCGTGACGAGTCCGTCCTCGAGCGCAACCGCGACGCCAAGATCGACGTCGGTGTATTGCAGGATCGCGTCGCCGTCGAATGACGCGTTTGCCTTCGGCACTTTCACCGCCGCGGCGACCGCGGCTTTCAAAACGAAATCGTTCACTGTGATCTTCGACGTATCCGCTTCCTCGCCGGCTGCTTTCAACTCAGCCCGCGCCGTCATCAACGGACCGGCGTCGATTTCAATCGTCAGATAAAAATGCGGAACCGGTCCTTTGCTTTCGACGAGTCGTTGCGCAATGACCTTGCGCATTCCACTCAGCGCAATACGCGAGCCTTCGCCTGGTTTCGGCGCGGCTGGTTTCGCCGCAGGCTCGGCGGCGGCCGCGGGCTTGGATTTCGCCGCGGCGCGAACATCACTCTCCGTCACTCGACCGTCCGGGCCGCTACCTTTCAGATTCGAAAGTTCAACGCCTAGCTCGCCGGCTAGTCGCCGCGCAACCGGCGAAGCTTTCACGCGCGGTTCTTCGGCGCCTTTCGCGGCGGTGGCGGGCCGCGGCTGACTCGCTGCTTCCTTCGGTTTCGCACGTGCGGTCTGCTCAACGCTCTCTTCCGGCGGCGCCGTTTCTTTCTCCTGCTTTTCCGCCGGTGCAGGTTTCTCCGTCTCCGCTTTCTGCTTCTTCGGCGCTTCCGCTTTCGCCTTCGGCTTGGTTGCCGGTTTCTCATCCGGCTCGCCGATCAGCGCGATCTTTTGACCGACTTCTACCTTGCCGCCTTCCTCAACGTAAATTTCGCTGAGTACACCGTCCTCGGGCGATTCCCATTCCATTGTCGCCTTGTCGGTTTCGATCTCCGCAATCACCTCCCCGGTTGTGACCTGATCGCCCTTCTTTTTTTTCCAAGCGACGACCGTGCCCTCGGTCATCGTGTCGCTCAGCTTGGGCATCGTAATCTCAGGCATATTCGTTAGGCGTAACAGACTTTCTGGACCGCCGCGATCAACTTGTCCGC
>JBJMWW010000023.1:0-5784 GCA_045809945.1 Chthoniobacterales bacterium
AGCGGCTCGCGTTGCCTTTGATCCTCAAGGGCGAGTCGGTCTTGCTCACTTCGCCGACGGGCAGCGGTAAGACACTGGCGGGGTTTCTTGGCGTGTTCGATTACCTGCTGCGGGAACGCGAGGCGGGCCGGTTAATGGAGAGGGTCTACTGCATCTACGTGTCGCCGCTCCGGGCGTTGACCTACGATATCTCGAAGAACCTGCGCGGTCCGATCGTGGGGATGGGGCTGGAGCAGGAGCTTTTAATCCATGCGCGCACGGGCGACACGACGGCGGCGGAGCGGGCGAAGTTCCGGCGCAAGCCGACGCACTTCCTGGTGACGACGCCGGAGAGCCTGGCCGTGATGCTGGCGCAGGAGAGCTACGCGATGCATTTCGCGGGCTGCCGGTTCGTAATCGTGGATGAGTTGCATTCGTTTGCGGGGAACAAGCGCGGGGCGGATCTGTCGGTTTCGCTGGAGCGACTGGAGCGGATCGTTGGTGGGAATGGCGCGCTGCGGCGTTGGCGGACATCGCAGCGCGACGTCGCACCCATCTGCCGCGTGGGGTTGTCGGCAACGGCGGCGCCGCTCGATGTACTCGCACAGTTCCTCGTAGGCGAAGGTCGCAAGTGCGAGATCGCGGAAGCGAAAACGGCGCGCAAGACGATCGTCGAGGTGTTTTCGCCCGTGCGGAAACATCCGTATCCACCGGCCGGCTACACGGGCGAGCGGCTCTATGCGGAGCTGGCGGAATTGATTCGGACGCGGCGATCGGTGCTGGTGTTCACCAACGTGCGCTCCGCCGCTGAAGCGGTCGGCATGAATTTGAAGCAGCTCCTGCCGGACCTGGCGGATGAAGTGGAGATTCACCACGCGTCGCTCGATCGAAGTGTGCGGCTCGAAGTCGAAGACCGGCTCAAGAACGGCGAGCTGCGCGCGGTGGTTTGCTCGACATCGCTCGAGCTCGGGATCGATATCGGCGCGGTCGATCTGGTGGTGATGATGGCGACGCCGAAAGGTGTGTCGCGCGCGATTCAGCGCATCGGTCGATCGGGACATTCGCTGAACGAAACGAGTCACGGCGTGCTCGTGGCGACGAATGTGAACGATTTGGTGGAAGCGACGGTGACGGCGCAGCTGGTGCGCGAAGGCGCGCTCGATCCGATCCGGATCCAGGAGCAGCCGGTGGATGTGATCGCACAGCACGTTGTCGGCATAGCGGCGCTCGCGCCGGTCGCAGTCGATGATGCGTTCGCGATCATTCAGCGCGCGTATCCGTTCCGCAACCTGACGCGCGAGGAGTTTGACGAGATTCTGCGCTATCTCGAAGGCGGCGGGGCGGCGCTGGAAAAACAATACGGCGGCGTCTTTGGCAAGATTCGCGTGGACGACGGCGTGGTTTCGATCGCGCATCCGCGGGTCGCTCGCGATTTCCTCGTCAATATCGGCACGATTGTATCGGAGGGATTTGTCGATGTGTTCCTGCGACGACGACGGCTCGGCTCGGTCGAGGAGAACTTCGTTAAGCAGCTCAATATCGGCGATCTGTTCGTTCTCGGCGGACGCGTGGTGCGGCTCGTCGGCACCGGTTTCCAGCAGGCGCAGGTCGAGCGCGCTGACGGTCATCTGCCGACGATTCCGCGCTGGAACGCAGCGAAAATGCCGCTCACCTCGGGGATCGCGCGTGGCGTGCGGAAGTTGCGAACGCGACTCGCTGCACGTGTCGAAGATGAAAGTGCAGCCGACTGGTTAATTGAGACCTACCACGTCTCGGCGACGAACGCGCAGGCGATCATCGAGTTCTTTCGCGCGCAAGCGAGCGTCTCGGAAATTCCGGTCGGTCGCAAAATGTTGATCGAGCTTTATCGCGCGGAGAATTATTCGCACTACTTCTTTCACTCGCTGATCGGGCGCAGCGCGAACGACGCGCTCTCCCGCATCGTCGCCTTGCGCGTGAAGAACCGAATCGGCGGCAACGCGCTGGTCACGATTGACGACTACGGCTTTCTTCTGACGCTCCGGCCGTTCCAGGAAATGCCGCTGGAAGATTGGCGAGAGTGTTTCGAAGCGGACGGCGCTCAGCGCGATCTCGAGCGCGCTTTACGCGGGTCCGAGCTGGTGAAATGGCAATTCCGCGGAGTCGCGCAAACCGGCTTAATGGTGCCGCGTAATCTGCCGGGCCGCGAGCGTCGCCCGAAGCAGCTGACCTGGAGCTCTGAGGTGTTGTTCCGGGTTCTCGAACAACACGAACCAAATCACCCGCTCCTGCGCGAAGCATATCGGCAGGCCACGCATGTTTTTCTCGATGCCGAGATGGCGCTCGCATTTCTGGATGAAGTGCAGCGTTTCGGTTGGAGCTATCGTGAGCTACCCGTCGTATCACCCTTTTCGTTCCCAATCTACGCGAGCGTGATCAAGGAAACGATGATGTTGAAGGACCCGGCGACAGCAGTGGAACGCATCTATCGCGAGATGTATTCGCGCGTGGAGAAAATGGCGGCGAACGGCGGGAGGGCGTGACTTGCAAACATCACTTCTGCGGCGACGCCGCCGAATACCCCCACAAACAGTGAAGGAGCGGACCTTGCGATCCGCCCCTCCCTATTTCCGAGCGAGCCTTCTCCTTAGCTATTGCTCTGAAAAATTTGCTTAGGTTTTCGCCTGCGAAACAACTTCGTTCAGCTTGAAGATCGGCAGGAACATCGCGATCACGATGCCGCCGACGATTACGCCGAGGAAAACAATCAGCATCGGTTCAATCAGTGACGTGAGCGCGTCGAGCAGAGCTTCGACCTCTTCGTCCCAGAAGTCGGCCATCTTCTCGAGCATCGTGTCAATCTTGCCAGTCGCTTCACCGGCGGAGACCATGCGCAACATCATTGTCGGGAAGATCGGCTTCTTCGATAGCGCGACCGAGAGATTATCGCCCTTCTCCACATCGGAGCTCACGCCCTTGAGGCTTGATTCGACGACGTGATTGCCAGCCGCGCCGGCAACGACGTCGAGCACTTCGAGAATTGGTACACCGCTGCGGATGAGTTGTGCAAAAGTGCGGGCGAATCGCGTCATGCAGATCTTGTGAATGAGCGGGCCGAACACCGGCAGTTTCAGTTTCCAGCGGTCCCAGATTTGTTTGCCGCGTTTCGAACGAAGGAACGCGCGCACGCCGAAAATTCCGCCGCCGATGATCAGCACGAGGAAGTACCATTCGCCGCGAATGAAATCGCTGACGTCAATGAGGAACTGGGTCGGCGCAGGCAGCTTCGCGCCGAAGTCCTTGAAGATTTCGCCGAAGATCGGCACCACTTTCACGAGCAGGAACGTTGTAATGAGCATCGCGATGCAAATCACGATGACGGGATACGTCATGGCCGATTTTACCTTCTTGCGAAGACGTGCGCTCGCTTCCAGGAAGCCAGCGAGCCGATCGAGAATCTCGGCGAGCAGACCACCCGTCTCACCCGCTTTCACCATGCTGATGAAAAGCCGGTCGAATACACGCGGATGTTTGGCGAGGGATTCGTGGAATGTTTCGCCTCCCTGCACGCGCGTGGTGATGTCGCTGATCACCGCACGCAAATTCTTTTGCTTCTTACCGTCGCTCTGCTCGTAAAGAGCAGTTAGTGCCTGAACGAGCGAAATACCGGCCTCCACCATGGTGGAAAGTTGGCGCGTGAAGAGCACAAGGTCGGTCTCTTTGACTTTGCCGATGCGCTTGGCGCGTTTGCTGGCGTTCGCTTTTTGCTGGAGTGAAAGCACCATGAGCCCCCGGCTCATCAGGCTGGTCACGGCGTTATCTTCGTTGAGAGCGTCCTGTATTCCGGAAACGATCTTGCCGGAAGCGTCTCGAGCTTGGTAGGAGAAGGTGATCATGTTATAATTTCTATAATGTTGAGAGCAGCTACAATGCCACCCCTGCTGTGACGCCTCGCTCCGAGCTCCAACCTCTGGGTCATTCTATCGCCGTTTGGCAGCGATATGATCCCCATGTTAAAGCCGATCTGTGGTCCACTGCGGTGCACACGGCGGCAGGGGTTTACATCATTGACCCGATCCCAGTTGATCAAGATTCATTGGCGCAATTCGTTGGCGAAAGTCCGATCGCGGCGGTGATCGTAACAAATGAGAACCACGTGCGGGATGCACCTTCGTTTTGCTCTGCGTTCGGCGCTCCGCTATTTGCCCGTTTTTCCGTCTCGTTGTCCGCGATTAGTACGATTCGGACGAACGAGTCAGTAGCCGGTCTCACGATTATTGATTTGCCCGGCGCACCACTCGGCGAGATATCGATCATCGACTCGCAGGGAAATCTGGTTGTCGGCGATGCGTTGATCAATTTTGAGCCGTACGGCTTTACGTTTCTGCCGGACAAGTACTGCACGGAGCCCGAACAATTACGGCGATCGCTGCGTGCACTTCTCGACCACGATTTCCACCGGCTGTTTTTTGCGCACGGGACGCCAATCACGAGCAATGCGCACCGCCGCCTCGAGTCGTTACTCGGCTCGGCGCACGACTAGAAATGAATACTCTGGAGCGCTTCCTGCGGCTGATTCGGTTTTCCCACACTGTCTTTGCGCTGCCATTCGCGCTCGGTTCGCTAATCGTAGCCGCGAACGGCTTTCCTCCCGCGCGCGTGCTGCTGCTTGTCCTTCTGTGCATGGTCACGGCGCGGATGGCAGCAATGTTGTTCAACCGCTGGATCGATTGGTCGATCGATCAGCGAAATCCGCGCACGGCATCACGTCACCTTCTGCTGTCTCGCCAGGCGGTGCTGCTGCTGCTCATCGGTAGCAGCGCACTCTTTATCGCCGCCGCTGCGATCATTAATCCGTGGACGAGATGGCTATCGCCGGTCGCACTCGCAATCGTTTTTTTGTATTCCGTGACGAAACGTTTCACGAACGCGACGCACTTCTTCCTTGGCCTCGCCTTGGCGGTGGCGCCTGTCGCGGCATGGATCGCGCAACGCGCCGAGCTTGCTGTGCCGCCGCTGATCTTGGCGTTCGGCGTGATGTGCTGGGTTGCCGGCTTCGACCTGATCTACGCCACGCAAGATTACGAATTCGACAAACAGGCACGTTTACATTCCCTCGTAGTGAAACTGGGAATTCCACGCAGCCTGCATTTGGCACAATTACTTCACCTCATTGCTCTCGCCGCATTGATCGGATTCGGTCTCGTCGCGCGACTCGGACCTGTTTACTTCTGCGGAACAGGCGTCGTCGCTGCGGCACTCTGGACCGAGCACCGCGCTGCCGGCAGGCTGGATGTAGCAGCAATCAATCGCGCATTCTTCGCCAGTAACGCGTTCGTCAGTGCGACATTTCTTGTCGCTGTCTGCGTCGATCGACTCGTCGCCCGCTAGACCTACATCGTGTTCAGCTGCTCAATTCGCGCAAGATGGCGTCCACCTTCGAACTCTGTTGCCAACCAGACGCGCACCACCTTGAGCGCCGTTTCTTCCGGAATGACGCGTTCGCCTAGCGACAATACATTGGCGTCGTTATGCCGCCGTGAAAGTGCGGCCACCTCTTCGTTCCAACAAAGCGCGCAACGTGCACCGTGAACCTTGTTCGCAGCCATCGCCTCCCCGTTTCCCGAACCACCAAAAACGATTGCGCGATCGCACTCACCACTCACCGCCGCCTCCGCCGCCGGCGGGATGAACTTGGGATAATCGACCGATTCTTCGCTGAACGTGCCAAAATCCTTCACCTCGTGGCCTAACGACTCGAGCAGTTGCTTTACTTTTTCCTTCAAGCGGAAGCCGGCGTGATCCGTTCCGAGCGCGATTTTCATG
>JBJMWW010000024.1:0-4063 GCA_045809945.1 Chthoniobacterales bacterium
GCAACTCAAGACGGTCTCGATTCGCCCGGCATCGCTCGACGCGCCGATCAGCGACGATGACTCAACGGAATTCGGCGAAATCGTCGGCGACGAGGAAGCGCAGACGCCGTTCGAACTGCTGCGCGACAAGAACTTACGCAACGAAGTCGGCGGCTTGCTCGATGTGCTCGACGATCGCGAGAAGAAAATCATCTTCCAACGTTTCGGGCTCGATGGCGGCAAGCCGAAGACGCTCGAGGAAGTCGGCAAGAAATTCGGGGTGACGCGCGAGCGCATTCGTCAGCTGCAAAATATTGCGCTGTCCAAACTGCGCCGTGCGTTAAGCAAGAAGGAGAAACCGGTCGACGTCGAGCTACCGGTCGAAGCCTAAAGTTTAACTAGTGCTGTTTGCGAAACGCGCGGATGGAAACGTCCGCGCGTTTTTCGTCATCCCGAGCGCACGCGACGGACCTCGCAACGGAGTCGCACGCTAACGCGAACCGCGACGCCTAAACTGCAGACTGTGCCCGACTCGTGGCGCCAGCTTATCGAAAACTGCGAGGTCCTTCGCTTCGCTCAGGATGACGGCGCGTCGGCGCTAATCCATCATCGATTCGCCGCCCGGTCGCTCGTCGGCGTCGTCGAAATTGTCCCGCGCCTCGCGCACCTGGACGGAATCGAACATCTCACCGCGCGCGTGCACGTCGGTGAGCACGACGAGGTTATCACCGGGCTTCGTCAGCCGATTATTCGCGAGGATTTTCTCCGCTTCCGCGATCGTGCTGTTCGGGTCGTCTTTGAAATGCATGAGCACGGGATGCGTTCCCCAGACGAGCGCGAGCTGCCGATAAACCTGCTCACTGGGGGTGAAGGCGAAAATCGGAGAGCGCTCAGGCCGAAGATTGGCGACGTAACGTGCCATTGTCCCGTGCCGGGTGAAGACGATGAGCTTTGATTGCGGGAGCGAATTGGCGAGCACCACGGCGGACATGACCGTCTTTTGTCGCGCGTCACGCAGATGCGCTTCGCTCGAATAACCGGCGCCGCCGCTTCGCTCTATCCGACAGGCAATGCGTTCAAGCACCTTTACGCATTCGACCGGATAGCGACCCGACGATGTCTCGCCCGTCAGCATGAGCGCATCGGACTGCTCGAAGACGGAGTTCGCCACATCAGTCACCTCGGCCCGCGTTGGCACCGGGTTATCGACCATGGATTCGAGCAAGTGCGTGGCGAGAATCACTGGCTTACCGGCACGAATACAGTGCTTCACGATTCGTCGCTGTGTCGTCGGCAGTTCCTCCATCGGCATTTCGATTCCGAGGTCGCCGCGCGCGATCAGCACCGCATCCGAGGCCTCGATCATGTCATCGAGATTATGAACGGCTGATTGGGTCTCGATCTTCGCGACAACGCCCGCGGTGCTACGGAGCTTGTGCAGCTCACGCCGCAACGCCTGCAGGTCGCGACCCTCATGCGCAAAACTAAGCGCTACGAAATCAACCCCGAGCTCCGCGCCGAGAGCAATATCGTCGAGGTCTTTTGGCGTGATCGCCGGAAGACGCACGTGCACACCGGGCAAGTTGATGTGTCGATGGGAAGTAAGTATTCCCGGGGTAAGCGCTTCGCACTCCAGGCGCTGTTTCTTTTTCGCCAGCACGCGCAGGCGAACCACGCCGTTGTCGACGAGCACGGTGTTACCGACATCAACGTCCGTCACAAGACCGGGATAATTGACGCTGACCGCATTCTTCTCCGTCTGTTTCGCGTTGCCGACAGTCAGCTCGATTTTATCGCCGGGCTTGAGAGCGATTTGTTTTTTCAACGCGCCGGTGCGGATTGCCGGACCTTGCGTATCCATCATGATCGAAGTCACACGCCGCAATTTTTTCGCGATCTTGTTCACCCGCGGCACGATTTCGCGGACCCAGTCATGCTGCGCGTGACTCATGTTCAGCCGGAACATGTCAGTCCCCGCGCGAATCATCTGTTCGATCGTTTTGGCCGAGTCGGACGTCGGGCCAAGCGTGCAGATGATTTTCGTCTTCCGCATTAACGCGACGATTAGATTTGCAGAGTCAAAAGCAAGACTGATTTAGTCACGCGTGCACCAGAGCTCGTTCGACAAGATGGCGGAATTCCGCCGCAACTATCTTACTGGGCGCGAGCAGGAGCCGCTCACGATTTACGATCTTGGCAGCCAGGAGATTGTTA
This sequence comes from Chthoniobacterales bacterium, assembly GCA_045809945.1. Lineage (GTDB taxonomy): Bacteria > Verrucomicrobiota > Verrucomicrobiia > Chthoniobacterales > UBA10450 > CADDYX01. The sequence continues at coordinate 2,194 of JBJMWW010000024.1, forward strand.
CGCCCGGAAGTTCGGGAACCTACCGCACGATCTTTTCCGAACCGGCCTGGCGATACGTCGGCATCGATATGGCCGCGGGCCGGAACGTCGACATCGTGCTCGCCGATCCCTACAACTGGCGCGAGGTCCATCGCGAAAGCGCGGATGTCATTATTTCCGGCCAGACGTTTGAGCATACGGAGTTTTTCTGGCTCACGATGCAGCAAATTGTTCGCACAATGAAGCCCGGCGGACTGCTTTGCATCATCGCGCCATCGAGTGGTCCGGAACATCGCTTTCCGGTCGATTGCTGGCGCGTTTACCCCGACGGCTTTCGCGCCCTCGCGCGTTATGCGCAGCTCGAGGTACTCGAAGCGTGGGCGCAATGGGAAAACCTCCCGCAGTACGATAGCGAGAGCAACAAGTGGCACGACTCCGTTCTCATCGCGCGGAAGCCACCACGCTGACGTCATCCCGAGCGCCAGCGAGGGACCTCGCAGTTGCAGTGAAACGCTAGCGCGAAATACGAAGCGTGGACTGCAGTGATTGCGTTGCATTTGGCGTTAGCGATCCGTCCAACTGTGAGGTCCCTCGCTTGCGCTCGGGATGACAGCGCTTTGAAAATCCGTCATACTTCGGCCGATGCGGCGCCGCTGTGGTTTTCGTCACGAGAAAAAACTTGGCGCGCTCGGCATCACACGCATCGGCGGGATTGACGAAGCGGGCCGCGGGGCACTCGCCGGGCCAGTCGTGGCTGCGGCGGTGATTCTGCCGGAGAAATTCCGGCACAAAAAACTTAATGATTCAAAGCAACTGCTGCCCGAGTTGCGGCAGAAAATTTACACCGAGCTGACCGGTGACAGCGGAATCATCTGGGCCATCGGGGTGGTCGATCACGGCGAGATTGACCAGATCAACATTCTGCGGGCGACGCACAAGGCGATGCGCCTCGCCCTCGAAGCTCTCTCGGCTCAACCCGAGCACGTGCTGATCGATGGCCGGCCAGTGTTTCCATTTCCGCTACCGCAAACCGCAATCATCGATGGCGATTGCTACAGCCTGTCGATTGCGGCAGCCAGCGTGATCGCAAAGGTGACGCGCGACGCGATTATGCGCGATTTCTGCGCGCAATTTCCGCAGTATTGTTTCAGCCAGCATAAAGGCTACGCGACCGAACTCCATTTGCTGAAATTACATGAGCTTGGCCCCTGCCCGATTCATCGCCGCTCTTTCGAACCGGTGGCGCAGCCGCTCTTCGACTTCGCCATCGCCGGAGCGGCCTGACACTGGCGAACGCGGGCGGCGCGGCGAAAAGCTGGCGGCGAAATTCCTCCGTCGGCACGGCTACAAAATTTTCTATCGCAATTTCCGCGGTCGAACGGGCGGCGAGATCGACATCGTCGCGCGCCATGGTGACACGCTGGTGTTTGTCGAAGTGAAAACGCGCGGCAGCGAAGAGTTCGGGCGACCGTTCGAAACGATCCGGCGCGATCAGCAGCGGCGAATTTCGCGCGGTGCGCTTGCCTGGCTGCGTCTGCTGGATAATCCGGACATTCTCTTCCGCTTCGATGCTGTGGAAGTGGTGATGTGCGACGACGAGCCGCCGCAGCTCGAGTTGATTCAAAACGCATTTACGCTGGCGCAGCCGTATATCTACTGATGCGATTCGTACTGGTCGCGCTGGCGCTCCTTGGCGCAGCGGCAGACGCGCGGACGCTCACAGGCAAAGCCGCAGTTTCCGGCGATTGGACCCAGGATGCGCCCGGCGTGAGTCGCCAAATCACCGTCGACGACCTGCCGCCGCCCTTCGCGACAGATTCTGTCGATAACGGGCCGAGTGAGATCAGGCCGCCGGCTGGTGCGCAACCGCGAGTGCCGCCGGGTTTCAAGA
>JBJMWW010000025.1:0-4757 GCA_045809945.1 Chthoniobacterales bacterium
ATGAGCATCTTTGTAGCGCAAAGTCGCGTGTGGACAAGGGTTCATTCGTGCGCAACACGCGAGCACATGCGGGGTTGCATAGAAGGCGTATACTACCCCTATGAAGACACTGATCATTTCCCTCACGGCGTTGATGGCGGTTTGCTTTGTCACTGGTTGCACAAGCACGGCCACCACAGCCCAGAACGATTCGACCCGCCCGATCTACACGACCGAGAAGAAGGTCTATAGCAAAGAATATCTGGACAAGACCGGACGGCAGACTCCCGCGGAAGCATTAGCGGAGGCAGATCCCTCGATCACCGTCACGCATCGATAAACTGCTTCGGCGATAACGAAGAACGCGCGCCGGCATGGCTCGGCGCGCGACGGATTGTCTTTGGGTGACGATGCGCGCCCGTGAAGATTCGAACTTCAAACCTTCTGATCCGTAGTCAGATGCTCTATCCAGTTGAGCTACGGGCGCTAAAGAGCCGCTAATTTGCGGAGAAAGGTAGGGGCGTCAAATGCGTGCGGACTAATCGTGCGCGCGCTTTCCCCATTCGAAATTCTTGCTTCAGAGCCGCTGCAGGTTTCGCGATTGCAAAAGCATTTTGCAGTGTTAAGCGTCCCGACGATATGGCTGAGCTGATCAAAGCAGACCAACTGAAACAGCGTCTGAAAAAGATCCCGGAATGGGAGCTGGAGAAGAATCACATCGAACGGACCTTCGAGTTCGATGATTTCACGGAGGCTGTCGATTTCGTGAACGCGGTCGCGGAAGTTTCCGAGGACGAGGAACACCATCCCGACATAGACCTTCGTTACAACAAAGTGCGCCTGATCCTCACGACGCACAGCAAAGGCGGCCTGACCGATCTGGATTTCGCACTCGCCGAACGGATCGACACTCTCTCCGAATAGTGATGGCCGCGCGGTCACTCGGCGATAACGAGCCGCCGCCGAGTCGCGCGCGCATGATCTTCGCGGCGATCGTCGTCATCCTGACCGTTGTCGCCGCTTGGGCTGTGATCGAGTACCGCAGTCAACCGCCACCGCCGCCCAATCCGCCGCCGCATCTCGCGCCGGCGAAGCCTTAGACGTAGCTTGGCTGCGGTTTGCGCTCGAAGCCGAGCGCGTCGGGCAGTGAGCGCCCTTCATCGACGTCGATGAATTCGAACATTGTCCGAATCTCGGAACGTCCCGCCATACCCGCTTCTTTCTTCCGGCGCATCAATGTCGCACTGGTGTCGTCGTTCCAGCCGACTTTGCGCATGAACTCGTTCCAGACGTAGATCTCGTCCGGTTCGGGTTTGCGGCCGATCGCGAAGCACCACTCCAAAATCTGTTCGTCGCTGCCGCCTTCATGCAGCACGCGCTGCACGAGTTGGTTGTAGTCGATGTGAAGGAAGCGCGTGCAGCGTGCATCGAAACCTTTGCCGAGATTGGGCTGGTAATCGGGCGGGAGCTGTCCCTCCGCGTGAGCTTTGATCTTATCGATCATGCGCCCGAAATAAACGATGCCGCCGACCTTCGCCGCCGGGCTGCGCATGGGGATGTTGCTCATTAGCGGAAAAGTTTGACCAAAGTTATTCACAACTTTCAAGCTTTCGTTAGGGCGAGGCATAGCAGCGATTGAAGCTTGTCGCTGCGCGCGCGCTGACGGACTGTCGGGCTGGGATGGATCGGATCGTCGGGATCGAGACGGAATACGGCTGCCTCGTGAGCGGGAGTGCACCGCAGGCGGGCGGCGATGCCTGGCCGGTGAAGGTGAAAAACCACCTCTTCCGGAGCACGAACGCAGGTGTGATCGACCTGCATTATCGTGATTACGAAGAGCCCCCCGGCAACGGTGGATTTCTGCTCAACGGCGGCCGCATTTATCTCGATATGGGGCATATCGAGTACGCTTCGCCGGAGTGTCTCACGTTGCGCGACATCGTTGCTTACGATCTCGCAGGTGATGAACTGCTGCGCGGCGGACTCGAGGCGCTTGGCGCGGCGGAACGCGTTTCATTCATCAAGAATAACGTCGATCATCACACCGGCGCGACGTTTGGTTGTCACGAGAACTACCTCATGAAGCGCGAGGCGCAATTCACGCCGCCCGTCCTTGGGACGCTGCTCGCGTTCCTCGCCACGCGGCAGATTTTCACCGGCGCGGGCAGAGTGGGGCAGGCGAACCCGCTCGCGTTTGATTTCGAAATTCCGCAGAGCGAAACGCGCGTCGATTTTCAGATCAGCCAACGCGCCGATCACATCGTGAACGACATCTATCAATGGGTGCAGTTCAATCGTGCGATCATCAACGCGCGCGATGAGCCGCTCGCCGATTATCGGAAATATCGCCGGCTGCACCTGCTCATTGGCGACTCGAACATGAGCCCGTTTGCCACGGCGCTGAAAGTCGGCACGACGGCGTGTGTGCTGACCCTGCTCGAGCAAAATCGCCTAACGCGAAATCTCAGCCTGAGCGATGCGGTGCAAAGCACGCGCGATATTTCGCGGGACCCTACGCACGCCTGGATCGTGCGTTTGGAAAACGGCAACACGATCGGCAGCCTTGATCTGCAATGGGAGTTCCAACAGCTGGCCGAGAAGCATCTTGCCGGCACGAACGAGGAGACGGATTGGCTGATCGAGAGCTGGAGTTACACGCTCGACGCGCTCGCGAACAAACCCGAGGCGCTGATCGGCGGCGTCGACTGGGTCACGAAGAAGTGGCTGCTCGAGACATTCATCGAAGCGGAGGACCTGACCTGGGATGATCCGTGGCTGCAGAGCCTGGATCTCGAGTATCACAACATCGACCCGCAGCGCGGGCTGTTCTTCGGTGTGCCGGCGGCGAAACGCATCGGCGAATGGAACAACAGTGTCCGTCGCTCAGAAGCGTCTCACGTTCCGCCGCAGAACACGCGTGCCGCCGGCCGGTCGCGCGCGGTGGCCGCGTTTCAGAAGCGGCAGCATCCGTACGTGATCAACTGGGATTCCATCGCCTGCGAAGGGCGCGACTTCCTCCTCATGGGCGATCCTTTCCAGACATATCACGACGAAGTCGCCGTGTTCCTGCGCGAGAACGCCTAACGAGTGCTACTAATCGAGACGCTGCAGAACGGGAATGCCGTAGTTCTGCTGCAAACCAGGCGTTTCCTGCATCACCTGCGCGACGTCGAGTTCCAGCTGCTTCGGGTCTTCGTCCGTTTCGATTTTGATGAAACCGCCCTCGACAGGTTGCTTCAGCGCATCCACGAGCTCATGGAGTGATTTGATCTCGCGCCCGTTCACCTTCTCGACCGTGAGATAAGCGAGATCGTCGTAACCGATCGTACTGTTCGCCGGCAGGACCTGGCTCAAGACGACAACCCGCCGATTGCCATCAGGGAAAAGCTCGGATTGAAAGCGATCGAGATAGACGAACTTCTGCGGCGCTTCCTTCTGCCAGTTGTTGCCCCACTCGCGCAGGTAAGTTCGGCTCAGCTCCTGGAAGATCAATCCGCCAACAACGACGTAAGGCGGCGGCTGACCCATCGTGTAAGGCGGCACGACGTAGTCCGTCGCCGCGCGATGCTCGAGCGCAACGTTTAGTGTCATCGGTTTGCCCGCGCGTTGGATTTGGAACGGGATCGTGTCACCCGCGAAGGCGCGTGAGGTGATCAGGTTTGTGAACTCGATCTTGCCGTAGAGCGGATCGACGTAATTGCCGTTCTGGTCGATCTCGTTGTTGCCGATTGCCGTTACGATGTCGCCGACCTGCATGCCAGCTTTCGCCGCCGGCATGTTCGGCTCCATGCTCATCACGTAAACGCCGCCCGGCTTTCCGGTTTGGCCCGCGAATTTGCGCAACTGCGGATCGCGCGTTGGGAAGAAACTGAAACCAGCCGATGGAAAGCCGCGATACGGGGTCGTGTCCGCCGCTTTGAGGAAGTGCGCGATGATGGGCGCGGGGATTGCGTCGAGTACTTGCGAGCGCGGATCGTAGCGGAGCAACAAGCCGGCGAGCTTGTTATTCTTCACCAGCGGGATTGTGTAGCTGTTCTCGCGATACTGCATCGTCATGCTGATGCGGTAGGTGAGGAACGTTCCGACCTCGGCCGGGTAGCGAGTCATCTGAATCGTGGTGACCAATCCGTCTGTCACGACGAGCGCGCCAGTCGGCTCAAGCTGCAACGCAGAAAGGCGATCACCGACTACGGTGTCCGTCGCCAACTGCAGGGGAGTGAGGCCGTTGAGGAAGTTCTTATCGTTAGGTTCGATGAGCGCGAGGTTCGCTTCGTAGTCGACCACGACAACATCGGCGCCGGTTTTCTCGCCAGTCTCCGCGCGCTCGAGCTCGACGAAGTTCTGGTTCGCCACCAGATCCGCGGTGACGAGCACGCGTCCTTTCGCAAGCACAGTGCCCAACGCTCGCTTTGAGAACGGCGCCTTCTTCTGCCACGGCCGCTGATAATCGTAAGCCTGACCGGTGACGTTCACGCGAACGAGTGAAAGCTCCTTTGGTTTAACGGCCGAAACCGAGGCGGCGGGCTTCGGCGCCTGCGCAAGACTTGTTAGGCAAATCGCGCACGAGACCAGGAGAAGGCGGCGGACGCTCATTACTTCTGCTCCTCCTCAGCCGCGACATTCGCGACCGGCTGCTCGGCGAGGTTTTGCTCCCTCAGTACATTGTAACGGGCCTTGATCCGCTCACGCGCGCCGTCGACTTGCGCCCGATCGAGCACGAGCGGTGGACCATCGCCGACAAAGCGAATCACGCAGCGCTCCGGTGTTTGCTCGAATGC
>JBJMWW010000026.1:0-12006 GCA_045809945.1 Chthoniobacterales bacterium
CGATCAGGCGCTGCCGCTGATCGTGTGGAAGGTGGTTTATGTGCTGGCGCGCGCCTTCCTGACCGGCTGGCTCCTGGCCGCCTGGGTCTGCCTTTTCCGCCGATGCGAAGCGGCGCGAATCGGGCAGGAGAGCTGGATACGGTATTGAACGCCGCAACGATCACCAGACAGAGCGGTTCCAATCTCGCCCTCGCGTTCTTCTCGCTCGATCGGGAACGGCGCGACGACATGACACTCTTCTATGCGTTTTGCCGGCTGATCGATGACATTGCCGATTCGGGCGCGCTCGCGGTCGATGAAAAACGGCAGCGGCTTGGCAGGTGGCGCGCGGCGTTAATACAGCCGACGCAAAATGAAGATGCGCTCGCATCGGAAATTCGCCGATTAATCGCGAAGTATTCGCTCACGCCCGCGATGCTCGAAGAAATTATTGCAGGCGTCGAAATGGACCTCGGCACGGTCCGCTACAACACCTTCGATGAGCTGCGCCTCTACTGCTACCGCGTCGCGAGCGCGGTCGGCCTCGTGAGCATTGAGATATTCGGCTACAAAAACCCACGCAGCCGCGAATGTGCGGTCGAACTGGGGCTGGCGCTGCAAACGACCAACATCATTCGCGATGTGGCGACAGACCTGCGGAATGGCCGTGTTTATCTGCCGCTGGAGGACCTGACGCGGTTTCGCTATTCCGAGGAAGAACTGGAACGTCGCGTCTACGACGACCGCTTCGTCGCGCTGATGGAATTCCAGGCGGAGCGCTCGCGTCGCTTTTACGATCAGGCGGCCGAGTTGCTTCCGCGTGAGGATCGTCGCGCGATGTTGCCGGCGCGGATCATGGCGTCTGTCTACCGCGCATTGCTCGGCAAAATGGAGCGGGACCGGTTCCGCGTCTTCGAGCGTAATTACCGGCTGAACCGGCTGGAAAAGGCGGCGCGGATTGCGGTGGCGATGTTGAACTTTGCTTGAATGCGCGATCGCAAGCGTCCGTCTCTGGATGTAGAAGCGAATTTAAAACGATGAAGAAGAACATTTTAACGATCACAAGCGTCGTTGCGCTGTGCCTTTGCGGCTTGTCCGCGACCTCGTTCGCCATTGGCGAAATGCTGGAAGGCACGTGCATCACGAAAGAGGATGCGGCGAAGAAATATCCGCCGCCGAAAGGTGGATACCCGGTTGCGGCCCTCGGACCGGAAGGCTCAGGCATCGTGCCGAGCCCCTATTCCGGGCGCATGGTCGACTGCCGCAACTGTCCGGCGCATTCGCTTGTCGTAGATCCGACCGCGAAGAAAGTATTTCAGAAGCCGTAAACGGCTTCGTGTAGAAACGAAAATATGAAAACAAACAAACTGATAGGTGCGGTGGCCATCGCGGCGGCGAGTCTGTGCACTTTAACCTCGTGCGAAACGGCCACTGGAACCGGAGCGCTCGTTGGCGCAGCTACCGGCGCGGCGATCGGTGGCAGCTCGTACCACCACAGCGGTGAACGCGCGCTGGCTGGCGCAGCAATCGGCGCAGGTGCCGGAGCTTTAATTGGTGCGGCGATCGATGCCGACCAGCGTGGATATTATCGCGGCCATCCGGCCGAGTATTATCCGTATGGACAGCGCGTCGGTCGGGGTCTGGTGCAAAGCCCGTATCCGCCGCACGCCATCGTCGACGTGCGCGGCATTCCACACAATGCGCTGGTGGCGGATCCGCAAACGGGTCGTCCGTTCCGCAAGCCTTAAACGGTTAGTCTGACGAATTATTAAGCGGGTTGGTTCGGCGCCTGCCGGATCAGCCCGCTTTCTTTTGCAGCGAATCAACGAGCCGCTGCGCTTCTTCCGTCATCCGGACCAGCTCCGGCCACCCGCGTTTGTAGCCTTCGCCGACAAGCTTTCGGGTTGCGTCGAAACCCATATGTGAGCCGACATTTTGCTGGGTTGGTGCGTGGTCGAGCGAATCGCTCGGGTTGCGAATCACGGTCGTGTCGCGCTCCGGATCGGTATTTGCGCAAAGGCGAAAGAGCACCTCGCTCGTGTTGTGCACGTCGCAGTCTTCGTCGACGACGACGATGTATTTGCTGAACATCATCTGGCCCATGCCCCAGAGCCCGTGCATGACCTTGAAGGCCTGATAAGGATACTGCTTTCGGATGCTGACGAAGACGAGGTTGTGAAAAACGCCTTCCGGTGGGAGCGCCATATCGACGAGCTCCGGGAAGTTCATTTTGAAAACCGGCAGGAAAATCCGGACGCTGGCATCGCCGAGATAGAAGTCCTCCATCGGTGGAACGCCGACGATGGTGGTCGGGTAAATCGCATCGCGTCGGTGCGTGATCGCGGTGAGATGAAACACCGGGTAATCCTCGACCGCGGTGTAGAACCCGGTGTGGTCGCCGAACGGTCCCTCCGGCCGCATTTCGCCTGGCTGCACGTAGCCTTCGAGGACGAAGTCGACCTCAGCAGGAACCTCGATGTCGCTTGTTTTGCACTTCACCATCTCGACTGATTTCCGACGCAGAAAGCCGGCGAAAAGAATTTCATCGAGTCCGTCCGGAAGCGGCGCCGTCGCGGCGAAGGTGAGAGCCGGATCGCCGCCGAGTGTCACTGCGACTGGCATGCGTTCGCCGCGTTCGTAGTAACGCTTGCCGTGTCGCGCGCCAACCTTGTGCACCTGCCAGTGCATGCCCGTCGTCCGCTCATCGTAAACCTGCATCCGATACATGCCGACGTTGCGCGCGCCGGTTTCCGGATCGCGTGTGTGGACGTTCGGCAACGTGACAAAACGTCCGCCGTCCTTCGGCCAGCATTTCAAGATCGGCAGATCAGCGAGCGTTATCTGCGAGTCGTTAGTTGAAGGTTGAGAGCCGTCGTCGAAGAGGTGGACGACATCCTGGCAGGGCGCGCTCTTCACATGCTTCGGACGCGCGTGGAGCAGATGAATGCCCTGCTTGAACAACGAAAAGCCTTCGCGCAGATCAGTCGGCGGCTTCGCCTTGAGAATGAGTTGAATCTCGTCCGCGATCTCCGCGATCGAGTCGCGGCCGAGCGCCATCGCGATGCGTTTGCGCGAACCCATTGTGTTGATCGCGACCGGAAATTTCGAGGCACGGCCGTCCACGCTCGGTTGCTCGAAGAGCAATGCCTTGCCGCCGCCGGTCGATTTCATTTCGCGATCGGCCCATTCAGCGATGAGCAGGTCGGTATCGACGGGTGTCGCAACGCGCGTCAGTTCGCCGGCGCGATCAAGCGCATCGATGAAATCGCGGAATGAACGGTAAGCCATGACTCACGCCGCCGCGGCGACGCAGGCTCAGCCCTGCTCGTTAGAACACCCGTGGCGCCGGCAGGTGACTATACGCTACGACCCGGCCGTTCTCGAAAGAAACAAATCGCTCCGGATATTGGACGATGTTCATGTGGCTGTAGAAAAACGGGTCGTAGAATGGATCGTAATAGAAACCGCGATGGTGAAAGCCACCTCGGCGGAGGTAGCCGTAACCGCCATACCCCATGCCATAGCCGCCATAGAACGGGCCGTAGCCAGCGTCAGTTGTTCCCCAATAGATCCACGTTTCGATCGGACGCGGCCCGTTTCGCCCGGCGCCTTTCTGATTCGGCTCGCCCCATGCCAGCCATACGCCATTCATCGGCATGCCAACGCGAATCTCGCCTTGCTGCACCAGCGCCTGATCCTGCGCGCTGAGAGTTTGGAAAAGATCGGGGCGATCTTTGATTCGCGTCTGCGTCGTCGAACAACCGGCGAAAAACAGCGCACTGCATGCGGCGGCGATGAAAAATGCTCGTGAAAGCTGCATAGCTATTCGTACTAACTTCGTCCAAGGCGCAGAAGTTGCGCGGAAAAAATTCAGATCGTAACGACCGTGATCTCTGGCCGGCAATTAATGCGGATCGGCAAACGATACGTGCCAATGCCCGCGCCGACGTAAAGCGGTCCCGCCAGCGTTTCGTAATAGCCGAGTTGATACGGTCCGACGCCCCACGGCACGATCGGCGCGCCGTAAAACGGGACCCGGACCTGTCCGCCATGCGAATGACCGGCAAGCATCAGCTGGAACGATTCACCTTTGAATTGCTGCGCCTGAAGCGGGTAGTGCATGAGCGCGATGCGTTGCTGGGCGCGGGGCGGCGGAGTGCCAAGACAGGCCGCGGCGCCGAGGCCCACCAGCTCAAGCCCGTTGTGAAGCAGAATGCTGCGATCGACCAGCCACGCGCCACCGGTCGCAGCAAAGGCGCGCTCATAATCGGCGAAGGAGGCGCCGCATCGGTAATCGTGATTGCCGGGTGAGCCGTAGACTGGCGCCTTGATCTGCCGAATGAACCCGAGCGCTTCTGTTGCGAAGGCGCGATTCTCAACGAGATCGCCGGTGAAACAAACGAACTCCGGTGCCTGCTCATTGATCGTGCGGACGACTTCCGCTGCGTAACGCGTGTCGCCCTTGTGATGGAAGTCTGTGAAATGAACGAAACGATGCGTGTGGCCGCGGTTGAGCGTCGTGACGCGCAACGCCGTCGGCTCGATCCAGCGCGCGTCGGCGCCGGCCGCGGCCGGTAGTGCCAGCGTGGCGAGTCCGAGAAACTTGCGTCGCGTCATCATTTTAGTTTGGCCAGGTGAGCAATTGCATCAGCCCCGCGCCGCTATCAGTCAAAGCTGGATTTGCGCCGTTTCCGCCGACGACGTTTCGTGTCAGCAGCGAGTAATCGGCCTTTCGTTGCCTGATGAACGAGACGGTCGGCGCGGCCAGGCGATCGGCTACGGGGACAATCTTCAGCGGAACGCCGGCGCGATTGAACGAGATCTCGCGCGCACCTCTGCGCGCATCACCGCTGACGAGCCACGGATAGAGCTCGGCGAGGTCGAAGTGTTTCGATGCCGGAATTTTGACTCGGTAGAATGTTTCCTCGCCAGCGAGAAACTCCTCGATCGTCAGGCCCGGCTGTTTCCGCAGCGCGAGATAAAGCCGAGCGATATCGAGCCCCATCAAATTTATGCCGTTGTAAATTCCGTGATGATTCGGATCGGTTTGCGAAGACGCCTCGTACCATGATTCAAAGTTCCGGCTCAGCATCATGTTCAACTCGAGATGAACATGGGCGCGCTCCTGGTTTAAGCCTTCACCGGTGTAACCCATTTGCGCGATGTGCTCGCCGCGAGCGACGCGACGGCCGATCTTTACATCGATCGATTTCAAGTGCGCGTAGAGGGAATAGTACGGCGAACCACCCCAGCGATGTTCGATCACGATGTAATTGCCGTAGTTCGACCACCTCGGATTCGTGTTCGCGTAAACGATGGCGCCATCGGCAATCGCACGCACTTCGTCGAGCGGCTCGCCGGTTGCGTCGCGCTGCAACGGACGAATATCGATGCCTTCGTGAAAACGCGAGTAGATGACGCCGTCGCGCGTTTGGACCGGGTTGCGCACAAAACCGTAGCGACCGCCCTCCCACGGCGTCGACTTTTCGCCCTGATAATCGCGCTCGATGTGCTGGTAAAACGCGGGCCCGTCGCCTCGCAACAGCGCGTCGTTGTCTGTCGGAAACGCAAGATTGATTCGATCCTGCTGCGCGGCAGCCGAACAAATCATCGCCATTGATGCGGCGAAGATGCGCTTCACTTCTTGCGCTGACCGATCATGCGCCAGTCTTTCCGCATGGACGCGATGTCGGCAGTTGTGAGGCCGCTCGGCACGTAGACCTTGCCGTCAGAAATGCGGCGATCAATTTGCAGCTCGGTGATCGGACGGCCGTTGATAAACACGAACAGATCGCCACCGCGATGCTCTACGCTCAGTGTGTCGAGCGCGAGCCGGCCGTGATCATCGAGCTGAAAAACCGCGCCTAGCGTGCCGTCGTCCGCCTGCACCGGATAGAACGCCGCGACGTCGAATTCCGTCACGGAGGCAGTTTTCTCGATCACCACCGGCCTGCCGGTAAACTTCGAGACGAGCTTAGTGGAAAACACGTCGCCATCGTGCGCATTCGCTTCACAATGCAGGCGAAAAGTGCAGTGCGGTTTCGCGAGCACGCTGGTCGACGGGAGAATGACGAGCAGCGTCGCAGCGAAGAACGATCGCATCGGCGAGAGATAAAGGTTTTGACATCAAATGCAACGTCGGCTGATTAAGCCGCTCATGAGGCCCGCGGCCGTCGTGGTTTTGCTCGTTCTTGCGAATGCCGCGCGCGTTGGCGCACAGGAGCCGTCGCCGGAAACGCGCACCGTCGAAGAGCGGCGCAGCTGGCTGAATCGCGTCATGCATCCGTTCGGATCGTCCGAGCGCCTGCCCGATTACAAGGATCCGCGGCTGCGCGGACTCGTGCTCGATCTTCAGCTGTCGCCCGAGCCGGTCAAACTCTCCGAGGTTCGCCATCTGCAGGCGCACCTGACCGTGAGCAACAAATCGAAAAAACCGAAGCCGATCACGCTCGACTTCCCGAATGAGGAGCGGATCGAGATTTTCCTGCGAAATTCCGCCGAGGTCGTGCTCACGAAGTTTTCCGACAATCACTCCTACGAGAACACGCCCGGCACGGTGCTCATCAATCCGGGCGAGCACGTTGACTACGACGGAACGATTTCCACGCGCGACCTGACGCCGAACAAGGTTTTCATCTGCGAAATCTTCTTCCCGCAGTATCCCGAGCTGCGCGTCCGCCAGAAATTTCTCACTGCCCCATGACGGAAGCGCTTAAGCAATCTGTCATTCCGAGCGTAGTCGAGGAATCTCCGTGCTTCTGAGAACGAGGATGTCTCGACTGCGCTCGACATGACAAGTTCGGCGGCTGCAGGTGAGTTCCAGCAACAGCCGTGAAGTGAAACTTTTTTCTGATTACCACACGCACCCTCAGGGCCACCGTGTGCAGCCTTACACGCGCGAGCTGTTGCAACCGTGGGTGGATTCGGCACGCGCGCGCGGGCTGAGCGACATCGCATTTACCGATCACGATCGCTATCACGAAGGGATTGATTTCGACGAAATCGAGCGGCTGCGAGAGGCGAACCCGGACGTGAAAATTCGTGCCGGCGTCGAGCTGGATAACGATCCGGAAACTTCGGCAGCGGGACGCGCGTGGGTCGAGAAAAATTGGGAGCGACTCGATTTTGTTCTCGGCTCTGTGCATTACCTCGAACGGTCCGACCAGATGTTCGACACACTGCCGGAAGGCGCGGAACAATTCCGCGGGCGGGATATCGATCAGATTTACATTGATTACTTTCGTCGCGTCGCTGAGATCGCAGCCACCGGCATAGTCGATTGTCTATCGCACTTCGACCTGGTGAAAATTCATGGGCATCGTGCGCGGCACAATGTGGTCGAAATCGCAGAAAAGGCGCTCGCCTTCGTCGCACAACGCGGTCTCGCGATTGAGTTCTCGACGGCTGGCTGGCGTAAACCGGTCGGTGAACTTTATCCCGACGATCGAATCATCGCCGCGGCGATGGAGAGAGGCATTGCGTTCACGACGGCATCCGATGCGCATTCGCATGCGCAGCTAGGCGACGCTTACGACAGGCTGGCGGAGAAGATGAAGGTGTTAGGGGTGCGCGAAGTCTGCGTGTTCGAGCGCCACAAACGTCGCGCGGTTTCGCTCGATTAGATTTCGAAAATGCGGAACGGACGTGCGTTCTCGCCACTCTTGCGCAGTAATGGCGCGCTGACGTTGTGAACGGGGATACCGGTGGATGTGGCGCCGTCGCCGGTGCCGTTATGCGCGTGGCCATGAACAACGAGATTGACGCGGAAACGATTGATCGGTTCTTCGAGGCGTGACGATCCGAGGAAGGCGAAAATTTCCGGATCTTCGCCCTGAACGGTCGCGCGAATGGGCGAGTAATGGAGTAGAACGACTTTTCGCTCCGTCTGCAATTTGGCGAGCGCCTGCTCGAGCCGCACGGCATGATCGATCGCTTCCTGGACGAATTGCTTGATCAGCGCTTCGCCCCAGGCGTTTAGCATCCGTCGCCCGAACCCGCCGCCGAATCCGCACACCCCCGCAAAACCTACGCCATCGATTACGTGTGCCGCGCCGTCGAGCATGATGACGCCAGCGCGATCGAGGACGTCGGTAATCAATCGCGTTTCGCCCGATTCGAAATCGTGGTTGCCAAGCACAGCGAGAACCGGGATGCGCACGGCATCGCGAATGTCGGCGACGAGATGCTCGGCTTCGTCGGCGAGGCCATAGTCGGTCAGGTCGCCGCAGAGAAGGAGCACGTCAGCGCTGCGCGAAATTTCTGCAAAGGACTCCCGGCATTCTCCGCGCGAATGTTTGCCGTAATGCATGTCGGCGGTGGCAGCGATGCGCATCGTTTGAGAAACGGCTGTGTGAGGCTGTTCGGACGTTCACACGGCCGATGCGCGCAAATCAGGTGCGCGCGACGTTGTTATCGTGCATGCAGAAAACTGATCAGAGTCTCGATTTCTATCGCGATGCGATGCGCGTACTGATTACGGCGAAGGTGCCGTTTCTGGTCGGCGGCGCCTATGCGCTCGCGATTTACACGAAGATCGAGCGGCACACGAAAGACTTCGATCTCTTCCTGCGCGAACGAGACGTCGATGCAGCGATGCACGCGTTCGAGCAACAGAATTTTCGAGTCGAACGTACACATCCGCACTGGCTGGCGAAGGCTTACTGCGACGACGATTGCATCGACCTGATATATCGCGCCGGTAATGGCCTGTGCGAGGTCGACGACTCGTGGTTCGAGCGCGCTATTGGCAACGAAGCGCTCGGTATCCCGGTGAAACTGGTGGCGCCGGAAGAAATCATCTGGATGAAGGCGTTCATCATGGAGCGCGAGCGTTACGACGGGGCCGACATTGCGCATTTGCTCTACAGCTGCGCGGAGAAACTCGATTGGCAGCACCTTGTCCGGCGTTTCGGCGAACAATGGCGTGTGCTGCTGAGCCATCTTGTTCTCTTCGGATTCATCTACCCGGCGCAGAAGCAGCGGATTCCGGAATCGATCGTGAGCGAATTGCTGCAATGGACTGTCGAAGATCAACACGTCGCGGAACACGAAGCGATTTGTCGCGGCACGTTGCTCTCGCGTGCGCAGTATTTGATCGATGTGAACGAGCGCGGTCTGGGCGACGCGCGACTCAACGGAAAGATGACACCCGTTGACGTCGAGCGCTGGACGGCGGCGATCAACCGCGAAGAGTAGCGATGCAGAATGAACGACATCGTCGGCATCGACCTCGGCACGACCAATTCGCTGATCGGCGTGATGGAAGCGGGATTTCCGCTGCTGATCGCGGACGAAAATGGCGCGCGCCTCACGCCGTCGATCGTTCATTTTCCTGAGACGGCCGAACCGCTCGTCGGCGCAGCGGCCAAGCGGATGCTGACGATTGCTCCGGCGCGCACCGTGACCTCAATCAAACGATTGATGGGGACTGCGGAGCGACTGCGTTTCGGCGATCGCGAGTTCAGTCCCGAGCAAATTTCAGCTTTCATTTTAAAGAAGCTGAAGGGCGATGCAGAGCGGTCTCTCGAGCGGAGTGTGGCGCGCGCTGTCATCACAGTGCCGGCCTATTTCAACGATGCTCAACGCAACGCGACGAAACGCGCGGGTGAACTGGCCCGGTTCACCGTCGAACGAATCGTCAACGAACCGACCGCCGCCGCGCTGGCCTACGGGCTCGATAAATTGTCATTACGCGCGAAGGTCGCGGTCTACGATCTCGGAGGCGGCACCTTCGATATTTCGATCCTCGAGCTGCACAACGGCGTGTTTGAAGTGCTCGCGACGAATGGAAACACGCGGCTCGGTGGAGATGACATCGATCGAGCGCTGCTGAGGAGAACGCACATAAACAGAGACCAAAAACAGGAGACGACTGCACGACTGCGTGAAGCGTTGATCGAGGCGAAGCACCGGCTTTCGACCGAAGAAAAAACGTCGATCGACATTCCGTTTTTCGATGGCGCGAAAAGTTTTCGGCGCCAGCTGACGCGCGAAGAGCTGGAGGAGATCGCGCGACCGATTGTCGAACAAACGCGAGCGCATTGCCGACGCGCACTCGCGGACGCGAAGCTGATACCGACCGATCTCGATGCAGTAATTCTCGTCGGCGGCGTGACCCGCATGCCGCTCGTGCGGCGGCTGGTCACCGAGATTTTTCAGCGCGAGCCGGACACGTCGCAGAATCCGGACGAAGCGGTCGCGATCGGCGCGACGATTCAGGCCGGCATTTTGTCCGGCGCGGTGCAGAACGTCGTTCTTCTCGACGTGACGCCACTGTCGCTAGGCATCGAAACATTTGGCGGGTTGATGAACGTGATCATTCCACGCAACTCAACGATACCAACCAAAGCGGGCGAGATGTTCACGACCGCGGTAAGTAATCAGCGCTCGATGAAGATCACGGTGCTGCAGGGTGAACGAGAGATGGCACGCGATAACTGGCCACTCGGCGCGTTCGAGATTGAATTCGAGCCTGCGCCCAAAGGTGTGCCGCGAGTCGGCGTTCAATTTGAAATCGATGCAAATGGAATTCTGCACGTGCTCGCGCGCGACACGAGAACGGGCGCGGAAAGAATCGTTAAGATGAGCAGCGCGGTCGATGTTTCGGACGAAGCGGTCGAGAAGATGCTGGCCGAATCGCTCGATCACGCGTTCGAAGATATGAGCGAGCGCGCCTGGACAGAGGCGAAGCTAAAGGCTGAAGAGATGTTGAGTTCAGCCGCGTCGGCGCTGGCAATCGCCGGCGACGCTTTTTCGGCGGACGAGAAAGAGGTAATCGATCGCGCGACGGCGAATGTGCGATCAGCGCTTGAGTCTCAGAACGTTGAGCTACTCAAAACGGCCAATGCTGCACTCGACTCCGCGACACAAACGCTCGCTGCCGCAGTGGTTGAGCAGGCGATGAAATCTATCGAGGTGACGGAGAGAGCGTTGCCGGCGCGGGCGCGCCCGGAGTAGCTGAAGGGCCGGAAGCTGCCTTGGCAGTTGCTTCGTCGAGTAGTTTCTTCTCCTCCGGAAAGAGAGGCCCTTCCCGCGCGATCTCGATGTAAGGCTGCGCTTCCTCGGTCCGAGTTTCGTCGAGCAAAAGCACGGCGGCGATGACCGCAAGGTGCGGGTCGGCGAACTCGTCTTCCGGGACTTTCTTCAATATCTCGAGGCCTTCGGCAGTGCGGCCGAGGCTGTAGAGCGAGAAGGCATAAGTCGTCGCGATCGCGGGCGAGTTTGCATTGCGGTCGTAAGCTTCTTTCGACACGCGCTGCGCGTCCGATGCATTTTGGTCGAGCAGCAAGCCGAGTCGTCCGTAGGTGGCCGCGGTTTCGGGTTCATTTGGTGAGTTTTCGTGGAGGCGCTGCGCGGTGTGATAGAGGTTCTGCAGATCGTTGTTCGCGCGGTAGATTTTATAGAGAGCCTCGAGGGCTTCGCGACGTGCCGGAGAGTTTTTCGAGACCCGCAGCCACAACTGTTCGGATTCGCTGGTGAAGTTCCATTTCGTGGCCAAACGCGCGAGCGTGATCTCGCGCTCGGGTTTCTCGCTCGCTGCTCGATCCGCCGCGCGCCAAAGCGAATCGAACTCAGCGTCGGCCGCCGACTGGCGTGTCTGGCGTGCAGCGTAGGCCTGGTATGCGAGCCGGAGGTAATCGGAATCGCCCCACGAGCCATTGCGCGTCCAGCGTTTGAGCCGCGACCAGTTCTTCACGTCCGCAAACGCCTCCGCGATTGTGATCGCCGGCGGCGGGTGGGTGGTGAGATTGGCGGGCAGCTTTTCCGTCCAGCGCAACACTTCGTGGGAGAGCGCGTTTCGGTTCATCCAATCCATCAGCAGCGCGAGGTCAGGCGGATTTTTTGCCGCGACGGGTTTCACTCGATCCAACACGGCCGCGAGTTTTTTCTCGTCGAGCTTGCGATAAAAATCGAGGCAGAGCAGGTAATCGGCGAACGTGACTTGCTGGCTAAGCTGCAATTCCTGCGCGAACTGGTCGGCCCGTTCGAGCTGATTTTTTTGAATGGCGTCGCTTAACAGAGCGCGCA
>JBJMWW010000027.1:0-14910 GCA_045809945.1 Chthoniobacterales bacterium
CACGCAGCACGATGTTGGCGGCGGTGCGCTGGTCGTGGCACCCGCACGCTAGCGAGCGGTCAGGCCGCCGGCAGCCAGGGCTGCAGTTTGCGCTCGAGTTCCGGCGTCAGATCAATCCGGCAATCGCGGCCTGCCGCGATCTGCACCGCCGGCCGGCCCGGCTGCTCGATCTGCAGCAGGACAACACGCTTACCGGGAGAACTTGCCAGGAGATCGCGAACATCACGCAGGATGTTCGAGGGCGTGCCCGGCGGAAACCGGAGAACGATCGGAGCGGCCGCGCCGTTCTTCGCGTCGGGCGAAAGAGCCAGCACCTTTTGGGCGGTCGCGCGCACCGCGTCATCGCGCGTGTCGAGCGTGCCTTCCATTGCGACGACTGCGCCCGGGGTGAGAACGTTCGCGACTTTTACATACGTCTCATTCCAGACAACGACCTCAAGTGTTCCGCTCAGGTCTTCCAGCCACACGACCGCGAACGGCTTGGCGTCCTTTTTCGTAAATTTGCGATCGACCTGTGCAATTGCGCCAGCGATTCGGAATTGCGCGCGATCCTGCAGTTCCCGCAGCGATGCAATCGTCTGGAATCTGCCATTCGATAGCTGCGCCGCGTAGGCATCCAGCGGATGGCCAGTGACGTAAAACCCGAGCAGTTCCTTCTCGAATGACATTCGCTCGTGCTCGCTCCAAGTCGTGACACGCCGCGACGAACGAGGAGGTGACGCAACCGTCATGTCGTCGAAAAGTGAGACTTGTCCGGCGGCGCGATCCTTGTGCGCGGCAGAGGCAGCGGCGAGGGATTCTTCGATGCAATCGAACAACTCCGCGCGATCACGGCCGGCGAAATCAAACGCGCCGCATTTGACCAGACTTTCGAGCATCTTGCGATTGACGATCCGCGAATCGAATCGACGACAGAAATCTTCGAGCGAATTGAACGCGCCATTGCTTTCGCGTTCGCGAAGCACGGTTTCCATTGCGCCTTCGCCCACGTTCTTAATCGCGGCCAGACCATAGCGGATGCCTTTGGACGGCCACGCCGGGTCCTCACCGGAAGCAGGCGCTGACGGAGCAGCGCCCTCAACGGTTTCCGGCGTAAACTTGAGCGCGCTGTGGTTCACATCGGGCGGCAGGATCTCAATGCCCATTCGCTTACACTCGCCGACGAACACTGCGATCTTGTCAGTGTTGTTGATTTCGTTGCTCAGCAATCCGGCCATGAACTCAACCGGGTAATTCGCTTTCAGATAGGCCGTCTGATAGCTGATCAGCCCGTAAGCCGCGCTGTGACTCTTGTTGAATCCGTAGCCGGCAAACTTTTCGAGCAAATCGAAGATCGCGTTCGCCTTCTTCTCCGAAATCTTGTTCGTCTCCGCGCAGCCCGTGATGAAGTTGACGCGCTCTTTCGCCATTTTCTCGCGGTCTTTTTTGCCCATCGCGCGCCGGAGCAAATCGGACTGGCCTAACGAGTAGCCCGCCAGCTTCGACGCCGCCGCCATTACCTGCTCCTGGTAAATCATGACGCCGTAGGTGTCGGCACAGACTTCCTCGAGCAGCGGATGCTCGTAACGGATCTTCGTCAGTCCCCGCTTCCGCTTAATGTAATCGCCGATCAGGTCCATCGGCCCCGGCCGGTAGAGCGCGATCAGGGCGATGATGTCGTCGATCCTCTGCACGTCGAATTGTTTCGCCGTGCTCGTCATTCCGCCGGACTCCATCTGGAACAGGCCGATCGTTTCGCCGCGGTTGTAAAGATCGAACGCTTTGGCGTCGTCGAGCGGGATACGCTTAATGTCGAACCCTGGCTCCCGTTTGCGGATCAACTGTAAGGTGTCCTCGATCACGGTCAGTGTCTTCAGGCCGAGGAAATCCATCTTCAGCAGCCCGAGATCGTTCAACGGACCCATCGCGAACTGGCTGATGACATCGCTCCCGCGCGTGTCGCGGCAGAGAGGCACGTACTCCGATAAATCGCGATCGCCGATCACAACCCCGGCGGCATGAACTCCGGCGTTCCGCGAGATGCCTTCGAGCACCAACGCATAATCCCAGAGCTGCCGCGTCGCCGGCTCCGTCGTGATCGCTTTCTTTAACTCCGGCGTCTTCTCCGCTGCCTGGGCAAGCGTGATATTCAGCTCGTTCGGAATCATCTTCGCGATCCGATCGGCATCGCCGTAGCTCAGGCCCATCACGCGTCCCACATCGCGGACCACGCTTTTCGCTTTCAGTTTCCCAAACGTGATGATCTGCGAAACCCGGCGTTCGCCATATTTTTGGCGCACGTATTCGAGCACTTCGCTGCGGCGCGCCTCGCAAAAATCGACATCGATATCTGGCGGCGAGACGCGCTCCGGATTAAGGAAACGTTCGAAGAGCAGATTGAACTGCAGCGGATCGACATCGGTGATGCCGAGCACGTAGGCGACCATCGATCCCGCCGCTGAGCCGCGGCCGGGACCGACCGGAATTCCGCGCTGTTTCGCGAAGTCGATGAAGTCCCAGACGATCAGGAAATAGCTGACGAACCCGGTGCGCTCGAGGATGTCCAATTCGTAATCGAGCCGCTTGATCAGTTCGGAATCGACCCGATCGCCGTAGCGCTCGTGCAAACCTTTGTAACAAAGCTCGCGCAGGTAAGCTTCGCGCGTCTTCCCCTCGGGCACCGGATATTCCGGGTATTTGGACTTGCCGAACTCAAGCTCGAGATTGCAGCGGTCCGCGATCTCGAGCGTGTTTGTGATCGCCTCCGGAAATTCGCGGAAGAGCTCGCGCATTTCGTCGGCCGATTTGAAATACAGCTCCGGCACGTAACGCATACGCCGCTCGTCGTGCACCATCTTGCCCGTGCCGATGCAGATCATGACATCGTGTGCGTCGTGATGGCTGCGCTCGAGAAAATGGACGTCATTCGCCGCTACCAGCCCAAGTCCAAATTCCTTCGCCAGCTGCGGCAACACGCGATTGCATTTGTGCTGCGCCTCAATGCCGTGGTCGTGCAGCTCGAGAAAGAAATTTTCCGCGCCGAAAATGTCGCGGAACTCCGCCGCACTCTTGCGCGCCTTCAAGAGATCGTCGGACTGGATCGCCATGTTGATCTCACCTTTCAAACAGGCGCTCATGCCGATCAGCCCCGCTGAATATTTCGTCAGCAGCTCCTTATCGATCCGCGGCTTGTAATGAAATCCGTCAAGGTGCGCGGTCGAAATCAGCTTCACCAGGTTCCGGTAGCCGATTTCGTCCTTCGCCAGCAGCGTGAAGTGATACGCCGCATCCCGCATGTTGTTTGGCCGATCTTTGATCGACCCCGGCGCCATGTAAGCCTCGCAGCCAATAATCGGCTTGATCCCCGCCTTTCGCGCTTCCTGGTAGAATTCGACCGCGCCATACAGATTTCCGTGATCGGTGATCGCGACCGCCGGCATCCCGAACTCCGCGGCCTTTTTCATCAGCTCCTTCGTCCGAATCGCACCGTCCAACAGCGAGTATTCTGTATGCAGGTGGAGGTGAACGAAGGAGTCGCCCGGCATCGAGATGCAGTATAGGCAGCGCCGCCAAGACGCAACATTTTGCGTTTCTGCTTCCGAAAAAATTTGTGTTGCATGGCCATTCCCCCGCTGATACGAGAGCGCTTGCGCCGGTCAGCTTCCGGTTGAATTTTGATCGCGCTGCAGGCAGCCTACGCCACATGAAAAAACTCGAAGCCATCATCAAGCCGTTCAAGCTCGAGGAGGTCAAAGAGGCGCTCGCCGAGCTCGGTATCGAAGGCATGACTGTGACCGAGGTGAAAGGTTTCGGCCGGCAGAAAGGTCACACCGAGATCTATCGCGGCAGTGAATACACGGTCGATTTCCTGCCCAAGGTGAAGGTAGAGGTCGTGCTCGCAGACGACATGGTCGAGCGCGCGGTGAGCGTCGTAGTCGCGGCGGCCAAGACCGGCAAGATTGGCGACGGCAAAGTTTTCGTTCTCCCTGTCGAACACGCAGTCCGCATCCGGACAGAAGAAATCGGCGAGAAAGCGGTTTGAATTTCCCTATTCGACTCGCGGCCGCAGCTAAGAGGCGAGCCGAGTCGCCGGAACTATTTTCACGATAACCTAATCCCACCTCCATCTAGCTACCTGACCTATGGCGAAAGAAGTTAAAGATCCCTCGGACGTAACTAAAATGATCAAGGACCACGATGTGAAGCTCGTGGACTTCAAGTTTACCGACCTCCCCGGCAGCTGGCAGCACTTCACCACTACGCTGACCGAGTACAGTGAGGAGATCTTCACCGAAGGCCTGGGCTTCGACGGTTCCAGCATTCGGGGCTGGCGGGCCATTAACGCCAGCGACATGCTCGTTATCCCTGATGCTACGACAGCATGGGTCGATGTCTTTAACGCGGAACCAACCCTCAGCCTTATTTGCACAATCGTCGATCCGATTACGCGCGAACCTTACGACCGCGATCCGCGCGGCCTGGCCGAGAAAGCCGAGGCTTACCTCAAGAGCACCGGTATCGCAGATACTGCCTTCTTTGGACCGGAAGCTGAGTTCTTTATCTTCGACGAAGTTAGATACAGCTACAGCGGTAACACCTCCTTCCATCTCGTAGACAGCGCTGAGGGACATTGGAATAGCGGGAAGGAAGAGTTTCCTAACCTGGGTTACAAGATTCGCGCCAAGGAGGGCTACTTTCCCGTTGGCCCGATGGACACGCTGCAGGACATCCGCAATGACATGTGCCTTGAATTAGAGAAAGCTGGTATTCCGATTGAACGGCAGCACCACGAGGTGGCTACGGCAGGCCAGGCAGAGATCGATGTTAGGTTCGCGCCTTTGAAACAGATGGCGGACCACATGCAGTACTACAAGTACATTATCCGTAATGTAGCCAAGCGGCATAACCGCTCGGTTACCTTTATGCCAAAACCGCTCTTTGGCGACAACGGCTCCGGCATGCACACCCAAATGACATTATGGAAAGAAGGCAAACCACTCTTCGCAGGTAATGGTTACGCCGGCCTTAGCGAGATGGCGCTCTTCTTCATCGGCGGCATCCTTAAGCATGCCCCCGCTCTGACGTGCATCACTAATCCAACCACCAATAGCTACAAGCGGCTCGTCCCCGGCTTCGAAGCTCCCGTCAACCTCGCTTACTCGGCACGAAACCGTTCGGCCGCGATCCGTATTCCAACCTACTCCGCGAATCCGAAGGCTAAGCGCGTTGAGTTCCGTACCCCCGATCCAGCGGCTAACCCCTATGTCGCCTTTTCGGCTTTGCTCCTTGCCGGCCTCGATGGAATCCAGAACCGCATCGATCCGGGCGATCCACTGGACAAGAATCTGTATGAACTACCCCCGGAGGAACTCGCCAATGTGCCTAGCGTGCCCGATTCATTGCGCGGTGCAATCGACGCTTTGCAGGCCGATCACTCATTCCTGCTCAAAGGCGATGTGTTTAACTCAGACTTCATCGCAAACTGGGTAGAGATGAAGCAGAAGGAGTACGACGCACTCCGGCTGCGCCCGCATCCCTACGAATTCGCGATGTATTACGACGTCTAAGTCAGCCGCTTCGCGTCGGCGAAGTAGCTACTGCACGTTGTAAGATTCGACAAGCGCGAGACCTGTGCTGTTGTTCTTGCCGCGGACCAGGGCCGTGTAGTTCCCGGGCGGAAGGAGAGCTAGCATCGCTGATTCGCGGCTGTCGGTTGGCGCCAGACCTGTCGCTTGGATTTCGGCCTGCTGATTATCTTTCCAGTTATCATTAAACAAGAGAGCAGTTCCATTGACGTCGTGCAGTTCCAGCGTCGGATCCTGCAGGGGCGCCGGGGATGTTCCGGCTGGCAGGCTGGGGCCGATCGCACGAAGCACGATTTTCGCGCTACCAGTACCAGCCGGGCCGGTGCCGCCGCCGACGATGACTCCACCGATCAGGGCGTCGTCTCCCGTAAGCACTTCGCCGCGCGTGCTGATGTTCGCAAACTGCGCAGCACCGGCGGCATCTAAATCGTAGATTTCCACGAGCCCGTTGCCAGTCTCGCCGTGCGCACCTTTCATGACTGCGGTGTAGAGTACGCCCGCTGGCTGCGCACTTAAGGTTGCGACAATAACCGATTCGCGCGGATCGGAAGGCTGAAAGCCGCTCGGAATCTCGGTAGTATCAGAACTATTTTGCCAGTCATCGTTCCCGGTGATGACTCCGCCGGTGTGGTCGTGCAGCTCAAGCAAAGGATCCGATAGCACGTTAGGCACGCCCGCATTGGTCAGTGATGGACCGAGACCTCGTATCATCACTTTTTTCGTCGAGCCACTTGGCCCTGTGACGATGAAGCCGCCAATCATGACGGCATCGGAGCTGCCAACGAAGTCGCGCGTCGAGATATTCAATTGGCGCAAGCCATACTGCGGCGCCTGTATTTGAGCATAGGAAAGACGCGCGGCCTGCCAGCTGGTGAAGTCGAACTGGGGCGCTACTCCAATGCGCGTAACGAATGGGTCAGGATTACCGGTTCGTGTATCTACCCACACGGGCACAGCCGGGATGTTCCGATTCGTCGGCTCGGCGACGCCGAGGTAGTCACCGAGCATGTAGGCGGGGTTTTGCGCCGTGCCGGTATTTGGCGCGAGGGTCACGTCGGAGGAGATCGAAGTCAGGCGAATGTTTGGCTGCCAGGTTGCGCCGCCATCAAAGGATTGCGCTTCATACATGTCGACCAGCGTGGTGGATCCCGGATTATTGCGCCGGTCGTAAAAGGCGGCCGTGAGTGTCTTGCCATCAGGCGAAGCGACGATTGCTGGATTGAAGACGCCGGTGCCGTTCGCGTTATCGCTGATCGGCACGAATGGCGACCAAGTCGCGCCGTTGTCGGTCGATTTTGTGAAAAGGATCTTCGGGATTGGCGCTGCGTCCGTTCCGAGGTTCGCCTGCACGACAAGGTAGATGTTGCTCGTCGTGCGATCGGTCGTGGCTGAGGGGAGAAAGCTGCCGGTGCGAATGCTTGGCTCGAACCACTCATTTATATGGCCGATAAGGTGCGGAGCGCCGAACGTCACGCCGCCGTCATCCGATGTGATGACTTCCGGGCCTTCACTCCCGTTAGGAATGTTGGCCTGGGTGAAATTCCAATAGACGACGGCAACTTTCCCGTTCGCGAGAAAGAGCGGCTGCGAGCCCTGCATATGGCTGCTCGTTGGGGTGATGAATTGCGCCGGTGTCCACGTTTGTCCTGCATCGTCGCTGTAGGTCGCGACGAGCGGAGATGGGCCGTTCGCGTTGGAGAAGTCGGTAAAGAGCGTGAACGTTACGAGGACGCGACCGGCCGGCGCTGGCCCGCCGTTGAACGTGTTCACCGTCATCCAGTTCTTGTCCGCGAAGTAGTTTTGGTTCGTGGTGGTGTAAGCGACAGTTGGCGCGGCAAATGTCGCGCCGCCATCACTCGATCGACTTACGATGACGTCGCCGTGGTTGAACGCCGGATCAGTGCCCGCGTCCATGTTGATGAAGACGTTGTTGTTCAAATCAATGCCAACGACCGGATCGGTCGCACGGAAGTAAGGGCCGCCGACTGCTTGGGTAACTCCTGGCAGGAGAGCGCGCGACCAGGTGAGCCCGCCGTCAATCGTCCTGGAGTAGCCGCAATCGATCGCGCCGCCGTCGACGAATCGTCCTTCTTGAAAGGTAGCGACGACGAGGTCGAGATTCGCTCGAGAGCGCATGATGAACGGCTCAGCCTGCGCGCGCTGATTCGATGGGAGCGTTGGCGGATCATCACCGAGGCGAATGTTTGCGCCCACACGGGGATCGAGCGCAATTTCAGCCGCTGCCGCTGTGCTGCCGGAAGTTCTTTCCGCGGCGCTGGAGACTGATCGCGGCGCGCGAACGAGACTGCCATTTTGATCGAGGCGCATCAGACCACCGGTGGAGACACGTTGCAGCGGCGCGTTACGCAATTCAGCCGGTAATTGAGAAGCGTCCAAAGCCGACGAAGCGGCGAAGGCAGGAGTGGCGGAGATCGAGAGCGCCGCCGCCAGCGCGAAAGCGAGACGAGTCATGGTTCTAGTTACGTTTAAAACGGGAGGGAGACAACAGTTGCGATGACTGCGCGATTTACCTTGCAAGTCGTCTCCACGGGCAGATGCTTTCGCCAACTATGAACCTCATGGCGAGCTTCATGAATCTGGCGGGGCCGGATCTGATCGTAATCCTGCTCATCATTCTTGTGCTTTTCGGAGCGAAGAAGTTGCCCGAACTGGCAAAGGGCATGGGTCAGGCCGTTCGAGAGTTCCAGAAGGCGAAGGACGAATTCAGTGACGAGCTGCACAAGGCCGGCACGAATGACGTGGCCAAGAACCAGCCAGATGTTCGCGCGCCGGCAGCGACCGTGCCGCGGATCGAAAACGCTGGATCCGTCACGCAACCGGATTCCGCCGCGCAAACGACCGAGCCCGGACGACAGGCAGACGACATTCGCAGCGGGCGATAGTCGCCCGATTGGACGGCGCCGCTGCTGTCATTCCGAGCGAAGTCGAGACCTGCACTGAGCGGAGTCGGACGTGAATCTTCGTGTCCTCCGAAGTGAACTATCAGGAGAATGTCCCGGCTGCGCTCGGCATGGCATGCGGGATCGTTAGTTGACGCTCGGTATCCCCTACTCCACCTTCGCCGCTCGCGTATGGCTGAAGCCGATCTCCGCCGTCAAATCAAAGAGATGCTGGTGAAGAATCTGATGCTGCAAACAACCGCAGATCAGATCACGGACGAGATGCCGCTCTTCGGTCCGGGTGGACTCGGACTTGATTCAATTGATGCACTCGAGCTCGCAGTCAGCCTGGAAAAAACGTTCGGTGTCGGCGTACCCAACTCTGAAGTCGCTGCCACCGCACTGCGGAACGTGAACACGATCCACGACTACATTCTCGAAAAGCGCGGCGCCCAGACGCCGACCGCTTAGCTGCCCGCGTTCTACTTCGCGCCGAGTGCGTTGATCGCGTCGATCAGCTGACGAAAACGTCCGAAACTGCAACGATGCGGGGTAAGGATCAGTCGCGGCAATTCCGAAATCTCCGGCTCGTTTTTCTCCTGACGCAATGCTGTCGATTGCACGATCTCGCCCGTTCGAACGAGACTGCGAAATTCCTCGTTCAACTGCGCGACGGCTGCTGTCGGCAACTTCCTGGTCAGCCGAATTGAAAGCTGCTCCCCCACCCACCGCGCCGAGTGATAGATGCTGTAGAACTGGACAATCTCCTGCACCGCTTCGTCGACATTCCGCACCCGTTTAAAAAGACAGAAATCCTCTTCTCCGATGTAGCCGAATTTGTAGAGATGCTCGGTCAGAAACTTGAGCCATGTTTCCCAGTAGCTGCCATCCGGCTTGTCGAGTAACACGACCGGCATGATTCGCGCCTTGCCTGTTTGCATCAGCGTCAGCACCTCGAATGTCTCGTCCATCGTGCCGAAGCCGCCGGGGAACAGCGCCATCGCGTGCGTTTCCTTCACGAAGTTGAGTTTGCGGGTGAAGAAGTAATTGAAATTGATCAGCTTCTTGTCGCCTTCGATCGTGACGTTCGCGTGCTGTTCGAATGGCAGCCGGATGTTCAATCCGAAGCTATGCTCGCGTCCGGCGCCGCTTTGCGCCGCGCCCATGATGCCGTCACCGCCGCCGGTAATGACCATGTACTTCTGCGCCACCATCGCGCGCGCAAATTCCTCCGCGACGACATACTGGCCCTCACTCGGTGGCACCCGCGCTGATCCGAAGACGCAGACTTTGCGAACGTGCCGG
Organism: Chthoniobacterales bacterium; assembly: GCA_045809945.1. GTDB lineage: Bacteria > Verrucomicrobiota > Verrucomicrobiia > Chthoniobacterales > UBA10450 > CADDYX01. The sequence goes on from JBJMWW010000027.1 coordinate 9,770, forward strand.
TACTGGGAAAACACCTTCGCCGCGTAGCGCATCTCTTTGAGCGATCGACTGATCAGCTTCAGGTCGCCCGTGCCCATTCGATCGCGACCCATCTTGAGCGCGGTCACGATCATCTCCTCGATTAATTCCGGAGATTTCTCGGCCCCGAAATCGGAGATGAGCTGGTTGATCCGGTCTGCGAATTCCTCCACGTTCGACGTTCCGCTCATCGCGCAGGCGTCGCAATCAAATCAGCAAGAATCTCGCGGATCTGACGGATCGGTAGCGAGAAGTGGCCGGCGTTCTCAACGATGCGCAAGGTGCAATTCGGCAGGTTTTTCGCGAGTTGCTCCGCGAGCGAATAGTGGAATGTGCGATCGTGAGTTCCGTGCCACAGACGCACCGGCACGCGAATATCTTCGAGCCGAAAACCCCACGGGGTGGCGAAGATCTCAGCGTCGGCCATGATGCCCCTGACGGAAGCGCGCCATGCCTGCCGCGCGCTTTCGAAGCACGAATCGAATGCGGCGGTGTCCCGTTTCATATTGGCATCGTAGCCATGCCACGTCCGCATTACCCATCGCTGCAGCCGCATTGGTATTCGCGTAGCTGCGATTGGTCGCACGAGATGAAACATCAGCCTCAGCAGTCGCGGGGTCCGCTGGCGTAGCGCGAGCAGTCGATTATGCAGCGGCATCAAACCGGTACGATCGCTCAGATCGGCAATCGGCGGCACCCCATTTACCACCGCGATCGCCTGCACGCGTTCCGGCATGGCCCACGCGGTCACAAATGCGTAGGGCGCGCCGCCGGAAATGCCGAGCATTCGAAACGTTTCGAGTTCTAACTGTTCTGCCACCTCCCGGATGAGCGGCGGCCAATCGAGCAGGGTGCGATTCGGATGAAACGCCGAGTCGCGAATGCCCGGACGATCCGGCGAGATAATTCGAACTCCGAGTTCGCAGGCCGCATCGTGCGTCAGCTCGGCCATCGTGCGCGAACTCGGCCAGCCATGACAAAACACAACCGGCACTCCGCGCGCATCGCCATATTCCTCCACCGCGACCTGCGCGCGATTCGAAAGACGAATGACTTGCGAGCGACCGCTCATTGTTCGTAAGTTTCCACGACTGACAAAGGCTGACGTTATGCGAACAGTCGCAAGACGCGCCGCGATTTAGCAGTATGAACGAGAACTCACAGCCCGGCTTCGGCAAAATATCTGTCCACGGCAATGGAATGGGCGCACCAACTCCGGAGATTATTGAGCGCCGCGCGCGCGAGATCGCGCTGATCGCCGAGCGCGATCCGGATGAGTTCACCGATGCCGATTGGGAGCAGGCCCGTCGCGAATTGATGGGCCCAACCGGTCCGCGTTCGCCCGAAGAGGTCGAACACAGCGACGATATGCGCGACGACTGGGAGGTCACGCCGAACGTTGTGGGCGAGCGCGCACCACGCGCTGGATTGGACGACGATGAGACGCTCGGCGCGCATCTCGTAGACGATGGACGCGAAGAAGCAGCCCACGACCAGATGCTCGAAGCGCGCCGCGAAGACCAGTCGCAGGAAACCTGATGTTGTGAACGGCGCTGCCGCGGTCGCCAGCGAAGAGATCGTTCGCGAAGGAGCGGCGACAGCAGGAATTTCAGCGGCAGCTGAATTGCTCGCGCGTTTTCGCGCAGTCCGCGACTTCTCGACCGAGCTTTGCCAACCACTCAAGCCAGAGGATTGCGTCGTGCAATCGATGCCCGACGTGAGCCCGACAAAATGGCACCTCGCGCACACAAGCTGGTTTTTCGAGACGTTCGTCCTGAAGCCGTGGGTGCCCGCCTATCGCTCGGAAGTGCCGGAGTATGCTTACCTTTTCAACTCCTACTACAACGCGGCCGGCGACATGCACCGGCGCGATCTGCGCGGGCTAATTTCGCGACCCACGGTCGAGGAGACATATCGCTTTCGGCGCAAAATTGATGATTCAATTGCCGAGCTTCTCGATTCGGCCGATGCGGAAACCTCCGCGGTAATCGAGCCGCTGATAACGCTCGGCATTCATCACGAGCAGCAACATCAGGAATTGCTCGTGACCGACATCAAACATGTCTTCGCGCAGAATCCACTGCATCCGGTTTACGCACCGCGCAAATCTTCGGAGGGACGTGCTCCGTCACTTCCTCGGGAGTTCGTCGAGTTCGACGAAGCAGTGATCGAGATCGGTCACGACAGTTCCGATTTCAGCTACGACAACGAAGGGCCGCGCCATCGCGCGCTCGTCCTGCCGTTCGCGCTCGCGACGCGGCCGATCACCAATGCCGAATACATCGAATTCATCGAAGACGGCGGCTACACGCGGGCGAAGTTCTGGTTGTCGTTAGGCTGGACAACGGTCAATGAGCAGCGCTGGAGTGCGCCGCTCTACTGGGAAAAGCGTGACGGCGCGTGGTGGAACTTCACACTGTCGGGTTTTCGCCGGGTCAATCCGGAAGAGCCGGTCACCCACGTCAGCTATTTCGAAGCAGACGCCTTCGCGAACTGGGCGAACGCCCGATTGCCGACCGAGTTCGAGTGGGAACGCGCGGCGAATGAATTGCCGGTGGAGGGCAACTTCGTCGAGTCACGCAACTTTCACCCTGTAGCCGCGGCCGCGGGGCGCGGTTTTGCGCAGATGTTCGGCGATGTCTGGCAATGGACGCGCAGCAGTTACTCTCCCTATCCCGGCTATCATGCCGCCCCGGGCGCGCTCGGCGAGTACAACGGCAAGTTCATGTGCAATCAGTACGTCCTGCGCGGCGGCTCCTGCGCTACGTCGCGCGCGCACATCCGCCGAACTTATCGCAATTTCTTCCAGCCGGAAAAACGATGGCAGTTCACCGGCATTAGACTGGCGCGCGATCTGCGATGAGCGGCCAGCCCGGTCACGTCAACATTCTCGATCTCGCACCGGCGCCGGATGACTTCCGCGCCGACGTGATCGCGGGGCTCTCTCAAAATCCGCGCACTCTGCCGTGCAAATATTTCTACGACGAGCGCGGCTCGGAGCTGTTCGGCAGGATCTGCGAACTGCCCGAGTACTACATCACTCGAACCGAGCTCGCCATTCTGCGAGATCGCGCAGGCGAGATGTGCGATGCGGTTGGACCACACGCCGAGCTGATCGGCTTCGGCACCGGCGCCGGAACAAAAACGCGGTTCATCCTGGAGAAACTGTGCGAACCGGTCGCATACATGCCGGTCGACATCTCGCGCGAGCTGCTGCTGCAATCCTCCGCTCGCTTCAGTCGCGAATTTCCCGCGCTCGAAATCCTGCCGGTCTGCGCCGATTACCTGCAGCCGATCGTATTGCCCAGGCCGATGCGGCAGCCGGATCGCGCGGTCGTTTATTTTCCCGGATCAACAATTGGCAACTTCGAGCCGGATGCGGCGCGCGATTTTCTCCAGCGCACGCACTCGATTTGTGACGCGCTGCTCATTGGCGTCGATCTTAAAAAAGATCCGCAGATAATTGAACGCGCCTACAACGACAGCGCGGGAATCACGGCCGCGTTCAACCTCAATCTACTCGTCCGCGCGAATCGGGAGCTCAACGCGACGTTTGATTTGTCGCACTGGACCCACCGCGCGCTTTACAACGCGGACGCAGGCCGGATTGAAATGTATCTCGTCAGCAGTGTGGCCCAGTCGGTGCAGATCGGCGCGGACAAGTTCGAATTCGCCGCCGGTGAGAAGATCACGACCGAGTATTCCTACAAGCATTCGCGGGAGGAGTTCGTCGCTCTCGCCGCCGAGGCCGGTTTCCACTTCGAGCGACTCTGGACGGATGAAGAACGCCTGTTCGGCGTTTTCTTATTCAGCGCTGCGTAACTGCTCTGTCATTCCGAGCGCAGTCGAGGAATCTTCGTGCAGGTGGATGTCTCGACTTCGCTCGACATGACAGGTCAGCGCAATGAGCTCGTCACACTCTCGGGCGTTAGCAAAACATTCGGCGGCAGCACGACCGCGCTCGCACCGACAAGCCTGGGTTTTGCACGCGGCAAAACAACGGTGCTCATCGGCCCAAGCGGCTGCGGAAAGTCCACACTGCTCCGCTTAATCATCGGACTGCTGACACCGGATGCCGGAACGATTTCGTTTAATGGCGAACTGGTGACTGCCGCCGCGTTGCAGCAGTTCCGCCGCCGAGTCGGTTACGTGATCCAGGATGGCGGGCTCTTCCCGCATCTCACGGCGCGCGACAATGTCCTGCTGCTCTCGCGTCATCTCCGCCGCCCCGCCGATCAGATGGAAAGCCGGCTTGATGAACTCTGCGCACTCACCCGCTTTCCAGCTGACGCGCTCGCTCGTTACCCCGCGGAACTTTCCGGAGGACAGCGTCAGCGCGTCAGCCTGATGCGGTCTCTCGCGCTCTCACCGGAATTACTTCTGCTCGATGAACCGCTCGGTGCGCTCGATCCGCTGGTGCGCGCTTCATTGCAACGCGACTTGAAAGATGTTTTCGCGCGACTCAATCAGACAGCGATTCTCGTCACACATGATCTCGCGGAGGCGGCTTATCTCGGCGACACGATCGTGCTGATGAACGAAGGCCGCGTCGTTCAAACAGGAACGTTGCACGAACTGCGTGACGCACCGGCCGCTCCATTTGTGACGGACTTCATCAATGCGCAGCGCACGCTCGTTTTCACATGAGAGGAATGAGGAGACCAGGAAGCCAGGCAATCAGTGCGGCGGCTGTGCTGCTCCTTTCCTGGTTTCCTGGCTTCCAGATTCATTCTGCTTCCGCAGCGCCCGTGACCGTCGGCTCGAAGAAATTCACCGAATCATACGTGCTCGCCGAAATCGCGAAGCGCGCCCTCCACGACGCGAATATCGCTGTTGAACACCGACAAGGGATGGGCGGCACGATCATCCTGTGGGAAGCGCTCCGCACCGGTGCGATCAATTGTTATCCGGATTACACCGGCACGATCGCCGAGGAAATCCTGAAGCAACCGGACTTTCGTTCCGAGGAGGCGATTCGGAATGCGCTCGCAAAATTCGGCGTCGGCATGACAGCCGATCTTGGGTTCAACAACACCTACGCCCTCGTCATGCGCCGTGCGGTTGCCGAACGTGTCGGTGTTCATTCGATCAGCGATTTAGCGAGACATCCCGAACTGCAGTTC
>JBJMWW010000028.1:0-8205 GCA_045809945.1 Chthoniobacterales bacterium
CGCGAAGCAGGGCAACGTGATCCTGATGGTCGTCACGATGGTGACTGTCATCGGCATCATCGGAAACGGACTTTGGGGCGCCGGCATGCGCGCGGTGCAGGAACGCGAGGAGAACATTCTGCGCCGTTACAAAGTGACGCCGATCACTCCGGTGCCGCTGATCGGCGCCTCGCTCGTCACCGGCATGATCATTTATCTGCCGACGGTGATCGTCGTGCTTACGCTGGCGAACCGCCTTTACGGCATGGCGGTCCCGCGCAATCTCGGCTCGCTCCTGATCTTCATTTGCATCGGCACGCTGGCATTTCGCGCGATCGGCTCAATCATCGCCGCCGTCGTCAATACTTCGCAGGAAGCGACCGTGCTCGTGCAGTTGGTCTACATGCCGATGCTGTTCCTGAGCGGGGCCACCATTCCGCTGTCGGTCATGCCGAACTGGGTGCAAATCATCACCCAATTCATTCCAGCGACGTATCTGACAAGCGGCATCGCCGGAATTTTACAGCGCGGCGAAACGCTCGCCCAAAATTGGAAATCAGTCTGCGCGCTGCTGATCGCTGCCGTTGTCGGCCTGTTCATTGCGACGAAAATTTTCCGCTGGGAAAAGGAAGAGAAGCTCCGGCCGGCGGCGAAACTCTGGGTCGTCGCGGTGCTGCTCCCGTTCTTCATCCTGGGCGCGTATCAGGCGTACAGTCGGCAGGAATTGACCAAGGCGCGGATCCTCGCGCGCGACGTGAGGCGCGGCCGATCGTGGCTAATCCAGAATACGCGGATTTTTGTCGGCGACGGCAAGGTGATCGAGAACGGCGCGGTGCTCGTGCGGCAGGGGAAGATCGCGGAGATTTATGAAGGCTCGTCTCCAGACGCGAAGCAGCTCAACGCTGAGAAAATAGACGCGGCGGGAAAGACTGTTCTGCCGGGTTTGATTGACGTGCACGTGCACATCGGCGCGCCAGGCGGTTTCTACGCCGACCCGAAGCGATACGGCGATCCGAAGAACAGCGAGCGCGCCCTCGAGGCATATCTTTATTCCGGTGTAACCGCGGTTCGCAGCGTTGGAGATGCACTCGATTCGATGTTGCAACTCCGGAAGGAATTCGGCACCGGCGAAAAGCTTGGCACCGATCTGCTTTTCTGTGGCCCGCTTTTCACGGCAGAGGGCGGACACGGCACCGAGTACTTTAAAAATCTTCCGGAACCGGCGCGGAGCAAACTGCTCGCGCAGTCGGTTCGCATTCCGAAAACCGTCAACGAGGCGCATCAGCAGGTGGACGAACTCGCGACGCAGGGCGTAAACGCGATCAAGGGTGTGCTCGAGGCGGGTGTGCCTGGCTACACGTTCAATCGCATGGATGTGAACCTGCTGCGCGCGGTCGCCGATGAAGCGCATGCCAAACACCTTCCGCTCGCCGTCCACACCGCGACTGCGACCGACGTGACCGACGCGATCTCGGTCGGCGCCGAGTCGATCGAGCACGGATCATTTGCCGACGAAATCGCGGACGCTGCCATTGCGGAGATGAAAGCGCGCGGTATCGCCTACGATCCGACGCTCAGCGTTGTCGAGGGCTTCACGAGCTTTGCGCGTGGCGACACGTCGCCGCTGAAGCGGTCGCTTGTACAACAAGTAACCGACAAAGATTTGCTCGTCGGAACCGAAGATGCGGCGCGCAACGACCAGATGAAGCCGCTGCGTGAAGGCATTAGCCATTACCCGATGAAAATGGAAGTCGGTGCGGCCAACCTGCAGAAGATGTGGCGCGCGGGTGTCATGCTCGTGACCGGATCGGACGCCGGAAACTTCCTCGTGGTGCACGGTCCGACAGTGCAGCATGAGATCGAGCTGTGGGCCGCGGCCGGTATTCCGCTCGACGTCGCGTTACAGGCAGCAACCCGCAACGCGGCGAAGCTACTGCGAATCGATGATCACGCGGGAACAATCGAGAAAGGCAAGGACGCAACCTTGCTCGTGGTCGACGGCAACCCGCTGCAGGATGTGCATGCGCTTTCTGCGATCTCAACCGTCTTCATGAAAGGCGAACGCGTTGCGCGCAGTGAGTTGTTCGAACAGAAGTGAAGCGCGCCGCGATTCTGGTTTTCCTCAGCTTCGCCTGCATTCTCTACGCGCAGGGGCCGGCGCCATCTCCTCTCGCCTCGCCCTTCGGTTCGCCCGCGGCCGCGGTGAAAGCCGAGGAATCGCCAGACAAGCCGCATGCGCTCACCCGTGACGATCTCGAAAGTTTTCTCGATGGCCTGATTCCCTCGCAGCTGGAGACGCGTAACGGCGCTGGCGCGGTGATCGGTGCAGTGAAAGACGGCCAGGTTCTGCTTACGAAAGGCTACGGCTTTGCCGACTACGCCGCGCGCAAGCCTGTTCTGCCGAGCGTCACGCTTTTTCGGCCCGGTTCGATTTCGAAATTGTTCACCGCGACCGCGGTGATGCAGTTGGTCGAGCAAGGCAAGCTCGATCTCGATACCGACGTCGCGAAATACCTCGATTTCGAAATTCGTCGAACTTACCCGGAGCCGATGACGCTGCGCCGCATCCTGACGCACACCGGGGGGTTTGAGGAGACGCTGAAGAATCTTTTCGTTGCGAGGGCCGAGGCGATGCGGCCGCTGCACGATTACCTTGTCGCATCGATGCCGGCGCAGATTTTTCCGCCGGGCAAGGTCCCGTCCTATTCGAACTGGGCACTAAGCGTCGCGGGCTACATCGTCGAGCGGACGAGCGGAGAACCATTCGACAGCTACGTCGACGAACACATCCTGCGGCCGTTGCGGATGCAAAACTCGACCTTCCATCAGCCGCTTCCGACAGAGATCGCGCCGCAGATGTCGAACGGCTACCGATTCGCCGGTGAGCACCCGCTGCCATTTGAATTCGTTCAAGCGGCGCCGGCTGGCGCACTCTCCGCCACCGCGGACGACATGTGCCGGTTCATGCTCGCGTTCCTGAACAAAGGATCGCTGGAAGAGGCCACGATCCTGAAGCCGGGCACCGTTCAGCAAATGCTCTCGCGCCAGTTCGAAGCCCATGCCGCGCTCAATGCGACCGGCCTCGTCTTCATGCAATACGACATGAACGGCATTCCGGCCTGGGGACACGGTGGCGACACGATCGCGTTTCACTCCGACCTCTGGCTTGTGCCGGACGCGCAGTTTGGGTTCTTCATCTCCTACAACAGCGCCGCGCCGAAACCGGGCGGCGGACGCGGCGAAGTGATGCGCGCGTTGTTCGAGCGTTACTTTGCGCCGGTAACGCCGCCGCTGACCTACGTGGACGAGGCAACGGCGCGTAACGATGCGCGCGCCGTGGCCGGGGTTTATGAATCATCGCGCCGCGGTGAGACGACATTACTGAAGACGGCGGCACTGCTCGGCGAACTCACGGTGCGACCGAATGCCGATGGCACGATTGGGATCGACGCATCGAAAAATCAGCGCGGCCAGGTGCGGCGCTGGCGCGAAACCGAACCGCTCGTTTTCCGCGAAGTGAACGGGCCGGAAAAAATCGCGTTTGTCCGCGATGCGAGCGGACGTGTGACCGACTTGCTTCCGCAACCAGTGATCGTTGAGGCGACGAGGGTGAAATGGTACGACAGCGAGATGTTTCTGCTCCTGTTCGTGGGCTCGAGCGTGGGATTGATCGTGCTGACGATCGTGCTCTGGCCCGTTGCGGCACTCATCAGGCGCAGATATTCGCGCCGTCTTTTCGATGGAGCGCCCGGCCGCGGTTTATTCGTCACTAGCCGTCTCGTTTGTCTTGGCGTTGCGATCTGGCTGTTGCTCATCGCGATCGCAACGAGCCGCGCGGGCACCGACATTTCCATGATCGGCGACGCGGCGAACCCTTGGCTCAATATTTTGCATCTGCTCGGCTGGGCAACGGCAATCGGAACAGTCTTCGTTATCATCGCGACGGTGCGTTTCGCGGGCAATGCGACGCTCGGGCTGTGGCTGCGTGCACACACCGGCTTGCTCGCGCTCGCGCTGCTCGCATTTGTCTGGTTCATGTGGCATTGCCATCTGCTCGATCCTTCTCTCAAATTTTAATGCGCGCACTTGTCTTAACGGTTTTTGTTGTGCTTGCCCGGGCGGCCAGCGCCTACGGTCCACTCGGCCATGAGATCGTCGGAGAAATTGCGGACCGAAAACTCGCCGGCACCCAAACCGCAACGAAGCTGAGCGCGCTGATCGGCGACATCACGCTCCAGCGCGCCGCGAATATCCCGGACGAGATCAAGGCGTGGGACAAGAAAAGCGCGGACGACCCGAAAGCGTATCCCCATTATCCGAAGTGGCCGCAAATCGAACAGCAGTTGCGCGACTTCTGGAGAGCGAACCCTCCGAGTCCGCAGGCTAGTGACGATGCGCCGTCACATCATTGGTTCCATTATACCGATGTGCCGGTGTTCGCGGCCGTGAAATATGGAGACGGCAAAGCGGGCCGCGCCAAGTGGGACATCGTGCACGTGATTCCGTACTGCGTGTCGGTCTTGCGTGGGGAAATCCCGGCAGACAACGCGCGCAAGATCACGAAACCGATTGCGGTCATTCTGCTCGCCCATTTTGTCGGGGACATCCATCAGCCATTGCACGTCGGCGCGGAATACTTTTCGGCGGACCGCAAGCCGAGCGATCCTGATCGCCAGCCCGACAACCTCGGCGACGAAGGCGGCAATTCACTCACCTTCGTCGAGAATGCCAGCGCGCGATATCCGCGCCACTTTTATCATTCATTCCATGGCTACTGGGACATGGATGCAGTTCGCAACCTCGTTATCGGCACGCCGGACGAATTGCCGAAAGAACAGCGCGAAGCGGTTTACACGCCGGCTCGAGAAAAGCTTATCGCCGAGTTCATTCAGACGGAGCCGAATGGCTGGCGCACTGCTGGTCCTCCCCAAACCTGGGCTGAACAATGGGCGAATGGTATTCTGCCAACCGCGCGCGAAGCTTACACGCGTCTCCGTTTCGACAATCTTCGCCGCCAGGAAAAGGATGGCCGCGTCTTTGAGGCGGGTGACGCGGTAGAAATTGGCACCGGCTATCGCGATTGGGCGACCGGCGTCGTGAAAAGCGAGTTGCACAAGGCTGGCTGGCGTCTCGCCGATCTACTGGAAAAATCGCTCTAGCCCTCATGGGTCAGTCGTGCGCCGCCCGTCCAGCAATATGAATCTGAAACTGTTGCGCCGCGCTCCCCGGCACCTGCTGGGCGGGACATTCGCCGTGCTACCGCTGCTGGCGCTCGCGTTGTACGCGAACCCCAACAAACACTTGTACATCGCCAGCTCGCCGGAAGAGCCGGCGCTGGTCATGCGAATCAAGGGGCTCTCCTCGACCGTCAGTCTGGATGATGCGCGGCGAGTCACCTATTGCGCGGTCACGTCGGGGCTCGAACTCGCCCGTGAGTGGCACGTCAGCAGTGTCTCGCGGTGGCTGCCCGGCCTGCAAAACCTTTATATCAAGATGGGAACGCGAAAAGGCGGGTATTGTTTCCAGTATTGTGCGGAGCTTCTCGTAAAACTCGAGGCGATGAAGCTGCAAACCGTTGAGTTCCACTGGGGGGAATCGCAACCCGGCAAGATGAGCGAAAATAACGCGATCATAGTTACGGCACGGGGGCAGCCGTTCCGGGAAGGCGTTTTACTCGATAACTGGCGCGCCCAGGGGCATCTCGCTTGGACCGTGGTCACGGAAGACCCGGAGTACCACTGGAAAGAAAACAAGTCTTTCGCTGCCCTTGTTTTGCAAAAAGCAAATAATCCAGCGCCAGAGAAACCCGCTCCGACCAGTTCTCCCGCCGAGTCGCGCGACGTTTCGCCTACACCGAGCCCGTGAATCGAGGGGAGTGGGCGCTGAGCAGGGCGGCGGCGGCAATGTTGGAAAAATCATTGCGCTGCCTCGTGAGCCCACTTAGAAACCTCGACAGCAACTAGCTGCGAAAGGGGTGATTAACTGAATGAAACTTTTAAAAGCATTAATGATCGTGGCCGTTTTGGCCGGCGCCGTGAGCATGGGGGCGTGTCAGAACAAGACCGTGACCACGTCACCCGCCCCGGCGTACAAAAAGTAATCTTCTCTTTTGCAGTCCAATTGCGGAAGCCTTTAACCTAAAGGCCAGGCCGGAAGTCCGGCCTGGCCTTTATTCTGGCGACGCGTGCCAAGGGCAAAAAAAGAGCGGCCGCCGTAGCGGCCGCCCGCCTAACCACACTGCCTAAATTCTACGTGCTCTTCGCGTGCGCGTTGGACTCGCATTCCTTCTTGAGCGTCGCGAATTGCTCGGCCGAAAGCACCGTCTTCGCCTGCTCGAGGAACTTGGCGCGGCTCTGTTTCGTGCAGCCGGCCTTCGTGCAATCAGCCTGCCAGGCCTCAATCTTCGCCTTCTGGTCGCCGCTCAGATTGAGAGTCGCTAACGAGACGCAGCTCTTCTCGTTCTTCGCCTGCTTCATCTGATCCTTGGAACAGCATGCGTCGCTTCCGGTCGCCAGCACCGGACCGGCGGCCAGAACTATCATCGCACCGACAACAAGACATTTCTTAATCACGCTCGTAAGACAGCGAGCCGCTGAATTTGTTCAAACGTCAGCGAACCCGGTGTCCCGCAGCGCCGTGATCAAGGTCTGCCGAGCGTTTTCGCAGACCGGCTCACCGTGGCCGACTACGATCCGGTCAAAATCCCACTCGAGTATCCGCTGGACTGAGTCGACAAACGCTGCCCGGTCCTTGACCATCATACGAAGGAAGAAGCTCATTCCGACGAGTCGCGGCAGTCGCATGACATGCCGCACGAAGAGTCGCGTCCATCCCCGCGAATCCGCCGGGAAATGGAAGAGCAGGTCGCAGACAATGAGCGTCCGCGACGCGCGGTGAAAGAAAACGTGTTCGCGGGTTTTGGGAACGCCTTCGATACCGACAAGATCGAGCTCGCCCTGCCATTCGGCTGGCGGAATATCAAGCGGTTGTGTCGTAACGCCCGTGATCTGGCGAAAGCCGCGCGGTGCAAGATACGGAATGCGCGCGAACGCGGCACAACCCTGCTTCGCATACGTGTCGTGAAACAATGTCGCGTCGAGCAGCCACGCCGGTTCGCCGAGTTCACGGATGGCGAGCAGGTCCTCCGCCGTGAAAGGCGCCGTCGAATGAACGACGAGTCGGCCATCCTTTAGCCGGACAATCGTAACGTTGCGTCCGAAATCGATACCGAGCAGTCGCTGCGGATACTGGCCGAGCCAAAGGTCTGGCGCGAGCTGTCGCAGCTTCACTTTGCCGCGAACTCGAGTGCTCCGTCGCGCGCGTCGACCCGGATCGTCTGTCCTTCGCGAACCTTGCCTTCCAGCAACTCGAGGCTGAGCGGGTCGAGAATCTCGCGCTGGATCGCGCGCTTCAACGGACGCGCCCCATACACCGGATCGTAGCCCTCATGCGCAATTCGCTCTTTTGCCGCGTCCGTCAGCTCCAGCGTGATCTTCTGGTTCTCGAGCCGTTTGACGAGACGCTTCAACTGCAAATCGACGATCTGCTTTAACTCCTCGTCGCTTAACCGGTCGAAGATAATGATCTCATCGACGCGATTCAAAAACTCCGGCCGGAAATGCCCGCGCAATGCATCCATCACGGACCGCTCGCGCGCCGCGGCCGACGACTCGTCCGTGATAAATTGCGAGCCAATGTTCGACGTCATGATGATGACGGTGTTCTTGAAATCGACCGTTCTCCCCTGCCCGTCCGTGATCCGCCCATCGTCGAGGACCTGCAGAAGCACGTTGAAGACGTCCTGGTGCGCTTTCTCGATCTCATCGAAAAGCACCACGCAATACGGCTTGCGGCGCACGGCTTCGGAAAGCTGGCCGCCCTCTTCGTAGCCGACATAACCGGGCGGCGCACCGATCAGCCGCGCGACCGTGTGCTTCTCCATGTATTCGCTCATGTCGATGCGAATCATCGCGTTCTCGTCATCGAAGAGAAACTCGGCGAGCGCGCGGGCCAGCTCGGTTTTTCCAACGCCAGTGGGTCCCAGGAAAATGAACGAGCCGATCGGTTTGTTCTCGTCCTGCAGACCGGCGCGTGCACGGCGCACAGCATTCGCCACCGCCTTGATGGCTGGGTTCTGTCCGATCACGCGCTGATGTAAATGCTCCTCGAGCCGAACCAACTTCTCGCGCTCGCCTTCCTGCAAACGCGAAACCGGAATACCGGTCC
>JBJMWW010000029.1:0-20653 GCA_045809945.1 Chthoniobacterales bacterium
CGCGCTCCATCACATCGATAATTTTCAGCGCGACGGCGCAGCCGAGCGGCGACCCTCCGAAGGTCGTCGCGTGCGTACCCGCCGACAGCACATCGCGATGTTTCTCCGCGATCCAGAATGCGCCGATCGGAAACCCGCCGCCGAGTGCTTTCGCCATCGAGATGCCGTCGGGCAGAAAATCGTCATCAACAATAGTCTGCCAGCCGTGAAATTTGCCGGTGCGGAAATGGCCGCATTGCACTTCATCCAGCAGCAGGAGCAGGTTCTTCTCGTCGCAAAGTTTTCGCAGGCCTAACAAGTAGTCCTGCCTGGCCGCTACGATACCGCTCTCGCCCTGGACCGCTTCGATCAGAACCGCCACCGTCTGTGGTGTAATCGCGTTCCGCACCGCCTCGAGATCGTTATAGCGGACGTGTTTGAATCCGGTGACCGCGGGATCGAAGCCCTTCTTCACCTTCTCCTGACCCGTCGCCGCGATGCCCGCGAGGGTGCGGCCGTGGAATGAATTCTCCGCCGTGATGATTTCGAAGCGGCCGCTTTCGTAACCGAATTTTCGCGCGAGCTTATAAAGCCCTTCATTCGCCTCCGCCCCGCTGTTGCAGAAGAAAACGCGGCCGGGGCCAATCAGCCCAACAAGTCTTTCGGCAAGGCGCGCCTGCGGTTCGGTGTAATACAAATTCGAAACGTGGACGAGCTTCCGCGCCTGCGCGTTCAACGCATCCGCGATCTCCGGGTTGGCGTGGCCTAACGAACAAACCGCGATGCCGCCGCCCAGATCGAGATAGCGCCGGCCAGACGTGTCCCAGAGGTAACTTCCCTGACCGCGCTCCAGTTCCAGATCGAAACGAGCGTAGGTCGGTAGGACGAACTGTTCGAAGAGCGTTCGCATTTATTCGATCACCACTTCGGTGCCGACCCCGGCGTCGGTGAAAATCTCGAGCAGAATCGAGTGCGGGACACGTCCGTCCACAAACTGCACTTTTTCGACGCCCTTTTTGATCGCATCCACCGCGCTGTCGACTTTCGGAATCATTCCCCGATCGACCACGCCGCGTTCTTTCAGTTCCGGCACTTCGTCGACTCGCAAATGACTGATTAGCGTCTGCGGGTCGGCTGGATTTCCAAGCAATCCCGCCACGTCGCTCATGTAAACGAGGCGGCGGGCTTTCAACGAGATTGCGCACTGCGCTGCCGCCACGTCCGCGTTGCAGTTGTAGATCCGACCGTTCTCCGCGCAGGCGGTTGGGCTGATCACAGGTGTGATGCCGCGCTCGATGCACTCAAACAACGGCGCCGTGTTCAGATCGTAAACTTCGCCGACGAAACCGAGCGCACGCGACCCGAACTTGCGGCAACGGAAAATTTCCGTGCCGGAAAAGCCGCGCGCTTTGCCGCCGAGCTTCTCAATTGCGCCGACGATTTCGGGATTGATCTCACGCGACAAAACCTGTTCGACGATTTCCACCGCATCTGCATTGGTCACGCGCTGACCTTCCACGAAACGGGTTTGCAGCCCGGCCGCGTCGAGCGCGCGCGTGATCGCTTTTCCGCCTCCATGCACCACGACAGGATTAATTCCGACGGTTTCGAGAAAGACGATATCTCCGGCGACCCGCTCGCGCTCGGCCGGATCAGGCGAGTCCATGAAGCTGCCGCCGTATTTGACCACGAACACCTCTTTGCGGAACCGCTGAATGTAAGGCAGCGCTTCGAGCAGAGTCGCGGCTTTGGTAATCAACTCATCCATCGCTTTGCGCTTCTGTCATTCCGACCGAAGTCGAGGAATCTTCGTGGCTGCACGGAGATGTCTCGACGGCGCTCGACATGACAAAACTCACCCACCGAGTGTGCTCGGATCATTCACGTCGCCCTTATTGAAGGCGACGTAATCTTCGGTCAGATCGCAGGTGTAAAACGTCGTGTCGGATTTCCCGGCGTGGAGATCGATGTGCACGTCGAACTCCGGTTGCGATGTAAGCGCGGTGAATTCAGCGAATGCTACATCTGTCGGTCTTCCACGGCGGAAAGCGATAACGGCAGGGGCGGGCCGCGCCTGCGCCCTGCGGTTCGCCGCGCTGTAGCCGATCGCGACTTTCTGCTCGTCAATCTTCACGCCGCTATATCCGATCGCGCACAGAATCCGCCCCCAGTTCGGATCGCCGCCGCACCAGCTCGTTTTTACAAGCACGCTGTTTGCGATTGATCGTGCGACGCGTTCAGCGTCGGCTGCCGTCCTCGCGCCGCGCACATGCAGCGTGATGAAGCGCGAAACGCCTTCGCCGTCTTTCACAATCATTTTCGCCAGCTCGAGCGTGACGAAATTGAGCGCTTCTTGAAATTGCGCCCTTGGCCTGACGAGTTGGCGGTTTCCGGCGGCGCCGTTGGCCAGCGCGATGACGCTATCATTCGTGCTCATATCGCCATCGACGCTGATCCGGTTGAAGCTTTGCTCGACCGCGATCGCGAGCGCCCGCTTCAGAACCGCCGGAGCAATCGCGGCGTCGGTGCTGATGAACGCGAGCATGGTCGCATGCAACGTTTTCATCTTCGGGTGAATCATGCCCGCCCCTTTGCAAATGCCGCCGATCCGGACGCAGGTGCGATCGATCTCGATCTCCACCGCGATTTCTTTCGGCCGCGTGTCGCTCGTCATGATCGCTTCCGCGACTGCATGGGCGTCGGCGCCGAGTTTCTCAGCCGCGCCGCGAATCCCGCACCGGACGTTTTCCATTGGCATGGCGACGCCGATTCGCCCAGTCGAGCAGACGAGAACGTCGCGCTCGTGAAGGGCTAACGCCCGTGCCGTCAGCTGCGCCATTTCCCGCGCGTCGCGCATTCCAGTCGCGCCGGTGCACGCATTGGCGTTTCCGGAATTGACCATGATCGCTTGCGCGAAATCCTGTGCCGCGCGCTTTGCACTCAGCTTCACCGGTGCCGCAGCCACGCGATTGGTCGTGAACAAACCAGCGATCGCCGCAGGCCTGTCGCTGACGATCAATGCCAGATCCCCTTTCTTCTGTTTCTCGGAACCTTTGCCGGTCCCGAGCCGTTTGATGTCGCAAAATACCGCCGCGGCTTTGAAGCCGCGCGGCGCACAAATCGAGCCGTCGATCTGTCGCATCAGAGCAGGCCAGCGGTTTCGTCGAAGCCGCACATGATGTTGAAACACTGCACCGCCTG
This sequence comes from Chthoniobacterales bacterium, assembly GCA_045809945.1. Taxonomy (GTDB): domain Bacteria; phylum Verrucomicrobiota; class Verrucomicrobiia; order Chthoniobacterales; family UBA10450; genus CADDYX01. The sequence continues at coordinate 3,181 of JBJMWW010000029.1, forward strand.
ACCACTCGCGCCTTTCACGATGTTGTCTTCGGCGCTCATCACGACGACCCGGCCGGTGCGCGGATCGACCCGCCACGCGATGTGGATGAAGTTCGTGCCGACGACATTCTTCGTATCGGGCAGCGCGTCGCCGCTGAGCAACCTGACGAACGGCTCGTTCGCATACGTGTTATTAAACGCGGCTGCGATCGCCTCGCCGCCGGTATTCGGAATGAGGTAGATCGTTGTCAAAATTCCACGCGTGACCGGCACGAGATGCGGCGTGAATTGAATGGTCACGTTTGCGCCCGCCGCAGTGGAAAGTTCCTGCTCAATCTCGGAGAGGTGCCGGTGCTTCGGAATGCCGTAGGGGCGCACGCTCTCGTTACATTCGGCGAAAAGAAACGGCAGCTCCGCTTTGCGACCGGCGCCGCTCACTCCGCTCAGGCTGTTGACGATGATTCCGTCCGGCCTAACGAGTCGCTGTTTGAGCAACGGCAGCAGCGGAATCAAAATGCTCGTCGGGTAGCAACCCGGACAGGCGATCAATTTCGCGTCGCGAATTTCTTCGCGATGAAACTCGGGCAAACCGTAAACCGCCCGGCCTAACAAGTCCGGCGCGGGATGTTCGCTGCCGTAAAACTCCTGGTAAACCGCCGCGTCTTTCGTGCGGAAATCGGCGCTCAGGTCGATCACGCGTTTGCCGACATGCAGCGCGGCGCGCGCGAAATCGGCAGCGACACCATGCGGCAGTGCGAGGAAAACAATTTCAGCGTCGTCATCCGGCTCCGCTGAAAAACGGAGGTCGCGCGCGCCGCGCAGATGCGCGTAGCGCGGGAAGACTTCCGCTAATGTGCGGCCGGCGTTTTGCCGCGACGAGACGCCGACGATCTGCGCGTGCCGATGGTGCAAGAGCAGGCGCACCAGCTCTTCGCCGACGTAACCGGACGCGCCGACAACCGAGACTTTCACCGCACCCCGAGAACTCACGGGCGCAATCGGTAAGCGCGCGCCGCGCAATTGCAACGAGAAGTGTAGGGCGATCGCTCTACAACGCGTTAGTGCTTGTCCGGATTCGCCTCGGGCACCTTCACGCCTTCTTCACTCAACGTGCCGGTGAACGCCTTCACGAATGCGTTGCGGAAAACGTTGAAGACGGTCGTCATCACGTCCGGTGCCGGGTCATCGAAGCTGCCGGAGAGCGGGACGCGGGTGCCGAAGCGGTCCTTCGGATGGTTGCGGATTATCTGGGTCAGTCCGCCGACGATCGCCTGCCAGATGCCGTTGATTGGATTCTCCTTGAAATCGTGCTGCGGGTTAAAAATTCCCATGTGATCGAAGACCGGCTCGACGTAGCCGGTGAATCGGCCGTTCTTCGCGTCCATCTCGGTCGCGACGCGCAGCGTGCCGCTCTCGAAGGTAATTCCGGCGTAGGCTTTGGCGAAATCATTCAGCTTCACGAGATTGACGCCTTTCAGCTCGACTTGCGTGCTGAACGTCGGTCTGCTCGCATAGGGGTCTAGATCGATCTTGGCGCGGACATCGCCTTCGCGCAGCGGCCGGCCTTCGATCTCGACGTTCGCTTTCAATGTCTTGGAAAGCTTTTTGCTGTTCGTCAGGTTGGTCGCGACCATCCGCACATCGTCGATCACGACGTCGACCTTCGGTGTTTTGCTGTAGTCGCGGTAATGGATCTCGCCGCCTTTGACGGAGAAGCGGTTGATCTTCACCGGGAAAAGTTGCTTCACCTTCTCCGTCCACGGTTTGTCCACCCCGACCTGCGGGTTTGGTCCGTTCACGAAATTCATCTCTGCCTTATAGATGTCGATCTGGCCGACGAATGCGCCGTGAAAGAGCGCCTCCCATTCGACTGACAAATCAACCAGCGGTGCCTCGAAAAACGGCACCGGCACGTGGCCTTCCACTTTCTGGATTTTGATGTGGTGGATCTGATAGGCGCCGCGCCAGAGATGCAACGTCACCGCGTCGACGTGCGCCTTGTAACCTTCGATTTCGGAGAGCTTGCGATTGACGTAATCGCGCACCCAAATCGCGAGGTAAAGGTGCACGACGAGCACGACCGCCGCGATTGCGACGAGCAGCCAAACCCAGGGACGTTTCCAGATCGCTTTCATTTCCTCACCTCAACGACACCGAATGCGTCGGAGTGTTTCGTTAAAACAGGAACGTATCGGGCGCGGGGATTGGTTGTGTGCTACGGCTTCGGTGTCTCGGTTGGAAATGCAAAGGTCGCCGACGGCGAGGTGGCCGGCGAAGCTGATGCGGAAGGCGTGGGCCACTGACTCGGTGTAGGGGACGGCGTCGGGGCTGGAGTTGGTGTTGGCGTTGGTGTCGGGGTTGGCGTCGGCAGAATGTTCGTCCAATGGTGAATCGGCACGCCGGCGCCCCCGATCTCTTCAACGAGCTTTTCGCAGCGCGCGCTCAGTTTGTCGTAATCGGGCGGACCGAAGGGCTGCTCGGCCGTGCCGGGAAAAATCACGTAGGTCACTTTGAGATCGCTCACCGGCCGGTTCATCGGATCGGCGCGCGGGTTGATTTCTTTCGCAATCCGGAGCGACGCCTCGCCGGTTTTATCGTTCGGACCGACGTCGCCCACAATTGCCGGAAAGATTTTGTCTTCGAAAACAACGACGGCGTAATCGCCGACTTTGCCACCGTCATTCCGCACAAAAATACCGGGGACGACGACGTAGGGATCGGCCGCGCCGATGAAGAAGCTAAACTTCTTCATCGTCTCGATCTCGTCGCGCGTGACCTTGATCGCGTTGTTCAGGTCGCGTTTCCGATCGGCATTCGCGCCGGCGGCATTCAGGTCAGCCTGCTGCTTCTTCAGTTTCTCTTCCGTCGGCCCGAGATACGGATTCGCCGCCGGCGTTTTCTTTGCCCACTTATAGCTCGTGAAAGGTTTGAAATTGGGCGACACGCCGGTCCCCGCCGGCAGTCGATCGGCATCGGAACCATCCGCGTCGACATCCATATCAGCCTGGAGCAGGACAGCGCGGCGATGGCTTTGTGGATGACGCAGGTTCAGCACGGTCTGCGTGTCGTAGAAATTGTGACGCGAGAGGAGTTGGTCGAGTCGCACGAGATTGTCGCGCAGTTGTTTCAGCTTCGTCTCGTAAAGATCCTTGAACAGCGGTGACACCGAGTCGGCATTGACCATTGTCGAAAGTCCGGGCAACACACGCGGCAGTTGCCCGTTGATTTTTGCGAGGTCATCGACCGACTTGTTAGGCTCGGGCACATGGGCGTGCAGCTTCAGCTCAAGGACATAACTCTGCGGGTCGTTCCGTTCGGTCGTCGCGTCCGCTCCTGGCGCCGGCTCCACCGTCGCGTGCACGGTGATCCCGCTGAACAATTTCGCGGTGTCGATTTTCCCGGTAATTACCGGCGGTCGCGATGCTGATGGCGATGGCTGCGGTTTCGGGGTCGGCGTCTCCTCTGCCACCTGTGTCTCGGAAACTTTGCGGCGCCATTTCTCGAGCGAAATCCAGCGCAGCACGATCGCCGCGATGACGAGCAGGAAGAGCAGAAACGTGACGCGACGCAGCGTCTTGAGGCGGAGTTGTGCCATGGCGCGACGGCGCAGGTGCGGTACACCAAGCCTGCGGCGTTGTCCACCTCGTGTGGACATCGCGGGCGGGTCGCGACAGAATCTTGAGCGTGAGCGGCCATCACGATTGCGCTGGGCATCCGCCGAAGAATTTTGGCGCGGCCTTCGCGATCGGCACCGCACTCAACTTCGCATTCGTCATCGCGCAGGTTGTGTTCGGCCTTTTCGCGCACTCGCTCGCCCTGATTGCCGTCGGAGCGATCGCGCTTGAGGCATTGCGCCGGTTCAAGACGCCTGCGCTGGTTGCCGGCACGACGGTCGTCTGGGTCGCGGCCCTTGGCATTCTCGTTAACGGCATGACCGCGCTCCTCTTCATGTCCGGACGCACCATTGCCGAAGCCACCCGCGACAACTGAACTCGTGCCGGCGTAGATTAAGGACGACATGGCTGTTGCCACTCAAACTAGTTACCCGACAAACGCGCGGGAACTTGCGGTTAAGCAGGCGCTGCTGCTGACCTACATCACGCTCGGCTGGATGCTCATCGAAGGTGCAGCATCGCTCGCGCTCGGTTGGTCATCGCGCAGCTTGCTCTTGGAAGCGTTTGGCATCGACAGCGTCATAGAGCTGTTTAGCGGCGGAGTGCTGTTGTGGCGGCTGCGGATTGAGTTCTCGGGCCGCTCGTCTGTCGAGCGCGTCGAAGGCGTCGAACGCAAGGCGGCGCGCCTCGTCGGCTATTCGTTATACGTTCTCGTGGTTTACGTCATCGCTAATTCCGCGTACGGACTGTTCATCGCGAACCGCGTCACCGACACAGGCGAAAGCGCATGGGGCATTCTGATTGGCATCGTCGCGAAAATTGGGATGCCGATCCTCGCCGCCTACAAACTCAAAGTTGCTGCGCAGCTAAACTCCCGCGCGTTACGAGCGGACGCGGTCGAGTCGATCACGTGCGGCTACTTGTCGATCGTGCTGATGATCGGACTCGCCGCGACACGGCTCCTCGGTTGGTGGTGGCTCGATAGTGTCGCAGCGCTCGCGCTCATTCCATTTGTCGTCAAAGAAGCACGCGAAGCGATTCGCGGTGAATGCGAGTGCTGCGAGACTGAAGCGCTTTCATCATGAGCGGGCACGATCATGATCAGGGCTGCGCCGGCCACCCGCACGCGCCGAAAGACTTTGGCGCGGCCTTCGCGATCGGCACTGCACTCAACTTCGCGTTGGTCATCGCGCAGGTTGTGTTCGGCCTTTTCGCGCACTCGCTCGCCCTGATCGCCGACGCCGGTCATAATCTCAGCGACGTGCTCGGCCTGTTGCTCGCCTGGGGCGCAACGTTTCTCGCGCGGTCGGCACCCACTGAACGTCGGACCTACGGTATGCGGAGCTCGTCAATTCTCGCGGCCTTGTTCAATGCCATCCTGCTCCTCGTTTCCGTCGGCGCGATCACGCTGGAAGCATTGCGCCGATTCAAGACGCCCGCGCCGGTTGCCGGCACGACGGTGGTCTGGGTCGCGGCGCTTGGCATTCTCATCAACGGCGTAACCGCGTTCCTCTTCATGTCCGGACGCAAAGGCGACCTGAACATTCGCGGCGCCTTCATGCACATGGCAGCCGATGCCGTCATCTCGGCCGGAGTCGTTGTCGCCGGCATCGCGATTTTGCTCACCGGCAAACAGTGGATCGACCCCGCGATGAGCCTTGTTATTTCGGCCGTTATCGTGTGGGGCACGTGGGACCTGCTGCGCGATTCCATGAACCTTGCCTTGCAAGCCGTTCCGGAAAACATCAACACCGCCAGCGTGCGTCGCTATCTCGCCGCTTTGCCCGATGTGGTCGAGGTGCACGACCTCCACATCTGGCCAATGAGCACGACCCAAACCGCGCTCACGGCGCATCTCGTTCGCACGACCGACCGCTGTGATTGCGAGTTGCTCGAGCAGGCGGCGCGCGAACTGCACGACCGGTTCGCGATCGAGCACAGCACGATTCAGTTCGAAATCGCCGGTCACGACTGCCACCTCGCACCTGAAGCGAAGGTGTGAGCTACGCGTAACTAGAGGCGGCGATCACTGTCGGTTGAGAAAATTCCCGCGCTTACAACCCGAAATGATTGCGTTGGTTCGATTAGCTTTTAGCAATTCTCCTCCGTATGGCCGCTGACTTCATCATCAACGCCGAGCATCAGGTAGTGTTTAGCTACGGGTGGGACACGCTTACGCGCACCGACCTGACTGAGCATAGGAGTCGCCTCTTCCACGATGCCAAGTTTGATCCTCGGTTGCGACAAATCGCGAATCTAACTGATGTCGGAGAGATGAAGTTTTCCAGCGATGAGATCTGGTCACTCGCGCGCGAACCGGTGCTCGCGCCGCCCTCTCCTCGTGCCGTCGTAGCGGGTGAGGAACAATACGGTCTCGCCAGGGTTTTCCATGGTTACTCCAACAATCAGAATGTTCGCGTCTTCCGCGAACTCAAGGAAGCCACAGACTGGTTGGATGTGCCGATCGAAGTTGCGGTTCGCGCGTTTAACGAAATCCGGCAGATGCATGGTTTGAGCTAACCGCGCGCGACCTGCAAAGGTGTAGAGCGTTGCTCTTGCCGAACTGCTCGATAGTTGCCACAATGGCACGGCGATGAATGAGCGCACAAAACTGATGCGCAGCGCGGCACTGGCCGCACTCGCGGCGTTCCTCTTCGCCATTGCGGCGTCGGCTGCTCCGACGCTGCACGAGTCATTGCACACTGACGGCGCGACGGCGCATATCTGCGCAGTCACGGTCGTCGCCTCCGGCAGTGTCGAGCACGATTGCGTCGCTCCATTGGCGGTGACGTTCAGCGCAACTCCGGAGTCGTCGCTGCATTGTGAGCGTCCGCTCGCCTTGCCGCATGTGCTGCTGTTCGCGCGCCTCGAGCACGCTCCGCCATCCTGCTCCTGACCGCTGGCTGTTCGGTCGCTGAGGCGACCAACGGCTGCTCGCGCGTTTTCAGCAGCCGTTCATCCAGTGCGCGTCCTACGCGCTTTCGGCATTCGTGTCGTTTGCAGGAGCATGATGAAAGTTCAGATCACATTTTTTTTAATCTCAGTCGCGAGCCTCGCCTTTGCGCAGGAAGCGGCGACAAACAACTCGCCACCCGCGTCCAGCGCTGAAGTCGAGCAACTGCGTCAGCAGGTGCAGTCGCTCACCGAATTGGTGAAGCAGTTGCAGCAACAGGTGCAGAATCAACCGCAGCCACAAGCGAATCCCGCTGCGTCGCCGATGCTGCCGGAAAATCCTGAGCCGCAATCAACGCCGGCCGAAGCTGCCGCGTCCCCGTCGAAGCCGACAAACGCGCCGCAGTTGATTCCGACGGAGGACGCATCGGTTGTGGCGAACGCACCTGCGGCGCCGCCAACTCCCGGCGGCGTGAACGCAAACGGCGCGGCCACAATTCCTACAGAAGACACATCGGTCGTCGCGAGCGACACGACGATTTCTTCCACGGGCACGGGCGGCGCCTTGACCCAGCCGATGACGATCGCGAGCGGCGCAGGCGGCAAAAACTACATGAACCTCTCGTTCGACAACGTCGCGAGCCTCGCCTACTCGAGCGCGCGCGACCTCTACAATGTCGAAGTCGGCGACCACGATCCGCAGCAGCGCGGTTTCAATGAGCGCAACGCTGAGCTCGCACTCGATGGCGCAGTCGATCCGTATTTCGAAGGCTTCGCCAACATCGTGTTCAAGCTCGATAACGACAACGAAACGTCGGTCGAGCTCGAGGAAGCGTTTCTGCAAACAACCAATCTGCCCTGGGGATTGCAGGCGAAAGGCGGACAGTTCTTCGCGCCGTTCGGCCGGCTTAATCCAACACATCCGCACACCTGGGATTTTGCCGATGCGCCGCTCGTAGAAGGACTGTTTCTTGGCAGCGACGGATTGCGCGGCGTTGGCGGTCAGCTTGCGTGGACGTTGCCGACGCCGTGGTACGCGCAGCTCTATCTCGCGGTCCAGAACGGCCGCGGCAACACGGGCTTTTCGTTCCGCAATCCGGGAGATAACGGCATGTTCTTCGGCCGGCTGACAACCGATCGCGAGATGCGCGGCCTGCAGGATTTTCTCTGGCAACCGCGCTTCGAGACCTCATTCAACTTGAGCGATACGCAGACAATTCTCGGCGGCGTCTCCGCGGCGTTCGGCTCGAACGAAACCGGCGCGAACTCGAAGACGCAGATTTACGGCGCCGATCTGCTCTACAAGTGGAAGAGCGCGCACGCTGAAGGCGGCTTCCCCTTCGTGAAATGGCAGACCGAAGCGATGTATCGCAAGTTCGAGGCCGGCCGCGGGATCGGCGAAGCTTTTCCGGTCGCGGAGACGTTTGATGACTGGGGAGTTTACTCGCAGATCGTCTGGGGTTTTCGCAAAGGCTGGACCGCGGGGTTACGCGGCGATTACGTGCACATGGACGACTCGGATTACACCGTCGATATCGATCGGCAAACGCGCTCCCGCATTTCCGCCAATATCACCTGGTATCCGACCGAGTTCTCGAAGCTGCGCCTGCAATACAGCCACGACTGGCTGGAGGAAATGTCAGGCCTGACCTTCCTCTTCCCCGGTCGCGAAGTGGATTCGGTCTTCTTCCAGTTTGAATTCATTCTCGGCGCGCACGGCGCCCACAAATTCTAGTTAATGGTCATCCCGAACGAAGTGAGGGACCTCACAAGCTTTTGCATCGACGTCATGAACACGACACGCTTGCGAACGTCTGCGAGGTTCCTCGCTCCGCTCGGAATGACAGAAAGCTGCGCCGCCCACAAATTCTAATGTGTCATCCTGAGCGAAGCGAAGGACCTCACAAACGTCCGGTTAGCCGTGATGAACACGACACGCTTGCGAACGTTTGCGAGGTTCCTCGCTCCGCTCGGAATGACGGAACGCTGCGCAGTCCGAACTCAATGATGAAAAAACTACTGTTAATTCTCTCTCTATTTTCCGTCTGCGAAATTGCCCATGCGAAAATCAACGTAGTCGCGACCTTGCCCGATTTCGGGGCGCTCGCGCGTGAGGTCGGCGGCGACAACGTCGAAGTCACGGTGCTCGCCAAGCCGACTGAAGACCCGCACTTCGTCGATGCGCGGCCCAGTTTTGTCGTCGCGCTGCGCAACGGCGATGTGCTGATCGACGGCGGCGCCGAGCTCGAAATCGGCTGGTTGCCGCCGTTGCTGCAGAACGCGCGCAATTCGAAGATCGAAGTCGGAAAGCCCGGGCGCGTTCAGGCTTCACAAGGCATCAAATTAATGGGCGTGCCGCAACAGCTCACCCGCGCGGCGGGCGACGTGCACGCACTTGGTAATCCCCATTTTTCCTGCGATCCGATCATCGCCAAAGCAGTCGCCGCGCATATCGCGCAGGCCTTCGCCGCGGTTGATCCGGCCAACGCGGCGGCCTATCAGGCGAACGAGAAGAAGTTCGAAGCAACCATCAACACGAAGTTGCAGGAGTGGGGTACGGCGATGCTGCCGTTCAAGGGCCAGCACGTTGTCGCTTATCATGATTCGTGGCCATATTTCGCCCATCGGTTTGGCGTTGAGATCGACGTTTTCCTTGAGCCGAAACCGGGCATTCCACCATCGCCTTCGCACCTCGCCGAAGTGATCGAGCAGATGAAAGCGCAGCACATCAAAGCGATCATCGTCGAGCCGTATCACGACCGGAAAATCGCGGAGAAGGTGGCGAGCGCGACCGGCGCAAAGGTGGTCGACTTCGCGCAGTTCCCTGGCGGGCTGCCCGACACCGACAGCTACGTGAAATTGATCGATAAGTTGATTGCGAATTTGAGCGCGGCACTGAAGTGAAAACTCTTGCTCATCCCCATGATCGTGCTCCTAATCGAATTCGTTACGTCCGAGCACGATTAAGATTACGAGTAGGAGCAGGAGTCTAAGATGTGGGACGTACTTTTCTGGCCGATCATGGCTTGTGTGCTTTTGCCGTGGCTCCTCGTTTATCTCGGGCTCCACGTCGTGCAGCGCGGCATCATTTTTATCGATATCGCGATGGCGCAGATCGCGTCACTGGGCATCTGCGTTGCGCTGCTGTTACACCGTGAGCCGGATGATTGGCAGACGTTCGCGATTGCGCTCGGCGCGACACTGCTCGGCGCGGTTCTCTTTGCGCTGACTAATAAACGAGCGAGCGCCGTTCCGCAGGAAGCGATTATCGGCATTACCTACGTCGTTGCGGCAGCCGCTTCGGTTTTGCTGCTTTCGAAATCGCCGCACGGCAACGAAGAAATTCGCAACATGCTCGTCGGCGACATCACAGTCGTGCGGGCTGATGAGGTCTGGCGCTGCTTTGCTGTTTTCGCCGCGGTCGGCGCGCTCCATTTCTGGAAACGGAGATCGTTCCTGCTCGTTTCGTTCGATCGCGATCGCGCTTACGAACGCGGTCTGCGCGTGCGCTGGTGGGACTTCGCGTTTTACGCGCTCTTCGGCCTGGTCGTGACGATCTTCGTCCGGGTCGCGGGCGTGTTGCTCGTCTTCAGTTATTTGATCGTGCCCGCTGCCGTCGCGATCACGCTCACGCGTCGAATCGCGCTTCGCCTTCTCATCGGCTGGCTCGTCTCGCTGATTGGCGGAATTGCCGGGCTTTATCTTTCTTTCTACGGCGATTTCCCGAGCGGCGCCGCGATTGTCTGCACGTTTGGCGTCCTGCTCGTGCTCGTCGCCATTTTGACGTTGTTCCGCCGGCAGAACCCAAACCGACTGGTCGGCTAGATCGCGGGTCATCCCGAACGACGTGAGGGACCTCACAAGCTTTTGCGGCGACGTCATGAACACTATGCGCTTGCGAAGGTTTGCGAGGTCCGCATTCGACTCGGCTACGCCTCGCTCAGGGCGGGCTCTCGCTGCGCTCGGGATGACAAGACAGCGCGTCCGCTGAACGTTCTGCGATGCATCGGTTCGAATACCGCGACAAACAGCTTTGTTGCGAAGACGTCGAGCTCGAGCGCATCGCGCAGGAACACGGCACCCCGACCTACGTCTACAGCGCCGGCACGATTCGCGATCATTTTCAAAGGCTCGATGCGGCGCTGAGCGAGCTCGATCACCTGATCTGCTACGCCGTGAAGGCGAATTCGAATCGCGCCATCCTCCATTTGCTCGCGAACGAAGGCGCCGGATTCGACATCGTTTCCGGCGGCGAATTGTTTCGTGTCCTCAACGCCGACGGCAATGCCGCGCGCTGCACGTTCGCGGGTGTCGGCAAGACGCGCGAGGAGATCGAGTACGCGCTTGAGCAGAACGTTCACAGCTTCAACGTCGAAAGCGAAGCGGAGCTCGCGCAGATCAATCATCTCGCAGAAACGAAAGGAATGCGCGCGCCAATCGCGTTGCGCGTCAACCCCGATGTCGCCGCCGACACGCACAAATACATTTCGACCGGCCAAAGCGAGAACAAGTTCGGCATCGCGCTCGATCGGATCGCGGATGTCTACGCGCTCGCCGCGTCGATGCCGCACATCGCGATCCGCGGCATCCAGATGCATCTCGGTTCGCAGATCACCAGCGGCAAACCGTTCGCCGATGCGATTGCCAAAGTCGCCCCGATCGTGCGCGAACTGAAGCAGCGCTACGCGATCGAGTTCTTCAGCATCGGGGGCGGAATGGGAATCATTTACAAGCGCGCGCTCGAGAGCGGCTCAGGCAAATGGTGGCACGAACATGGCGGCGAAGAAGCAGCCTTCAGCGTGGCCGATTATGCGAACGCCATCGTGCCGCCGCTGCGCGATCTCGACTTGCGCGTGCTGATCGAACCCGGCCGCTTCCTCGTCGGTAATGCCGGCGTGCTGCTCACCCGCGTCGAGTACATCAAGGAAACCGCGCAGAAGAAATTCGTCATCGTCGACGCGGGAATGAACGATCTCATCCGCCCCGCGCTCTACCAGAGCTATCACGAGATCGTTCCTGTAGCCGCGGCCGCCGGCCGCGGTGCGGACGTTATCGATATCGTCGGCCCCGTTTGCGAGAGCGGCGATTTCTTCGCCCAGGATCGCGAGATGCCGCCGCTGCGCGAAGGCGATCTCCTCGCCGTCATGAGCGCCGGCGCCTACGGATTTGTCATGGCTTCGAATTACAACTCGCGTCCACTTCCCGCTGAAGTGCTGGTCGAAGGCGACAATGCCGTTCTCATCCGACGTCGCCAGACCTACGACGGTCTCATCGCTGCCGAGCTTTGAATCAACCGCAGAGAGCGCAGAGGAAATTCGCGTTCCAAGAAGTCTCTGACTTCTGCGCGTCCTCTGCGGTGAAATTCAACGTCACCCGCCGCGGCAACGACGGCGGCGACAGTTGCGAACCGACCATTCTCAGCATAAATACTGCTCCCGTTTTACCCTCCAGATGAAACGTTTCCTCCTCCTTCTCCCGCTCATCGCAATCATGGCCGCGCCGTTGCGCGCCGCCACGCCGACCAAAGGCGAGTACATCATCCTCGTCGGCGGTCCATCCCTGATGGAGTGGGAGAAATACAAGGCCCAGCCGCACGATCATTGGTGGGCCAATTTCGTCCGCGCCGCACGCATCCGGACCGAGCAGATCCGCGACGAGGCGGGCCCCGACGCGATGATCACCTGGCTGGTTTACAAGCAGGGCTACCTCGATCGCGCCGCGCAGGAGCACATGGACCTGATCAGCTTCATCGATTCAGTGCGCGACAAGTTTCATCTCAACCTCGTCTGGTTCAAAAACGGCGACGACGTCATCAATTACCTGAACAGCGGGCAGCCGCGGAGCGAAATTAAGATCGCCGACTTCGAATTCTTCGGGCACTCGAACCGCGCCTGTTTCATGTTCGACTACAGCAGTGTGGTCGATAGCTCGGCCAAATCGTTCCTGCACGAGAACCAGCTCGCCCAGATCCATCGCGGCATTTTCTGGCGCAACGCCATAATCAAGAGCTGGGGCTGCCACACCGGCGAGGAAATGTCGCAAAAATTCCACGCCGCGACCGGCATGCACATGATCGGCGCGCTCGGCAAAACGCAGTTCATGATGGACGAGCTGCCGATTCTCACCTCACCCGGCGGGCGCTGGGTGAGCGAGTAGGGCGAGAATCCAAGACAGGCGCGCGGGATTCGAATTGACCGTCGCGATTTCGCAACCATAAGCTGCGAACGTGAAATCTCTCTTCGGCGCGCTCTTGTGTTTCGTTCTCGCTCAGTCGCAGGCTTGGGCGATCAGCGGCGGGCCGATTTATCCGGGCACGAAAACGAGTGTCGTTGGGACGTATGCCGGAGTGCTTAGCCCCGCTTTTTGCGCCGAGCCTAATCCGGCGAATTGCCCGGCGCTGAATTCCATCGGCGTTTTTTCGCTCGCCGTTCCGAGCACGGGCAACGGCACCGGGGCATTCACGATGTTTGCGCGCGGTCGTGTTTTTACCGGCACGATTACCGCGAGTGCCGATCCGAACAGTGCGCGCGTGCAGGGTATTCTGCAGGCGACCTACAATTTCAATCTTCAGAAGACGGAACTCGACGAAAATGGCCAGCCTCACGTCGTCAGCATTCCAGTGACTGCGACAATCAACGGGCCAATCGACGCGAAGATCAGCAACTCCGCCAGTGGTCGGTCAGCTAGCATCGCTGCCATCCGGTTGACCGGCGATGCAACCATGTTCGTCAACGGCGGGTTCGTCAGCGGGAGCACCGGCGAACCGATCATTGACGCGACGTTGTCGCTCAAGGTCAACGGCTTCAAGCAATCCAGCACCGCGGGCGGCGGGAGTGTTGGGACCAGCCCCACCTCCGGTTAACCGGCCGGCGTGCGGTCGTTTCAGAGATCGAGCCGGGCTCGCGCGTTCTCACTCATCGAGTTGCTGGTGACGATCGGTGTGATCGTCATTCTGATTCTGCTGCTCATCCCGGCCGTGAGCAGCATGCAGGCGCGCGCGCAACGGTCCCAATGCATGGCTAATCTGAAGACACTCACCGTCGGCGCCAATCTTTACATCCAGCAGAACGGCAGCTGGCCGCAAATGGATGCAACGATCGCCGGCGGAACCGACGAAGAGATCGCAAAATGGTGGATCGCCCGGCTCGAGCCCTACAGCGTGCCGCGAAAATCATGGATCTGTCCGACGATCCAGAACCTGCTCGGCAATCCCGATTTCACACAACCGGAGAACGCGCGGATCGATTACTTCTCCACTTTTTTCGACGATAAACCCACCAGCCCGCACGAATGGCCGCGCCAGCCCTGGTTTATCGAGCGTGGCGACGTGCACGGCAGCGGACCGCTGATCATTTTTACCGACGGCAGCATCAGCGATCTGCAAACCACGCTGAAGACCGCGAACTCAGGCCCGTAGCCTCGGGTAAACACCCGAGAAACTTTTTCTTGCTTCAGTAAAATAACCCTGCCAGCCTTCGCGCCGCCCCAATCTCATGAACCCCCCTCGAATGGGCTTCGGCCCGTCCTCTCGTTTCCGGTTTCATCGGCTTTCGTTGGCCGCAGTCTCAGGCCTGCTGCTGAGCGCATTGGGCATGTTGACCGCGGCCGCAGATCAAGCGTTAACAATCGCGCTCGACCAAATCACGACGTCGTTCGGGACTAAGGTTATTAGCGCTACCGGACGGTATGCACACGAGATTGGCAAAGGTGATGTTACAATTAGCTATCACTACGTCGCCCCATCTAGCACGAGATGCGTAGAAGTCGATTTGTTGGAGGATGGCGTTCGGGTGAACTCCACCGATTGCGCAAATCCTAACGCCATTTCATACAATCCGACCCAACCCGGCGCGCATGCATTGGAGGTCGTTGTCAAATCTACTACGGGCGACGTATCGAGCGACACTGTCGCCGTCCAGATGTACGGTGTTACGCTACAGAGCGCCCTTGGCGAAGGACAGACGGAACCCATCCTGCCCTTTACGTCTCAGATTTTCCTGAACGCGAATGCTCTCATTGCGGATGCAAATGTGCGCTACGCCCAATTTTTTCACCGCACGCTGCCTTTCGCGCTTTCCTCTGGAGTTCCTTATTCGAAGAGCGACAAGGTAGTTGCTAACGGCAAGCTGTTCCAGATTCAGTCAGATACGACCTATAATTCGGCTGGCGCACCGCCGACGATCAACACTGATCCGAGCGACTCAAGTAGTAATGCCAACTTCCGCTACATCGGACCGCGCGCTGTTGCCGGCGTAGACTACTACAACTACCAAGAACCGGCAGATCCCAACATTGTGGTTCCTGCAGTTTACCCTGCGCCTCCTCCAGGAGACGCGGACCTCGTGATTCTGACTTACGGTACTAAAGACGAAGTTTATCAAGTTACCACTGCCGGGCGACTCGATCCTAAAGTTTACCCAACCGATAGCCCCACGCCCACGCCAACACCTGCGCCGGCGCCAGCTACAGCGGTGCTAGATGGAATTGTTGAGTTTCAGTATGCAGGAGGTCCTCTTAACGAAGGCGGTCATACCTATACGAAGGGCGATTTGGTCGTATCGAACGGCCGAGTTTATGAGGTGGTACAAGGTGGCACTACAGCGAATAACGGCGGCCTTGGGCTGACGCAGACGGACGGAGAGGTCGCCATACTGGGCACTGCCGCGTTTAACTTCATTCCTACAAAAGTTCTCCGGGAGCAGATACCATATTGGGTCAATGATCTTGTGGTATCGAACGGCAATGCGTACCGAGTGACCATCGCGGGCAGTCTCGCGCCGTCCACTGTCGGCGGTGGCTTACACTCAACCCCCAACTCGACGCCAGATCAGAAACGGGGCCACGTGACCTTCCAGCATGTTGGAACGGCTTTCGATCCTTCAACAAACTACCCGAACGGCGCAGTCGTAAGCTCGAAGGGACGGATTTACAAGGTTGTATCATCTTCTGCGGGCACTGCTCGGACAACAACTGTGCCAACTTCAAAGGACCCGTATGTGCTTGAGCCGTTTAGCACCGACGCAACCTTCGCGTTCGAATTGGTTGTCCCGCAGTTTCAGCGCTACACGGAAATTAACAGCAGCTATGCCGGTAAGCCACTACAAGAGTCTGCGGTTTATCACAATGGCGACGTCGTCGTTTCGAACCGTGCTCTTTTTCAGGTCGTCCGCGGCGGGACTATGGGCCCCGTCGTCCGCGGCGGAACGGGTCCGATTAAAGTCGGGCTCGATCCGGATGTGGTTGCCACTCAGACACTCGGCGGCTTGCAGTTCGTGTTCTTAACCAAAGCAACCAAGCAAACCATCTCCAACACAAGTACGTCGTCTGATGTCCCGTTTCCTTATTCGAGTCTCGATTATTCTTTCCCATATAGTTTGAAGTGGAACCCTGCCGAAACGATTGCCAACCATTTCTCGTCGTTCGGCCGCTACGGTTACTTCGAAACCTATACAAACCTTGAACTGTTTGTTCGGACGACCGACAGCAAAGATCGCACGAATGCCAGTGCGACGGTTCCGATTAGCATCTTGCCACCGATCGACGCGCGTGCGGCGCTCGAAGTTGAAATCACCCAGCCTGTCCAAGACCGCGTAGTGGCTGCTGGCACGGCCGTTCGGCTAACCGCCGATGTCAGAGACGTCAACGGTGTAGTTCGTAGCGTAAATGCGGTGCAGTTTTTCGTCGATGGTATTGCGTTCGATCCGCCGATAGCTGGATTCCCGTATTCAACCAGTGGCACGACCCCTTTGCTTGACTGGATACCACTCGTGGCTGGCACGCACATCATCAACGCCGTTGCGGTTGATGACAAAGGCAACTACTCGATATCTAAAGACGTACGGGTGAATGTCACCGATAATCAGCCGTTCGTTCGAATCACGACCGCTGACGGCAGCGATGCACTGAATCCGCTCGTCGTATCGTCCGGCGAAACGATTCTTATTCAAGGTATTGAGAGCGGTAGCGGTGGCGACCCTTCGCGTGTTACTTCGGTAGACATTCTGTCGGATGGCAATGCCATCGGAACGGCTACACCTGGCGATGATGGACGCTTCGCGTTCCCGTTTGTGCCGTCGAATGCCTCAGATCAGCCGATCAATTACCAAATTACCGCACGGGTAACCGATAAGAACGGCGCAACCGCGACCTCGAACACGGTTTACCTACAGGTGTCGCCCGGGCCAATCGTATCGCCGACCGCGACGCCTTCCACATCGCCGACACCAAAGCCTACGGCGACACCGACAGCAACTCCAAACCCAACAGCGACACCGGTGGTTACTGGCAGACTGGCGAATATCTCGACTCGCGGTCCTGTCGGTGTCGGAACCGACGTCATGGTAGCCGGGTTCATCAATCAAGGTGGTACAGGAAAGATTATTGCGATTCGCGGGTTAGGACCCTCTATGGCCGTATTTGGCGTGGCCGACGCGATCCAGGATCCGACGTTGAGTCTGCGCGACGCAAATGGAAACGAGCTTGTGTTTAACGATGACTACTCTGAAGCGTCGGCGGACGAGCGGAAAATACTCGACGCTGTCAGTCTAAGGCCCACCGACTCGCGCGAATCAGCAATCGTCGCGCGAATTAGCTCTGGCACTTACACCTGCATTCTTCAAGGCAAAGACACCGGCGTTGGATTGATTGAGATCTACGACCTGGCGAGCGATACGACCACGCGCCTGCTGAATCTGTCGACGCGCGGCCAGGTCAAATCCGGAGACGCCGGTGCAATGATTGGGGGTTTCATCATTCAAGGAACCAATCCGCAGCGCGTTGTAATCCGCGCGATCGGTCCGAGCCTGAAAAACGGCGGAGTTGCTGACGCGTTGGAGGATCCGACGTTGGATCTGTATCGCGGCTCCACGCGTATCCTTTCAAACGATAACTGGAAAAGCGATCAGGAGCAGGAGCTTGAATCAACAGGCATCGCTCCAACCAGCGATAAGGAATCAGCAATTGTGACCTTTTTGGATCCAGGTAGTTAC
>JBJMWW010000030.1:0-8439 GCA_045809945.1 Chthoniobacterales bacterium
CGACGCGTTCACGCGCTCGGTGATTGATTTCTTGCCTCTCGCAAATGTTGAGCTGGCGGAACATGCGCCGGAGTTCGGTGCCGCCTGGCTGGCAATGCAATCACCGCACTTTCCGCGCGAAGACTTCGAGCATGATGTTGAGGCATCCTTGTCGAGCGCGACGACGGAGCAGCGTAATGAGCGATCGGCATTTTTGGATCAGCTCGGCACGCGCGAACTGGTCGACTTATTCGTCGAAGAAGAGCGCTTCGTGCAGGAAGGATTGCGCGCATCGGCCGAGAAACTTGTCACAGCCGTAGATCTCGTCGCAGAGGCACTGCGCCACGGCGGGCATTTGTTCTACATTGGCGCCGGAACGAGCGGCCGTCTCGGCGTTCTCGACGCCAGCGAGATTCCGCCGACGTTCGGAGCGTCGCCGCATGTCGTGCAGGGAATCATTGCCGGTGGCGCGACTGCGCTTCATCGCAGCGTGGAAGGTGCGGAAGACGAACCGGCAGCGGGCGCGCTCGCAATTGAGGAGCGAAATGCGCGTGCCGGCGACGTGGTGTGCGGAATTACGGCGAGCGGCAGAACGCCATTTGTGCTCGGTGGACTCGATGCGGCAAAGCAGCGCGGCGCACGAACAATTCTGCTCACCTGTAATCCTGCCGCGCGCAAGTGCGAGAGCGCTGATTTGCAAATCAATCTGCCGACTGGTCCGGAGATCGTGACCGGCTCGACACGTTTAAAGGCGGGCAGCGCAACCAAGGTCGCGCTGAACATCATCAGCACGGGCGCGATGATTCGACTCGGGAAAGTCCGTGGCAACGTGATGAGTCACGTCACGCCGAGCAACGCCAAGCTACGCGATCGTGCTGCGCGCATCGTCGCCGACCTTCGCAAATGCAGCTACGACGAAGCTGTCGCGCGGCTAACGAAAACGAATTGGGACGTGCCGTCGGCGTTAAACGACGCGTAACAGCGCGGCTTACGGATGAACGTCCAGCCCGTGCGGCTCGATCGGCGCGGCGATCGCAGCGGTCTGCGCTTCTTCTTCGCGAGGCTTCACAACTGCGCGCAAGGTGTGCCGCTTCGCCTTATGTGACGCAGTGCTCGCATGGTGCGGCGTGTGGTGCGCCGCATGATGATGGTGCACCGGCTTCACTTCCTTGCTGTCGGAGACAGCGCTCGAGTCTTTGCTGAAACCTTCGCGACGAACCGGGCCACCCTGTTGATCGTCGAAGAGATCGCCGACCTCATAACGCTGGAAAACTTCCGGCGTTACCATTTGCGAATGAACGTGACCCTGTTCATCGCGGAGCATGAAACTATAGATACCATCCATTCCCGTCGAGTAGGCGAAGGGCGATGGCTTTAGGCGTTTTTCCACGACAACGCCTTTTTGCGAGCAGCCGGCGACGAGGAACGCAGCGACGAGGGAACCGAGAAGTTTCGAGCGCATAGAGTGATTTACGGCGGGGATGTAAGCTTTTCCCGCGCGAACCGCCAGCAAAATTGTTTGAATTTATATTAAAGAAGCGGCCTGCGTAGCGCGTTGTGGCAAATCAAGTTATCCACAAATAAGCGCAGCGACGCGGGCACGCACGATGAGCAGTTAGGACATTAACCAAAGGAACTTATGCTCTGGACCATCTTCGTTATCTTGCTCGTGCTCTGGCTGCTCGGACTGGTCAGCTCATACACGATGGGCGGCTTCATCCATATCCTGCTCGTCATCGCAGTCGTTATCCTGATCATTAATTTGATCCAGGGACGGCGCACGCTCTGAGCCGGTTCGTACTTAACCTGTGAAACCGGCAGGGATTGTCGGAATCATTCTCATTGCGATCGGCATCATCGCCCTCGCCTACGGATGGTTCGGCGGCTCATTCAGCTACACCACACGCGAGAACGTCGCGAAACTCGGCCCGCTGAAAGTCGACGCCGATAAGGAGCACCACGTCCCGATCGGCCCGATCGTCGGCGGCGCGTGCTTCATCGGCGGAATTATCCTGGTGGTCGCTGGCGGCAGAGGCAGCAGCGCCTAACAAATTTCGGCGCGTAATTCGCGCGTGAGTTTCTTCTTCGCCGTCGGCGCGATTGTGATTAAATCGCGGCGTGTCGCGTACCAACCGGCGCGCAGTGCGGTGGCTGACCGGTGAGTTGCCGGCGCTCGTCGCGAGCGGCGCGATTTCGCAGGAGCAGGCGGTTGCGATTGAGCGGCACTTTGCGCGCGACGCTGCGCCGGAACGCAACGTCGCTTTCACGGTCATCGCAATTGTCGGATCGATCCTGATCGCAGCGGGCGTCGTTCTTCTCGTCGCGCATAATTGGGATGAACTGAACCGGCCAGTCCGCTGCACGATCGCGTTGTTGCCGCTGGTCGCTGCGCAGATGCTGTGCGTATTCGTCCTGAGGCGGCGGTATGATTCGAAGCCGTGGCGCGAGAGCGCGGCGATCTTCAACGTCGCGGCAATCGGCACCGCGATCGCGCTCGTCAGCCAGACCTATCAAATCCACGGTAGCCTTGCGAATTTCATTCTTACCTGGCTGCTTCTCAGCCTGCCGCTCATCTATCTGCTTCGCACCACGCTCGGTGCGGTCGCGTATCTCGTCGGCACCGCGGTGTGGGCAACTTCGCAATGGGATTGGAGTTTTCGTATCGTCAACCCGCTGCCGTTTTGGCTGCTGCTGCTTCTCGCTATTCCTTACGCCGTTCTTGCGTATCGCCGTGATACTCGCGGTGCGGTCACCACACTGTTCCTCGCCTTCGTAATTGCCGCGGCCGTCGGACTCGGAGTAACTGCCGAATACACGCACGCCAACCTGGGCCTGATCGCGTTTGCCGGTCTTTTCACGCTGACCTACCTCGGCGGCATGGAGTTGTTCCGCGAAAACGGGGAGGATCACGTTCCACTTCTCGCTCTGCTCGGCGGCGTCGCCGTCGGCGTGATGGCGATCGTCATTACCTTTCGCGACAGCTGGAATTTTCATTCCGATCGGATCGAGACCGGGCATGCCGGTTTGGCGCTCGGCATCGTGATCGAGATCCTTTTCCCACTGATGGCGATCGGGCTGGCTGCGTTTCACTACATAAAAAGGCGGACCGGCCTCACACATCTGATCGCCGCATTTCCGCTCATCGCCGTGCTTGGCTCGGCTATCGCGTGGTCGTGCGCGAAGCCGGAGTACGGGACCTCGTATGATTGCCAGAGCGTCGTCGCACTGCTGCTTAATCTCTACACGCTGGCGCTCGGAATCGAGCTGCTCATGCGCGGCCTCCGCGCCAGCAGCATCACGCGCGCAAATTTTGCGCTCGCCATCATCGGCGCGCTCGCCGCCGTGCGGTTTTTTGACAGCGACTTGAGCTTCATCGTCCGCGGCGCCGGATTCATCATTATCGGTATCGCCTTTCTATTCACGAATTTTGTCCTCTTTAAACGCCGCAACGCCGCATGAAAAAGCTGCGCCTCGTCATCTATCTTCTTATTGCGGCTGCCCAGCTCGCGGTGCCGGCGTCGATGATCTGGAAACGCCAGCACACATTGTCTTACGGACGGGTTTGGAAGTTTCGAACAGCGCCAGCCGATCCGATCGATATCGTCCGCGGGCGCTACCTGCGTTTGCGTTTTGCTGCGGAAGAATTCGCCTGGCCAAAGACGCTGCCGAATGCGGGCCGCACCGTTTACGTCCGATTGAAGGAAGACGATGCCGGATTTGCCGTCGTGGAAGACATCAGCGACAAGCGGCCTGCCTCGGGCAACAACGACGTTGTGCCAGCGGACCTTTATGGCTCGAGCAGGGAAGGAACGGAGCGAGTGCATTTTGAGTTCGATGAGATGTGGGTCACGGAAGGGGACGCGATGGCAGCGGAGACCGCCTACCGCGAGCACAGCAGACAAGGCCACGCCGATGCTTATGCGACTGTGCGCATTCGCGACGGCGACGCCGCCATCGAGCAACTCTTCATCGGAGACAAACCGCTGCGCGAATTCTTGCGCGCGAACAGCCGTTAACCGTTCGCTTTCAAAACCGCGAAGGTCTTGCTGCCCTTGCGATCGAGGTAGAGCAGCACGCCTTTGCGTGGATCCGCTTTTTGCAACGAGTCGCGGAAGCTCTGCACGTTCGTCACCGGTTTGTTGTCGACCTCGGTGATGATGTCCTCGCGTTCGATCCCTTGCGCGGCGGCGATGCTGTTCTCCGCCACATCGGTTACGATGACACCCTGGGCGGAGCCGAGATGCAGTCGTTCGGCGACGTCCTTCGTGATCTCCTGCACCTGCAATCCGAATTTGTTCGTATCCGGCGCCGGCGGCTGATTCGGCGGGCGCTGTTCGTTCGAGGCGCGAGCGATTTCATTCGGAAGCTCACCGGTCGGGACACCAACCTTCATCGTCTGCCCTTTGCGCCAAAGCGTCAGCTCGACGTTCTGGCCGACTTTCTTTTTCAAAATCTCGCGCTGCAATTGCGTGTCGGTGCTGACTGCCACGTTGTCGACTTGTGTGATGACATCGCCCGGCCGCAGATCGCTCTTGCTCGCCGGTGCGTCCGCTTCGATCTGCCGCACGACCACGCCTTTCTCCACGCCTTTGAACAACCCGCGGATGCTCGGATCGTCGCCTAACGACTCAATGCGGATGCCAAGCCACGGCCGGACAATTTTGTGCCCGGCGATCAACTGCTGACCGATCTCGTTCGCGAGGTTGCTCGGAATGGCGAAGCCGAGGCCGCGATTCAGTCCGTTAATCAGCGTGTTCATGCCGATCACTTTCCCATCGATGTTGCAAAGCGGGCCGCCGCTGTTACCGGGGTTAATCGATGCGTCGGTCTGGATGTAATCAGAAATGCTGTAGCCGCCGTTTGAGATCAGCTTGCTCCGGCCTTTACCGCTGACCACGCCGTAGGTGAACGTGTAGTCGAGCTTGAAGGGCGCCCCGATCGCGAAGGCAAATTCACCAACACGCAACTTGTCGCTGTCGCCCAGCTGCACGGCAGGCAAACCTGTCGCGTCTATTTTAATAACAGCGATGTCGGTCTTTTCGTCGGTGCCGACGACCTTGGCCGGAAGCTCGCGATCATCTTTCAGCCGGACCGAAATCGAGTCGGCTCCCTCGACGACATGAAAATTGGTAAATATGTAGCCGTCCGGCCGTACAATGAATCCGGAACCTTCGCCCTGGATCGGCTCGCGGTTGCCAAAGCCGCGGCGCTGCCGGCTGTTGTCCGGGTTGCCGAACAAATCCTCGAGTGATTGCGGAGCGTCCTCGCTCCCGTCGTTCTTCTTCGAGGTTTCGATGATCACGACGCTTGGCGCCACGGTTTCGAAAACTTTCGCGAATGCGTTGTTGAGTTGATGAACGACGTCTTTACCGGTTTCCGCGGCGGCGGGAGGAACGGTCGGCGTTTCCTGGCCGAGCAGAGTTGTCGCGACGCAAATCGAAAGAACGAAAAAGAAACGCATCGGTTCCGCCTTTGACACGCGATAAGGTGCGATGTTCAACCCCATTCGTCCAACGACTCGCGTGACGTTGACACGATTCTTAAGTGCCTTAACTTTCCCGCTCACAAGTTGAAAACGGGCACTTTTGCCGAAGGCAAGGGCGATGGGAAGGAGTTCATCTCACACGCGCCGGGATACTGGTCATCTACGCCGGCGGAACTCTGGAATGACTGGAAATGGCAGCTGAAAAACCGCGTCACCACACTGGCGCAGCTCGAACAGCATCTTGAGCTGAGCGAAGAAGAACGCGCCGGCGTGTTGCTCAGCGGCGACAAGCTGGCCATGGCAATTACGCCGCATTTCTTCAATCTCCTGCCGCGCAACGATGCGGACGATCCGATCCGCCGTCAGGTGATACCGCGGATCGAGGAGACGTGGACCTCGGAGTACGACATGGCCGATCCGTGTGGCGAGGATTCGCACATGCCGGTGCCAGGACTCGTGCATCGCTATCCCGATCGCGTGCTGTTTCTCGTCACCGACCGATGCGCGAGCTACTGCCGCTATTGCACGCGGAGCCGCGTCGTCAGCGGAGTCGGCGAGCAGGAACTGCATACCGAATTCGAAGCGGCCTTTCGTTATCTCGAACAGCACACGGAAATTCGCGATGTGCTTTTAAGCGGTGGCGATGCACTGCTCTTCAGCGACGACAAACTGGAGAAGCTGCTCAGCCGCTTACGCGCGATTCCGCACATCGAATTTCTGCGCATCGGCACACGTATTCCCATTTTTCTGCCGCAACGCATCACGCCCGAGCTCTGCGCGATGCTCGCCAAGTACCATCCGCTCTGGATGAGCGTGCATGTCAATCATCCGCGCGAGCTGACGATCGAAGTCAAAGAAGCGCTCGAGCGATTGGCGAACGCCGGCATTCCGCTCGGCAACCAGAGTGTCCTCTTGCGCGGCGTGAACGACGATGTGGAAACGATGAAGACGCTCGTGCAGAAACTTCTCATGTGCCGGGTGCGGCCCTACTACATGTATCAGTGCGACCTGATTAACGGCTCGTCCCATCTGCGCACCTCGGTCGCAAAAGGCATTGAGATCATCGAAGCGCTCCGCGGCCACACCACTGGTTACGCGGTCCCTCAATTCGTCATCGATGCGCCGGGCGGCGGCGGCAAGGTGCCGATCAGCCCGGGCTACGTGCTCTATCACGACGATGAAAAAATCGTCATCCGGAATTACGAAGGCAATATCTTCGAGTACCCGGAGAACGGCGGCGAGGCCCAGACGCCACTCGCGCCGGCGCGCGAATATCGCGACGAGTATCTGTATTCGTAGGACTGCGTCGGTCCGCTAGAAACTCGGCGGCATCAGGTCCGGTTCTTGGTCGCTGCTGCGCATTTTTGCGTCGACATTTATCCGCGAGAAAGATAAACACGCGACCCTCGTCGCAACGTCGCTGACACGCGCGAACCAAAGTTTACAACCGATCAAAACCTTTATGCGCCACACAACCTCTTCGAGATCCGCTGCCCTTCAGCCGCGCGTCATCATCGCTTTAAGCCTGATCGCCGCCGCCGGTCTTCTGTTCAGCTGGATGAGCTTCGCCGCATCGCCTGCTAATGGAACGCTCTCGCCGAGCAATCCGCAGCTCACCTATACGGGAGGTCCGTTCACCGTACCCACGAACCGGACCGATAGCGCCGGCGGGCCGGTGACATGTGATCAGGCAGATCCGTGTGACGATTTCAATCTGACGACGAACATTCCGCAGAGCTACATCAGCTCGCATCCGAATGAACTGGTGAAGATTGAAGTCACGTGGAGCGATCCGGCCAGCCAGCAGGATCTCGATGCGTTCCTCGTCAACAATCCGGACGACGGCAAATACCCGGCGCACGCGGCAAACGGTGGCGATAACCCGGAAGTGATCTCGGTGCCGCTTTCAAAGATCGGCGCCGGCACGCACACCTTTATTGTTCGTGTGGTTCCGTTCGTGAGCACCGGGCAGCCATTCACGACGACGATCACGCTGGTCTCACCACCGGCGCCAACGCCGACGCCAACACCGTCGAAATTCAGTGGCATCGCGCCGCGCTATTACAACTACTCGCCCGGACCAGGAGTGGGCGAGAACGCGGGGGAACCATCGATCGGCTACAACCCCGCGACGGGAAACATCATGTTCCTGGCTGGTTTGCAGACCTTGCGAGTGACGCTGCCGGAAAAGATCAGTCCAGCGGGTTCGGTTCCATCGGCCTGCGGGGCTGACTGGACGGACGTTTCGTACGTGTTCACGAAAACTCGGTCGGCTGATCCCATCCTATTCACTGATCAGCACACTGGCCGCACCTTCGTTTCGCAGCTGAACACCGTGACGCAGACCAACCCCGTGCTCATCGGGCTGAATAGTCTCATGGCTTACACCGACGATGACGGCGCCACCTGGACTCCTTCGCAGCTCAATCCTCCGGATGGCAGTAACGATCACCAGACGGTCGGCGCCGGTCCGTACCCGGCAGCTCTCGCCGCTGCTCTCGCTAACCCGGTCAACAAAGGCGACGCGGTTTACTATTGCGGCCAGGCTGGCTACGTCCTTGCTGCGACCGGAGCTGCTTACTGCTCACGCAGCGATGACGGTGGCCTGAACTTCAATAAATCCGTGATCGCTTACCAGGACGTGGTGTCTGGCTGCGCGCAATCGATCCACGGGCACGTCAAAGTCGGACCTGACGGCACAGTCTACCTGCCGAACGCGTCGTGTAACGGGAACGTGGCAGTCGCAGTTTCGATGGACGCGGGAACAACGTGGACGCTCAAGCAGGTGCCGAACACAATTCCGACGCCGGCGATTCTCGATCCATCGGTCGCCATCGCGAACGACAACACGGTCTATCTGTTCTTCATCGGCAAACCGGCCGCGGGCTCTGCCGATGGTCACGTCTACGCTGCGAAGAGCACCGATCATGGTGATACCTGGAGTGCGCCTGTGGATATCGGCGCCAGTGCGGGGA
>JBJMWW010000031.1:0-8401 GCA_045809945.1 Chthoniobacterales bacterium
AGCCGGCATTTAGTCTAGCAGCGGCATGCCGGTAAGCCGTTTGAAAGCATCGATGTACTTAGCGGATGTGTTTTCAATGACTTCGCGCGGAAGACGCGGCGGCGGCGGCGTTTTGTTCCAGTCGAGCGTCTCGAGGTAATCGCGCACAAATTGTTTGTCGTAACTCGGCGGACTTTTGCCGGGGACGTAAGTGTCGGCCGGCCAGAAGCGCGAGGAATCCGGCGTCATGCATTCATCGATCAGGATCAGTTCGCCGTCGCGCAGGCCGAACTCGAATTTCGTGTCAGCGACGATGATCCCGCGCTCCCGCGCGTACTCGCTGCCGGCTTTGTAGACGAGCAGGCTCAGTTCGCGCGCGCGGGTCGTAGTTTTCTCGCCGACGATGTTGCACGCCTGCTCCCAATCGATGTTTAGATCGTGACCTGATTCGCTCTTTGTCGCGGGCGTGAAGATCGGCTCGGGCAATGGCGACCCGAGCTGTAAACCGGCAGGAAGTTTGTGGCCGCAGACGCTGCCCGTCTCCTGGTAATCTTTCCAGCCGGAGCCGGCCAGGTAACCGCGAACCACGCATTCGATCGCAAGTGGTTGAGTCTTCTTCACCAGCATCGACCGACCGGCGAGCTGATCTCGAAACGGCGCGAGATATTCGGGAAAGAGGGCGAAGTCCGCAGTGATAAAATGGTTCGCAACGAAACGCAGTTTGTTGAACCAGAAGGCGGAGATCTGATTCAGGACCGCACCCTTATGTGGAATCGGATCGTCGAACACGACGTCGAACGCTGAGAGCCGATCGGTCGCAACGAAGAGCAACGAATCGCCGAGATCGAAAACCTCGCGCACTTTGCCGCTGCGCAGTTTCGTAAAGCCGGGCAGATCGATGTCGCGCAGTGTCTGCATGCAAGAGAATCTCTAAGGAACGCAAGAAAGCAGGAAGACTTTTTTGAATTTCCTGCGTTCCTGCTTTCCTGAGATATGGCCGGCATCGTCGTCAAACCGCGAGCGCGCATTCTCCACGGACACGATTGGGTGTTCGCAAGTGAAGTGCTGAAGGTCTTCGGCAATCCCGCTGACGGCGACGTCATTTCCCTCAAGGACGGCCGCGATCATCTGATTGGCAGCGCGATCTACAACAGCAAATCGCAAATCGTTGCGCGTCGCTTCTCGCGGCGGAAACAACAGGTCGATCTCGACTTTTTCGAGCGCAGGATCGAACAGGCTGCCGAATATCGCGCGCGCCGCGGCATCAATCCGAAGCTGTGCCGCGTGGTCTGGAGCGAGAGCGATGGGTTACCGGGTGTAATCATCGATCGTTACGGCGAGACCTGCGTGCTTCAGACGCTCACGCTGGCAATGGATCAGCGGAAGGAATCGATCGCCGACGCGATGAAAAACGTCCTCGGCGCGACGGATATCATCGAGCGAAATGACGCGGCTGTTCGTCGCGCGGAAGGATTGGAATTGCGGCACGGCGTGTTACGCGGCGAGCCGAAGAGCGAGTTTCAATTCGAGATCGCGGGCGTGCGACTTACGACCGATCTGCTCAACGCGCAAAAGACCGGGTTCTATCTCGATCAACTTCCGCACTACGCGACCGTGGCCGAATTCGCGCGTGGTAAACGGATGTTGGATTGCTTCGCGAGCCAGGGAGCGTTCGCGCTCGCCTGCGCCGCGGCAGGAGCGAGTGAGGTTACGGCGGTCGAGGCCAGTGCGGAAAGCGTTGCCGCAGGAAAACGGAATGCGCAGCGAAACGATTTAAACGTGAACTGGATCGAGCAGGACGTTTTTCAGTTTCTTCGTGCCGCCGAAAAGGCGGAACGCGAATTCGATCTGATTGTGCTCGATCCGCCCTCGTTCACAAAAACGAAAGGCGGATTGCATGGGGCTCTGCGCGGTTACCGCGAGCTGCACGTTCGCGCGTTCAAGCTGCTCTCGAAAGACGGCGTGCTCGCAACCTTTTCCTGTTCGCACCACGTGAGCGACGAGCAATTTGGACAAACGATCGTTGATGCTCTGGTCGATGCGCGTCGATCAGCGCGACGACTGCGGCACTTCGAGCAAGCGCTCGATCACCCGGTGCTACCGACAATTCCAGAGACGCAGTATTTCAAAGGCGTGCTCCTGGAGATGATGCCCGGCCGCTAGTTTGCTGTAGCCGCGGCTCTCTGTCGCCGCGTGATGTTGAGTGCGCCTCGACGGAGCGAGGCGACTACAGGTCGGCGACGGCAAAAAGGTGGAGGTGAAGCCGCACATCGTAGCGGGTGCGAACGGGATGATTACCGTAGCTGAAAACTTCCACGCGAGAAAAATGGTTGGCCAGCGCCGCGCGCAGGCTCGCGCGAGTGAAGAAGTTCACATGCGTAGCTTCGAGCAGATGCCACGGAACAACACCAAGCGACGCAAAGTATGGGATCACTTCCATGTTCGGCACCGAGACGAGAAAGCGTGAACGCGTCACGCGCGCCGCCTCCGCGATGAAGAATGCGAACTGCGCGATGTGCTCCAGGACTTCGATCGCGATCGCTGCGTCGAACTCGCCATCCGCGAATGGCAACGCTGCGTTGCGATTCGCCAACTGACGAAATGGCAATTCGCGGCGCTGCAGGATCTCTGCGCAACGCTGGTCGACTTCAACGCCGAGCCAATTGTGACCGGTCGAGATCAGCGGCGGACCGAATGCGCCGGCGCCGCAGCCGAGATCGAGAACCGAACAATTCTTTGGCAGAAACTCGCGGACCAGCGCGAGCGCCTCGCCACTTGGGTGCTCAACCGGCGGTCCTGAGCCGTAGATATTATCGCGATGGAGAACAGCCGTGCGATCAGGAGGAACCACTTCGCCGTAGGGCTGCGCGTTGAGATTTGCCGGCACCACGATCACCGGCACATCGAAAGCATCAGCGCCACTGCGCAGGCTAAGCGAGAGGAGCGTTTCGTTTTCCAGCGGTGGAACGAAGCGCGCGAGGATGTGAAATCTTCCATCTGCTGCGATGAGTCGCGTCTCACCGAGCATTTGTTCGCCGCTCCAAACGCTCACCGATTCACCTGGCTCGCCAGCAACTTTTCCGCTGACCATGATCGCCTGGTCATAAATGCGTTCGCCAGGTTGCGGCGATTCAACTGTTAGCGCGCTCACAACTCACACCATGTTGTCATTCCGAGCGCAGTCGAGGAATCTCGCTCTCTGCCGACTCGGCAGTGACTTTTCGCCAAAGAAAATCTGGAATTCTGAACCTTGATTACTAATGTCGTCCGCAGCGACGGCGGCGATCTTTTGCGCGCTGCAATAACTTCTCCATGCCAGAACGAATCCGACCGATTGAACAAATGCTCGAGTTAAACGAAGACGATCCGATTTCGCCCGAGATGCTCGATTCGCAGGTGCGCAAGGCGCAGGAGCAACTGATTGCCTTACGTCACGAGCAGGACCGGATCGAGAAACAAAAACGTGAGCTCGAGGAACTGACGCGGCGCCAGGAGGAGCTCGAACGCGGTCGCGCGGAGATGACCGACAAGCTGTCGCGTTCGCTCGTCATCCTGGAACGCGAAGCCTATGACTCGCAGAAAAAACTCGAGCAGATCCGGGCAACGCACGAAAGTTTCACGCAGCATTTGCAGCTCCTCGAATCGATCGACTCGAAGAGCTGGAATCCGGGCGACCTGCCGAAAGAGCTGAGCCGCGCGCTGAGCACGGTCGATGACGCGCGGGCAGAGTTTAGTCAGCAACGCAGCCGGCTCGAAGCAGCGGCGACGAACACCGATCCAGATATCAATTTGCCCGAAGTCGCGCCGGGGACCGGCGCACTCGGCGGCCGCACATTCGCGCAATGGGTGCAGATCGGGCTCGCAGTCACTCTCCCTCTGATCATCTTCGGGTTAATCGCGCTGATCACGTTCATGTGGATGGCCGCGAAAGCGCCGTGACGGATGCGCCGACGGCCAGCTAAACCCGGCACACCGCTCAACGCGAAACAGGATGAGCTGGCGCAACGCGAAGAGCAGTTGCGTGACCAGATGCAAAAGCTCCAGAGGATGATCGAGGAGGCCCCGCGCGTGGCGGAAGAGACTTCACGCAGGCAGCGCGAGGAATTGCTGACCCGTGCGTCGCAAGGCGGCAGCCGGCTCGACGTGTCAATCGCACTGCACGATAAACGCTGGGGCGATGACCCGTCGTCCGGTGTACGGCGCGTCTCGTTGCGAAAACACCGTCGCGAAGGCCGCATTGTTTTCATTGTGCTGCTGATCGCGTTGTCGGCGGCGGTGCTCTGGCTGGCGAGCCACCTGCACTTCTAGGCGAGTGGCGGGCCGAAGTCAGATCGACGCTCAGCGGTCGCGAACCCGGCGCGCATGAAATCAGACGAGCGAATGATCTGGCGTTGGGTGATCGGCTGGTTCACGGCCGTGCTGCTGGTTTTCATGGCGGTGCCGATCCTCCATTGCATCCGCGGCCACAGCATCAAGGACTACATCGTTTGGTACGACGCCGGCCATGCTGTGCTGCACGGCACCGAGGTTTATCCGCCGCTCAACTTCAAATTCCCTTTCATGTATCCGCCGGCCTGCGCGCTTTTTCTCGCGCCGCTCGCCGCGCTCGGAAAGCTGGGACTGATTACCGTGCTGGTGTTCGTCTTCGCCGCTTCGTGGATCGCGTCAATCGTGCTCTCGGTCCGGCTCGCAACCGGCAAAGCGGAGCGAGCACATTGGCTTCTCTACGTTGTGCCGAGCGCGATCGTGATCGTCTACGTCTGGGGAAATTTTCTGCTTGGCCAGCCGAGCATTCTCCTGCTCGCGCTGCTGCTTGGCGCCTTCTTTCTTTTACAACGCAACCGGCAGATCGGCGCCGGCGTGTTCGTCGCGCTTGCTGCGGCGATCAAAGCGTTCCCCGTCATCGCGATCGTCTATCTGATTTATCGCCGTTATTGGATCGCAACAGCGTCGCTCGTCGTCACGCTCGTCCTGCTCATTGTCGTCCTGCCCATTCCATTCCGCGGTTATGCGCTGGCCAAGCAGGAACTCTCTCGCTGGTCCAATGGCATGCTCTTCAAGTACGACGAAGGCGGCGTCGGGCAGCGGGGCGGTCGGAGCCAGTCGTGGAGGAATCAATCAATCTGGGGTGTCGCCAATCGCATGCTGCGTCACGTTGAATCCGATCCGGCGTTCGGTCCGCACGTGCCGGTCTACTCGAACATTACCGACCTCGGATTCAAAACCGTCAACCGGATCATCCTCGCGGCGGCGCTGCTTTTCGGCCTCGCCTATGTCGCCGTCATGCCGCGGCGCAACCGGCGCACGACGGAAACGGATGCGATCGAGTTCGCGCTGCTTCTGCTGCTGATCCTGATGTTTACGCCACTGACGTTTGGTTATCTTTTCGTTTGGTTGCTCTATCCGTTCACGGTTAGCACACAGCGCCTGCTCACGCACAGAAACCCGCGGCTCTTCGTCCTGACAGCAGCGGCGGTTGTTCTATTGTCGCTCACCGCGATCTGGCGCGTGCCCGCGCAAACCTACGGGAACGTTTTCTTTGCCACGACGCTGTTGTTCGTCGCGCTGGCGCTCGAGCTCTGGACAATCAAACGCGCGCCGTTCGCCGAAAGAGCAGTCGCAACACCGCGCTGATCCAGCGCGCGAAAAAGCGAAGCGCGACACGGAACGACATCTTTGACGTGCCGCGGGCACGATCGCGAAATGCAATCGGCACTTCCAGCACGCGCAGTTTGCCCCGGCCATACACAATTGTTTCAAACGCGATTTTGAATCCGGTGGCGTGCGGCGCGAGCTCGAGCAGTCGATCGCGACCAATCGCAAAAAATCCGCACATCGAATCGTGCACGTGCGTTAGCGGATAGGCCGCGCCGGCTGCGATGCGCGACATGATTTTGCGCCAGATCGGCCAGCCCGGCGTCGTCGCTCCGCGAATGTAGCGACTGCCGATAACCATGTCAGCTTGTCCGGCGACGAACGGCCTCACCAACTCGGCGATTTTCTCGGGCGGATGGCTCAAGTCGGCGTCCATTACGACAAGCAATTCACTGTGCGCAGCTCGCGCCCCGGCGATTACGGCGCCGGCGAGGCCGAGCGACGGCTCATTGCGTTCGACGAGGCGAACCGCGTCGTCGCGCAGCGATCGAATGCGCTCGCGTGTCCCGTCGGTTGAATTGTCATCGACGAAAATGATCTCGGTCGGCGGTGTTTCGATCCCCCGAATTCGATCGACCAGCGGCCCGATGTTTTCCGCTTCGTTCAGCGTCGGAATAACGAGGGCAAAGTTCATCGGGCGTTGCTTTGACCGTTATGAGCACGTTTCACTTTGTTACGGCGGCAGCTTCTATTGTCGCTCCGTGCCAAAGCGAAAGCTGGAGCCGATGACGGGATTCGAACCCGTGACCTACGGTTTACGAAACCGTTGCTCTACCAGCTGAGCTACATCGGCGAAAGCGGCGGTGGCAGAGATTATTGCGAATGGCACCGGTGTAAACCGCTTTGTGGCCCGCTGCTCAGGTCTGCTCAAAAGGCGAAACGCTGTTCGTGCCATACGTCCAAAATCTTTGCGTGTTCCGATGTATGCACGCCCGCAAAGAATCGATCGCATGACCACCAAAATCGTACTTCCGAGGACGCGTCGCGCGATGGCGATCTATACCGTCGTCGCCATCGCGATTACCGCAGCCGCGATGCAACAGCACGCCGAGCAAGTCCGCGTCGCGCGAATCCGCGACGACATCCGACTGATCGAACGAGCCGAGCGGCAGATCGCGATCCGCTGACCTGAGCAGCTACTCGGGCAGGACAAACGTCTCGCCGATCTCGCGCAGCGCAATTCGTTCTGGCTGGGCGGCAAGCGCACGCTCGAAACGCTCGATCGGTTCGCGAAACGGTTCATCGCTCAAGCGGAACGTCTGGTGATGCACCGGCATGATGAATTTCACTCCGGCTTGATTACACATCGCCACGACCTGTTCGGGCGTGGCGTGCGAGCGAATCCACGGGTTGTAGGCGCTGATCGCCATAATCGCGAGATCGTACGGCCTGGCATCGCGCAATTGCGCAAAGGTGTCGGTCAGCGCCGTGTCGCCGCCGTAGATAATGCGGCGGCCGTTGCGTTCGAGGATGTAAGCATTGTAGCCGCGGTGCGTGTCGCGCCGCACCCGCGCGCCCCAGTGATTCACGCGAAAAGCGCGGACGAGCAGCTCGCCTGCCGGCCTGACAAATCGGAGCGTTTCGCCCCAGCGCAGCTCGGTCACATCGCGAAACCGCATCCGGCCCAGAATGTCGCGTGTGTTTTTCGCCGTCACGACGGTGGTTCGTTCGCCGAAGCGCTTCAACGTTCGCGTGTCGAGATGATCGAAATGGGCGTGCGACAACAAGATGAGATCGATCGACGGAAGTTCCCTCACGCTGAGCGCAGCCGCAGTCAGCCGTTTCGGTCCGACCGTAAACCCGGGAAGCCGAATTCCGATCCGCGGAAACAAGACCGGATCGGTCAGAATTGTGATGCCGTAGAAATTGATCAGAACAGTTGAGTGGCCGAGCCACGCCGCGGTGAGACGCGTGTCGCTCCATTGGCGCGGACGCGGTTTTGCGAATGCCGGTTGAATCGGCCGCCAGCTTTCCACCGTCCACTCGCGCCAAAGATGCGCCAGCCAGCGACCCGCCGTCGATTTGCCCCCTCTGCCCACGCGGTAAGATACCGCGGTGAACCGACTCGAGGAAATTCTCGCGGTGAAACGGCGCGAGATCGAACCGCTGCGCGATCAACAGGAGTCATTCCGCCGCCAGGCGTTGCTGCGAAATGATTTCCGCAGTCTGCGTCGCGTGTTGGAACGTCGCGGCGACAAAGCGATCGCGCTGATCGCGGAAATTAAAAAAGCGTCCCCCTCAGCCGGCGTGATCGTGAATTCATCCGATCCGGTGGCGATCGCGAAGAACTACGCACGGGTCGGAGCCGACGCGATTTCTGTCTTAACCGACGAACAGTTTTTTCAAGGCCGGCTCGAATACCTGGGCGCGGTGCGCGATGTCGTCGAAATGCCGCTCCTGCGCAAAGATTTCATTCTCGATCCGGTGCAGGTGCCGCAATCGGCCGCCGCCGGCGCTGATGCGATTCTGCTCATCGTCGCCGCACTGCACCCGGTTGAATTGAAAAATCTGATGCAAGTCGCCGTGACGTTTCAGCTCGATGCGCTGGTGGAAGTTCACACCATGGCCGAGCTGGACATCGCACTAGAGGCCGGCGCGGAGATTATCGGCATCAATAATCGGAATCTCGCGACGTTTGCGGTCAATCTCGGCGTGACCGAACAATTGAGCGAGCAGGTTCCCGAGGAAGTCGTGCTCGTGAGCGAAAGTGGAATTCGCACCGCGGAAGATTTAGCGCGCGTGAAAGCGTGCGGGGTGGATGCGGTGC
>JBJMWW010000032.1:0-2675 GCA_045809945.1 Chthoniobacterales bacterium
ACGCCGCCTAACGAGTCGTCTCAAAGTTCAGCTTGTCGGGTTGTTCATGCTCATGGGCATCGGCGCGGTCATGTTCAAGCTCTGGCTGGTGCAAGTCGCGCATGGACCGGAGTGGACGGCGCGGATTCGCGGCAGCTCGGAAGTGACCGTGCGAATCCCGTCGGTGCGCGGCGAGATCAAGGATCGCAACGGCGTTACGCTGGTGCAAAACCGCGCGAGTTACGAAGTTGATTTCTATCTGCCTGAAATGGTGAAGGGCTACCGCGAACGTGTCGGCCGCCCGCCCGAGACGGAGTATCGCGCGACGATCAACGGCATGCCGAAAGACCTGAAAGAAGCCGACATCGTCAAGATCGTGAATGACGGCGTGGTGCCGCGGCTCGATGAGCTCGATCTCGCGCGCGATTACAACGCAAACAAGCTCCAGAAGCATTACCGCACCAACACAGAAGTGCCGTTCTCCTACATCAAGGACATCAACTTCGAGACGATGGCGAAGTTCTCCGAGCACGATGTTGGTCTGCCCGGCGTCGATATCGCGATTAAACCCGTGCGCTCGTATGTCTACGGCGCGCTCGCGTCGCACTTGTTAGGCTACGTCGGCGCGCCTGACGACACGAACAAGGAAGAAGCCAAGAAGTTCACGTTCTATCAGGGCGACGTCGAAGGGAAAACAAACGTCGAGAAAGCGATGGACGAATACCTGAAGGGCAAACCCGGTGTTCGTTATCTGCGCCGCAACGCGAAAGGCGTGATCGATGGTGTGGTGCGGGAAGAGCCGCCGCAGGCCGGCGCGAACGTGGTCCTCACGCTCGACGCGAAGATTCAGGCGATCACAGAGGAAGCTTTGCGCGCGGTCCCGCGTGGCGCGGCCGTGGTCATGAATCCGAACAACGGCGACATCCTTGCGATGGCTTCCGTGCCGTCGTTCGACCCGAATACGTTCATCCCCAGCATCAAGGCGAAAGACTGGGAGGTGCTGCGCGAGAATCCAGCGCATCCGCTCATCAATCGCGCGATCAGCGCCTTCCCACCGGGATCAACCTTCAAACTCGTCACCGCGCTCGCCGGTTTGCGAAAAGGTCTTGCGAATAATCGCTTCGATTGTGGCGGTGGCGTTTCCTACGGCGATCACTTCTTCCACTGCTGGATTTCGGAAAAAGGCGGCAGTCACGGCGTGATCGGTCTTGCCGATGCGATCAAGGTCTCGTGCAATTCATTCTTCTACCAGTTCGGGAATGCGGCGGGCATCAACGCGATTGACGAAACGGGCGAGACGCTTGGTTTGGGCAAAGGATCAGGCATCGAAGTGAGTGGTGAGCAGCCCGGTGTTCTGCCGGGCCCCGATTGGATGCGAATCAATTATCCGCGCGAAAAGTGGACGTCTGCGCACACCGCTAACGTCTCGATTGGTCAGGGCTTTGATCTTGTCTCGCCGCTGCAGGAAGCGGTCGTCTACTCCACCGTCGCGAATGGCGGCGTCTCGTACTATCCGCGTTTGGTTAAGGACCTCGTGAATGCGGACGGCAAATCGTTGCTCAACGACAAAGGACAGCCGGTGATCTCGCGCACGCCGAAGGTGCACGGCGACTTACGCAACGACTTCACGCCGCAGCAGATTGAACTCGCGCGTCGTGGCCTTTGGAAAGTCGTGAACGAAGAGGGCGGCACAGGCAGCAAGGTGCGACTGCCCGGCGTGCAAGTCGCAGGCAAAACCGGGACGGCGCAGGCGATGCTCGACGGCAAGAAAGATAACGTGGCGTGGTTCTCCTGCTTCGCGCCTTACGATAATCCGAAGTACACGGTCATCGTGATGGTGCAGGGCAGCGAGGGCCACGGCGGATCCGTTGCGGCCCCGATCGCAGGCCGCATTCTCCAACGCACTCTGGCGATGGAGGAAGGCAAGTTCGAGCCAGAGCTCGCGTGGCTCGCGCCGGCAAACAAACCGAATCCGTTCCAGCTGGTCGTGTCTGTTGATTACAAGGATTCACCGAATCTTCCCGACAGCGACGAAGAGGGTGATAACAACGACGACGACGACGCTGATCAGGCGAAAGTCCAGATGGCTGCAGCGCCCGATTCGCCTGACGTCGAGCCCGAGGCGGATGCTCGCGGAAAGATTGTCCCGCGTGCGCAGCGCGCCGTAGCTCGACCAGTCGCACCCGCACCAGCACCGCAGCAGAGACAAAATTTCTTCCAACGACTTTTCGGGGCGCGCCCTGCACCGCAGCCGCCACCGCCACAACAGCGCAGGCCGGCGCCGCCTCCGCGCAGAAACCCCTGATCACCACATGAACGCCACAATGCTGCCGCTCGCTTGCGTGATCGCCAAAATTTCCCCGACCTATGATAGAAAAAGTGAAACGGATTTTGGGCCTCGCCTCACGCAAAACGGGCAAGAAGCTCGTCATCAGCGTAGAGAAACTGGAGCGCCGCGTCGCGCTGCTTGAGAACGGCCGACTAGAAGAATACAACGTCGAGAGGAACAGCTCCCGAAACATCGTTGGGAGCGTCTACAAGGGTAAGGTCAAGAACATCGAGATGGGATTGAAGGCGATGTTCGTCGACATCGGCTTCGAGAAAAATGCGTTCCTGCATTTCTGGGACGCGATTCCGGCTGCGCTCGATAGCGGGATCGAAGAAATCGATCGCCCCACCAAAAAAGGTCACAAGAA
>JBJMWW010000033.1:0-13114 GCA_045809945.1 Chthoniobacterales bacterium
CCAGCACGCGATCGAAGAAGCGCGCGCGCAGAACTTGTTAGGCAAAAACATTCTCGGCCAGGGTTTCGACTGCGAGATTTACATTCACCGCGGCGCGGGTGCTTACATCTGCGGCGAAGAAACCGGCCTGATTGAATCGCTCGAAGGGAAACGCGCTTACCCGCGCATCAAGCCGCCCTATTTCCCGGCTGTGCTTGGCCTCTACATGTGCCCGACGATCGTCAACAACGTCGAGACGTTGTGCCACGTGAAGCACATCATCGCAATGGGCGGCGCGGAATACGCGCGCATCGGCAAGCCTAACAACACTGGCACGCGCATCGTTTGCGTGAGCGGCGATGTGCAACGGCCCGGTTACTTCGAAATTGAAGTCGGCGCCGTCACGATGGGCCAGCTCATCTGGGACATGGCGGCCGGCGCGCGCTACGGACGCCAAATCAAAGCCGTTATCCCCGGCGGCAGCTCGGCCAAAGTCATGCGCGTCGATGAGGTGTGCAAAGTCAAAGACCAGGAGATGTCGTTCTGGGATTTACCGTGCGATTTCGATTCGCTGGCCGCGGCTGGCTCGATGGCCGGCTCCGGCGGCGTCATCGTGCTCGATGATTCGCGCGACATGCTTTGGACGTTGAACAACATCAACGAATTTTACGCCCACGAATCGTGCGGGCAGTGCACACCGTGCCGCGAAGGCTCGCTCTGGATGAAGAAGATCACCGATCGCATGCTGCAGGGCGGCGGCGTGATCGAAGATCCGACGACGTTGAAAGACGTGGCCGACAAAATTGCGGGACGAACGATCTGCGCTTTCGGCGAAGCCTGCGCGTGGCCGACGCAAAGTTTTGTCGAAAAGTTCCGCAGCGAATTCGAATCACGCGGCACCAAGCCGACGCCGCCGCCGCTGCCACCGGAATACACGCCCGGAGAATTGATCGAAGATGAAACGATTCCGATCACCCCCCTCGCCCACGATCCCGGCTGGGAGAAAGCCGGCACCGCCGGAACGATTTAGAGATAATGAATTCGGAAACCAGGAAACCAGGAAGACAAGCAGACACGGACCTGAACGACCTCACGGAGCGGATTATCGGTGCCGCGATTCGTGTGCATACTGAGCTCGGTCCAGGGTTTCTCGAATCCCTCTACGAAGAAGCCCTCGCGATCGAATTACGAGCTCTCGGAATCGAATTCGAGCGGCAAAAACCGGTGCCGATCTTCTATCGAGGCCACGCGATAGGCGAGCATCGCGTCGATCTGCTCGTCGACATGTCGCTGGTCGTTGAGCTCAAAGCGATGGTGGCACTCGAAAAAGTTCACTTCGCCGTGCTCCGATCCTATCTCAAGGCACTTGGCCTTTCGCACGCGCTCCTCTTCAATTTCGCCACCACACGCCTGACGATTAAAAGAGTCGGCCGTGAATTTCACTCCCGTGCGATCGAGGAGGATATCTCTTTCTGATTCCTGGTTTCCTGGCTTCCGAATTTTCTCTTTATGCCTGACCCCGCCCCACTTCTGAACATCCAGATCGATGGCGTCTGGCATCAGTTTCCGAAAGGCACGCGCGTGATCGAAGCGTGCGAACGCGCCGGTAGTTACATCCCGCGGTATTGCTATCACAAGAAACTCAGCTCGCCGGGTAATTGCCGGATGTGCCTGATCGAAATGGGCATGCCGCGTATGGGGCCCGATCGCAAACCGGTGCTCGGCGAAGACGGCAAGCCGGTCATCAATTGGATGCCGCGTCCACAAATTTCATGTGCGCAGGATGTGGCGGAAGGAATGGGCGTGCGAACGACGTCGCCGCTAGTCGAAGATTGCCGCCGCGGGGTGATGGAGTTCCTGCTCATCAATCATCCGCTCGATTGTCCGATTTGCGATCAGGCGGGCGAATGCCGGCTCCAGGAATTCAGCGTCGAGTATGGCAACTCGGCTTCGCGTTTCCTCGAGAACAAGGTGAAGAAGCCGAAGAACGTCGAGCTCGGTCCACGCGTTACGCTCGACGACGAGCGCTGCATTCTCTGTTCGCGCTGCATTCGATTCTGCCAGGAAATTGTGCACGACGACGTGCTCGGGTTCATCGACCGCGGCAGTCACAGCGTCCTGACCGCGCATCCCGGCAAGCGGCTCGAGAACAACTACTCGCTCAACACGGTCGATATCTGCCCCGTCGGCGCGCTGACCTCGAGCGACTTCCGGTTCAAGATGCGCGTCTGGTTTTTGAAAGAAACGAAGAGCTTTTGCACAAGCTGCGCGACCGGATGCAACACCGTGATCGGCACGCGCGAAAACGTGATTTACCGGCAGACGCCCCGGGAAAATGACGCGGTCAACTCGTGCTGGATGTGCGATTACGGCAGACTGAATTTTGATTACGTCCACTCCGACCAGCGCCTCCTCGCGCCCGAAGTTCTTTCCGGCGACAAACTAATTCCGGCGGCCTGGCCGGTGGCGATTATGCACGCCGCCGCGCAGCTGAAACATTTCAACGGCTGGGAAATCGCGATCATCGCTTCAGCGCGAATGACCGACGAAGAGCTGTGGCTCACGTCGCAGCTTGCACGGTCGCTCGGCGCCGGTTGGCTCGATGTCGTGCCGCATTGGGGCGAAGGCGACGACATTCT
Organism: Chthoniobacterales bacterium; assembly: GCA_045809945.1. Taxonomy (GTDB): domain Bacteria; phylum Verrucomicrobiota; class Verrucomicrobiia; order Chthoniobacterales; family UBA10450; genus CADDYX01. The sequence continues at coordinate 2,619 of JBJMWW010000033.1, forward strand.
ACTCAGTGCCGATCGCAATCCGAACACGAATGGCGCGCGTCTCATTCTCGGCCTGACGAATCCGGGCGAACGGCTGCGCGAAATCGCAAGCGGCGTCGCGAACGGCCAGATCAAGGCGCTCATCGCGCTCGGCGACGACCCGACCGAGGTCGGCATAACGACCGGTCAGCTGAAGAATCTGCCGGCGTTCATCACCATGAACATGCTCGCCAATGCGGCGACCGAAGCTGCTACCGTCGTTTTGCCGTCAGTCAGCTATGCCGAGAAACGCGGCACGATGATCAACGGCAAAGGACGACTCCAGCGACTTAACCGCGCGATTCGTCCCCCGGGCCAGGCGCGCGACGACTGGGAAATCCTGCGCGACCTGATTCAAGAGCACTCGGGCAAGAACGGCATCTACACGATCGAAGATGTCTTCCGGCAGATGAGCGAATCGGTTCGTGAATTCGACGGACTCACGCTGAGCAAGATCGGTGACCTCGGCATTGATGTGATGGAGATCACTGAATCGCCAACGCCTCCCGATGCGCCGGCGCGCGATGTGACATTCAAACCGGAAGCCGATCGCGAAACGAAAGCCGCGCAATGAGCATTGTCATGTTGAGCGAAGCGAAACACCTCGCCGACGTTCGTGCGACGCGATCACACAGGCAGCCCCGCGTGTGGCTTGCGAGGTCCCTCGCTACGCTCGGGATGACAGCTTTGTAGTATGGATTACGCGTACCTCGGCATCACGTTTGCGAAAATCGCCGGCCTCCTCGCGGTGGTGCTCGGGATCATGAATTACGCTGTCTACGCGGAGCGGCGCATCAGCGCGTTCATCCAGGATCGGCCGGGACCGAATCGTGTCGGTCCGTTCGGACTGCTCCAGCCGATCGCTGACGCCGCGAAGTTCCTGCTCAAGGAGGATTTCACGCCGGCCCACGTCAACAAATTCTACTACTGGCTCGCGCCCTGCCTCGCCATGATCCCGGCGATTCTGACGCTCGCAGTCGTGCCGTTCGGCAGCACGCTTTTCGGAGTTCCGATGGTCATCGCCGACATCAACGTCGGCGTCCTCTACGTTTTCGCGATTGGGTCCCTTGGCGTTTACGGAATCGTCATCGCCGGCTGGTCCTCGAATTCGAAGTATCCATTTCTCGGTGGAATCCGTGCGACTTCGCAAATGCTCTCCTACGAGCTGGCGCTCGGACTCGCCGTCATCCCGGTGTTTCTGATCGTGGGAAAGCTGCGGCTAACGGAAGTGGTTCGATACCAAATCGAGAATGGCTGGATGATCGCGCCCTACGTCGGCGATTGGGCGAATGTTGGGAAATGGCTGCTCGCAATCCCGATGTTGATCTCGTTCGTCGTTTTTACGATCGCAATTTTCGCAGAGACGAACCGCTTGCCATTCGACTTACCGGAAGCCGAAACGGAATTGGTCGGCGGCTATCACACCGAATACGGCTCGATGAAGTTTGGTCTGTTTTTCCTCGGCGAATACATCGCGATGATCACCGCGTCAGCCGTAACGGTGACGTTGTTCTTCGGCGGCTGGCATCTGCCAATTCCTTCGTGGCACGGTGGGTTTCACTGGGTCCTGGTGGACGGATCGCGCGGTCTGCTCGCCGGCCTCTTCAACATCTTTATCTTCTTCGCCAAGATCGCGGCCATCCTGTTTTTCTTCATGTGGGTGCGCTGGAGTCTTCCGCGATTCCGCTACGATCAACTCATGCGGCTCGGCTGGATTTGGGTCTTTGAAATCGCGCTCGTGAACATCTTCCTCACTGCGGTCGTCCTCGCCTTCGTCAAACTGTGATGTCTCAAGAAAGCAGCAACGCAGGAGGCGATTCAGGTTTTTTCTTCACGCGGGTTCCTGCTTTCCTGCGTTCCTGAGATATATGGCTGTGACCGTTCCGCGTCCGAATCTCACCTGGTCGGAGAAACTGTATCTGCCGAACATCTTCGCCGGCCTCGCGATCACGATTCGCCATTTCAAGAACATGCTCTTCGGCCGCACGAAGGTGACGATGCAGTATCCGGAGGAAAAATGGGACGCCCACCTGCCGGATTACTATCGCGGCACGCCCGCACTGGTCCGCGATGTAAGTGGCCGTATTCGATGCGTGGCCTGTCAGCTCTGCGAATTCATCTGTCCGCCGCGCGCGATTAAGATCATTCCCGGCGAACTGCCAGCCGACGACAAGTTCAAGAAGGTAGAGAAGTATCCGAACGAATTCGACATCGACATGATCCGCTGCATCTACTGCGGAATGTGCGAGGAAGTTTGCCCCGAGCAGGCGATCTATTTGCGCAAAGATTACGCCGTCACCGGCTTCACTCGCGAAGACATGGTGCACGACAAAGAGAAGCTGCTCGAGATCGGCGGCGTCATGCACGGCGTCGTCCTGAAGTGGAACGAGAAGAAATGAAACACCGCTTTTGTCATCCTGAGCGCAGCGAAGGACCTCACGAGCATGTGTGACGAACTTTGCATCGGAGAGATGCCTCGCAGGCTCAGCATGACCGCTGGCTCACAACTCGACTGATTTGCCGTGGCGCCTCTTCTCTTCTGGATTTTCGCCCTGTTGCTCCTCGTATTCGGAGCTGCCGTCGTCCTGAACCGCAATCCAATCGCAAGCGCGCTCAGTCTCGTCATCTGCTTCATCGCGCTCGCGATGTTGTTCATGTCGCTCGACGCATTCTTTATCGGAATCATTCAGGTGCTCGTCTACGCCGGCGCGGTGATGGTGCTGTTCCTGTTCATCATCATGCTGCTCGATCTGCGCGTGGAAGAACGGCGCAGAATTAACACGGTCGCGACGATTGGCGGCGCACTGGTCGCACTCGCTTTCTTCGTCCAGATGTATCTCGTCGTCGGCCAGCTGCGTATCGCGTCGCAGCCGTTCACGCCGCTGCCGCCAAACACCGATGACGTGCGCAACATCGGTGCGCTTTTGTTTTCGAACTACAACCTGCCATTCCAGATCATCGGCGTGCTCGTTCTCGTCGCCACGATCGGCGTGATCGTCCTCAGCAAACGGGAACTGCGCTGACCGATGATCACGCTCGGAGATTACCTCGTCGTCAGCGGCATGCTCTTCACGATCGGCTTCGCCGGCGTGATGCTGCGACGCAACATCATCATCATCTTTATGTCGCTCGAACTGATGCTGAACGCGGCGAACCTTTCGCTGGTCGCGTTTTCACGGGCACGGCTCGCGCCAAATGGTTTGCCGGCTTACAACGCTCAGGTCTTCGTCTTTTTCGTCATCACCGTCGCGGCGGCGGAGGTGGCGGTCGGCCTCGCGATTATCGTCGCGCTTTATCGCGCGAGACAAACGACCCACGTCGAAGACATCAGCACGATGAAGTTCTGAACGATGAGCAACGGCGCCATCTGTCATCCTGAGCGCAGCGAAGGACCTCGCAAGCTGCGGACCGGCGTTCTCTTTCTCTTGTGTGATCAACGAGCAACTGCGGGGTCCCTCGCTTCCCTCGGGATGACGGCGTTCGTATGACCTCCGTTCTTCCCTGGTACATTCTGCTCGTCCCCCTCGTTTCGGCGCTGCTCATTCTCGTTTTCACCCGGCCGTGGCAAACATTGAGCAGTTACATCTCCGTCGGCGCGGTGCTCGTCTCGTTCGGATGTGCCTGCGCCTTGTTCGCTTCACCGGCTGATCGCGCGCTGTCCATCACGTGGCTCGACTTTCGGCCGATGCTCTTCGTGCCGATCGGCTTCATGCTCGACCAGCTCGCAAAGACAATGCTGCTCGTCGTGACCGGCGTCGGCGCGCTGATCCACATTTACTCGTTAGGCTACATGGGCAGCGACGACGGCAAAGCGCGCTATTTCGCGTCACTCTCTCTCTTCATGTTCGCGATGATCGGCATCGTCCTCGCGAACAATTTCGTGATGATGTTCATCTTCTGGGAACTCGTCGGCGTCTGTTCGTATCTGCTGATTGGCCACTGGTACGAGCGCAATGCCGCGGCAAACGCGGCGAACAAGGCATTCATCACGAATCGCCTGGGCGATTTCGGATTCATGCTCGGAATTCTGATGATCTGGAGCGCCACCCGTACCGTTGTTTTCACCGACATCGCCGCTTCGATCGCAAAACTCTCCGCCAATCCTGCGTTTCTCACGACAGTCGCGCTGCTTGTCTTCTGCGGCGCAGTCGGAAAGTCCGCGCAGTTTCCGCTCCACGTCTGGTTGCCTGACGCGATGGAGGGTCCGACGCCAATCTCGGCCTTGATCCATGCCGCGACGATGGTCGCAGCGGGCGTTTATATGCTCGTGCGCGTCGGATTTCTGGTCAGCGCATCGCCCGCCGCGCTCAACGTCATTACGTGGATCGGCACGATCACCGCCGTCATGGCCGCCTTGATCGCGACGCAGCAGAACGACATCAAACGCATTCTCGCCTACTCCACACTTTCGCAGCTCGGTTACATGGTGATGGCGGTCGGGCTCGCGTCAGGCGAAGCGGCGATGTTTCACCTCTTCACCCACGCATTTTTCAAGGCCCTGCTCTTCCTCGGCGCCGGCTCAATCATCTTCATGCTCCATCACGAGCAGAACATTTGGAAAATGGGCGGGCTCGCGCCGCGCATGGCGGTCACATGTGTGACCTTCGTCGTCGCGACACTCGCGTTGATTGGCTGTCCGCCCTTCAGCGGGTTCTGGAGCAAAGACGCGATTCTGGCGATCGCGTTTGAACGCAACACCGCCGTATTCGCGCTCGCGCTTTTCACCGCGTTCCTGACTGCGTTTTACATGGCGCGACTCGTCGTCGTGGTCTTCTTCGGAAAACCGCGCAGCGACCCGGCCCGGAACGGCTTTGAATCGCCATGGGTAATGGTGATTCCGCTGCTCTTGCTCGCCGTCCCATCGCTCCTCGCCGGGTTTGGCTTTGCCGCCACGCGTTTTCTGCCGCTGCCGCATGAGAAAACGAGCGGGATGACTGTTCCGGCGCTGGCGACCGTTGCGATGTTGCTCGGAGTCGCGATCGCTGTCGTGCTCTACCGCAATCGCGAAACCGACCCGATCGAGATCGGCGCACTGCGTCGAAAATTCTATTTCGACGAACTCTACGCCTGGCTCGTTCGCCGCACACAGGATGCGCTCGCCTTGCTCGCTGCATTCATCGATCGCTGGATCATCGACGCCGGCGCGGTTCGCGGCGCGGGCGGCGGCACGTGGAGCCTTGGCGCCATGTTGCGGTTATTCCAAGTGGGCAATCTGCAAGCCTACGCGTTTCTTTTCGGCCTCGGAATTATCGGGCTGCTCTACTTCACCATCTTCCGCTGATGCTCCTGCTCTTTCTGGGTCTTTGCCCGATCGCAGGCGCGCTGATTGTTCTCGCCGGCGCACCGGCGCGCATCACCGCGATGTGCGCCGCGATGCTCGAGCTCGTCGGCGCGATTGCATTGTTCGCGTTGTTCGAAACGAATACGACCGGATTTCAACATGTGATCAGCTTTCCGATCAGCGCCGATTGGGGACTGAACTTTACGCTCGGCGTCGACGGCTTGAGTTTGATCATCGTCGCGCTCAGCGCGCTCGTGCTGTTCGCCGCCGTCTGGTTCGCCGGGGAAATCGAGCGGCACGCGAACGCGTTCTACGCCTGCCTGTTGTTCATCGCAGCCGGCGCAATCGGCGCGTTTCTGTCGCTCGATCTGTTTTTCTTCTACGCCTTCCACGAGCTCGCGTTGATCCCGACGTTTCTTCTCATTGGAATCTGGGGCAGCGGCGATCGTTACGCCGCGGCGTGGAAAATCACGATCTATCTCGCGACCGGAAGTTTCGTTCTGCTGCTCGGCCTGCTTCTGCTTTACCGCAGCGTGCCGGAAACGATGCGCACCCTCGACATTCGTGCGCTGCAATCGGCTGCGGCCTCGATCCCGCCCGCGACGCAGAACAGCATTTTCATTTTGCTCCTGATCGGTTTCGGAATCCTGATCTCCCTCTTTCCGTTCCACACCTGGGCGCCTGAGGCTTATGCCTCCGCTCCGGCGCCGGCCGCAATGCTGCATGCCGGCGTGCTGAAGAAGTTCGGGCTTTACGGATTACTGCGGATAGCGATGCCGATCGTGCCAGCCGGCGCGCATCATTGGTTGACGCTGCTCATCGTCCTGCTGCTCGGCAACATCATCTACGTCGGGCTCGTGACGATCGCGCAGAAGCGGCTCGACTGGATGCTCGGCTATTCAAGCGTGATGCACATGGGCTACATCTTCCTCGGCATTGCGGCGTCGAACGCGCTCGGCACGAATGGCGCCGCGATCCTGATGTTCGCGCACGGCTTGTCGATCGCGCTGCTCTTCGGCATCGCCGGCGAAATTCGAAAACGCACCGGCACGCTTGTCCTGAGCGAGCTCGGCGGACTCGCCAAAGTGATGCCGTTCGCGGGACTGGCATTTGGAATGGCAGCGTTCGCGGCGATTGGGCTGCCTGGCTTCGCGAATTTCAGCGCGGAAGTGATGGTTTTCTTCGGTGCGTTCGCCAACGGCGCGGATATGCAGCACTTCCACATCTTCCAAATCGCGACGTTGCTCGCGCTGTGGGGCGTCGTCATTTCCGCCGTCTACATGCTGCGCGCCTATCGCGCGGCATTCATGGGCCCGCTGAACGAGAAACTTGCGCCACGGCCAATCCTTTCGCATACGCCGCGGCTGCCCGTTGCACTGCTCATCGCGGTCTCGCTTTGGGTCGGCTTCTTCCCGCAAACGTTTGTGCGGCTCATCTCGCCCGCGTTACGAGCGGCGGTCGCGCAACTATGATCGCGCCGCAATACCTCGAGATCGCGGCCGTCGTTCTCGGCATCATTGTGCTGCTGGTTGAGGCATTCGCCGAAAACGTGGAACGCCGCAGTCTGGCGCTGTTCGCAATTGCCGGACTGGCGTTGATTTTCATCGCCACGTTCTTTCTCGAGCCGTCACCGTCCGCCGCCGATACCGGCTTTTGGAGTTTCTACACCGCCGACGCGCTCGCGATTTTTTTCAAACGTTTCGTCATCGCGACCACCATTCTCGTCCTGCTCATGATGATTGATTACGCGCCGGTGGTGCGCGCGTTTGTGCACGGCGCGCGAACGCAGGCCGGCCTCGGCGAGTTCTTTGCCCTTCCGATCTTCACCTGCGCCGGTCTGATGTGGATGGCATCGGCCATCGACTTCGTGATGATCTTTGTCTCGCTCGAGCTCGTCACGATCTCGTTCTACGTGCTGGTGAGCTTCACACGTCGCAATCCGGCATCGCTTGAAGCCGGCGTGAAGTACCTGATACTGAGCGCCGTTTCGACCGGGTTCCTCGTCTATGGCATCACATGGATTTTCGGAGTCACAGGTGAAACAAATCTTGCCCGCGTCTCGGTCGCACTCGCGGGTGGAGTGGAACGCGTTCCTGCTCTCTTCGGAATGGCGCTCGTTCTCGTCGCGCTCGGATTCAAAATCGCGGCGGTGCCATTCCAAATCTGGGTGCCGGACGTTTATCAGGGCGCGCCGACGCCGGTCACCGCATTGCTTTCTGTCGGATCAAAAGCCGGCGGCTTCGTCGTGCTGCTGCGGGTGCTCGAACCGTTCTTCATTCTGCCGGAAATGCAGCGGCTGCTTGTCGCCGTTGCGGTGATGACATTGATCTACGGAAATCTCGCGGCGTTGCCGCAAACGAATCTCAAGCGACTGCTCGCCTACTCGAGCATCGCCCACGCCGGTTATTTGCTCATCGGCGTTGTCTCTCTCTCGGGCGCGGCCGTCACGTTCTACCTCGTCGCCTATCTGCTCATGACGATCCTGAGCTTCGCGGTTCTGGTCATCGTCGGGCAAAGCGCGGGCGACGAGATTAGCAGCTTCGACGGGTTGTCAGAGCGCGCGCCATTTCTCTCCTTCGCCATGCTGATCGCAATGGCATCGCTCGCCGGCGTCCCGTTTACCGCCGGATTTCTTGGCAAATTTTTCATCTTCGACGCCGCCATCCGCCAACAACATTTCGTCGTCGCCGGTGTCGGCGTGGTCACAGTTGCAGCCGGATTCTACTATTACTTCAAAGTCATTCGCGCGATGTACTGGCAACAGCCGGTGGCGAGTGGGCCGATCGCGGTGAGCGGGCTGACGCGCGTCGCGATGATCCTGATGATCGCGGCAATCGTCGTGCTCGGCGTTTACCCAACCCCGATCCTGAACGCGTTGCGCTAACCTGTAGCCGCGATCGCTGGCCGCGGTTCCGATCTCCCGCGCGACGCCGCGGCCGACGACCGCGGCTACAGAGCTAATCGCTCAGCTCGACGTTCCAGTAGGCGAGATCGACGAAGTGTTTCCAGCTCTCGTGCTGTTGCGCTGAAAACGTCACGTGTAGGAACGGCCGCCATTTCGGCCGCTTCGGTTTTCGGATCAGCGTCATGTGCGCCTCATGCGGAAGACGATTGCCCTTGCGCGTATTACACGGAATACACGAGCAGACGACATTCTCCCACGTGGTCAGGCCACCGCGATCGCGTGGCATCACGTGGTCGAGGTTCAGATCGGGCCGCTCGAACAGCTTGCCGCAATACTGGCAGGTGTTCTTGTCGCGCTCGAAAACGTTGTGTCGCGTGAACTTCACCTCCTTCTTCGGCAAACGATCAAAGAGCAGCAGCACGATGACGCGTGGCACCCGAATCTTGAGCGAAATAGTCGTCACGATTTCGTGCTCCGGCGCATTCGCCGAGAAGTCGAGCCAGCTGTCGAAATCGTGCGTGAGGAAGTTGTTCTCCGGGTCCGACGAGACGATTTGAGCGTGGCCTTGATAGACAAGCGCGAACGCGCGACGGGCAGAGCAGATGTTAACCGCCTGCCACAAACGGTTTAAGACGAGCACCTGACTGTTCAGTATCGCGCTCAAAAATCAGCGCGACGGATAACACTTCGCTTTTCTGCTGTCAACGTGACAAGCGCCTTCCCAACCTTTATCTGTCGATCTATGCGGCCGGACGAGATTAAAAGAATCGCTGAACGCCAGCCGTTCCGCCCGTTCGGTGTTCGACTCACAAATGGGTCCGAATACGTGTTCCACAGCCAACGCGAGCTAGGCGCACCGAAGGATTTCAGCATGATCTTCTTCTTCGATGAGAGCAGTGCAGTCCGCATCGACAGCGACCACATCGCAGAGGTATTCGAAGGCGCCTCTGCTAACGGCGCATAGCTCGTCCTGCGCGTGTCTTCGCGAAATCGCCCGGCGCGCGCTGTTCGTCAGCTGGCGCCGACCCGGCGGCGTTGGCGAGCGCAGCTTCGTCGGCTGGCAGAAACGGCTTGAATCGGTTCTTATCGATCGCCTTCATGAACGCTTCGTGCGGCGAGACGATGCCCTGCTGGAGCAGCGCCCAGATCGCGTCATCCATGAATTGCATCCCCTGCCCTTTGCCCGCGACAATCACGTCCTGAAGCTTTTGCGTCGCGCCTTCGCGGATGATCGCGGACACAGCCGAGCTCGCGATCAGAATTTCGTTCACCGCCACGCGACCGCCGCCTGCCTCCGCTGTTTTCTTTAACAACAACTGCGCAAGCACACCGCGGAGCGAGTTCGACAGCATCGTGCGCGCCTGGGCCTGCTTGTTCGCTGGAAAGACGTCGACCATGCGATCGACCGTTTTGCGCGCGTTGTTCGTATGCAGCGTTCCGAAAACGAGCAGACCCGTCTCCGCAGCGGTGAGCGCGAGCGAAATCGTCTCGAGATCGCGCATCTCGCCCACGAGCACGATGTCGGCATCTTCCCGGAGCGCCGCTTTCAACCCGGCCGGAAATGATTCGGCATTCAACGGCACCTCGCGCTGCGTGATGATGCTGCGTTTGTTTTGGTGCACGAACTCGATCGGTTCTTCGACCGTGACGATGTGACGAGAGAAGTTCGAATTGATGTAGTCGATCAAGGCCGCCAGGGTGGTCGATTTGCCTGAGCCGGTCGGACCAGTCACGAGCACAAGGCCACCGCGAAGATGACCGAATTCCTTCACCACCGGCGGAATCCCGAGCTGCTCGAGACTGGCGATCTTCGTCGGGATCAAGCGAAAGACCGCTCCGTAGCCATTCGCCTGTTTCAGGTAATTGCAGCGGAATCGCGACTCGCGATCCATCTCGTAGGCGAAGTCGAGATCGCCGCGTTCGTCGAACAGCTGCCAGTTCGCGTCGCCGCAAATTTCGCTCAGCATGTAAACCGCTTCGTCGCGCGTGACCGGCTCGTTGCGGATCGGCATCACGTCGCCGTGCCTGCGCATTTTCGGCGGCTGACCTTCGCCAATATGCAGATCCGAACCGCCGCCCTGCACAATCACGTCGAAAAATTGATCGATGTAAGACATCTCAGTGAGTAACCAGTGACCAGTGGCGATTGACCAGTGGTTGGCTACGCGAACGTCGAATGCAGCTTCTCATCTGGTCACTGATCACTCGTCACTGGTCACTCTCCAACATGCTGCCGCATCGTCTGTTTCTGCTCGGCGCGCGCGAGCGCTTCTTCGGAAGAGATTTGGCCTC
>JBJMWW010000034.1:0-23009 GCA_045809945.1 Chthoniobacterales bacterium
CAGGAAGATCACGTTCATGCAGACGAGCGACGGCCAGAAATGCACTTTGCCCCAGAACTCGCTCATCGTTCGACCGGTCGCTTTCGGGAACCAATAGTAGACGCCGGCGAAAATCGCGAAGATCGTTCCCGGCGCGACGATGTAATGGAAATGCGCGATCACGTAGTAGGTGTCGTGCAAATAAAGATCGGCAGTGTTGAACGCGAGCGGAATGCCGGTGAGGCCGCCGATGCCGAACATCGGAAGAAATGCGGTGGCGAAGAGCATCGGCGTGTTAAACCGGATTGAGCCGCCCCAGAGCGAAATGAAAAATGCGCTCAGGATGATGACCGATGGAATCGAGATGATCACGGTCGTGGTTTGGAAAAACGCGCTCACCACACTGCCCATGCCGGTCATCCACATGTGGTGCGCCCAGACGATGAAGGAAAGAAATCCGAGGACGAGGGCCGCGAAGACGAGCGACTTGTAGCCCCAGAGCGGCTTGCGCGTGTTGTTCGCAAGAATTTCAGCGACGATTCCCATTGCCGGAAGAATCAAGACGTAAACTTCCGGGTGACCCAAAAACCAGAACATGTGCTGCCATAGCAGCGGGCTGCCGCCGCCCGCGATGTGCATGGCCGCGCCGTTCACCACCAGCCCAGCCGGCAGGAAAAAGCTGGTAGCAGCAATGCGGTCCATCAGTTGCATGACTACCGCGGCTTCGAGCGGCGGAAATGCGAGAAGGAGCAAAAACGCAGTCACAAACTGCGCCCAGACGAAGAACGGCAGCCGCATCCATGTGAGTCCCTTCGCGCGCAGCTGAATGATCGTGGCGATGAAATTCACAGCGCCGAGCAGAGACGAAGTAATCAGGAAAATGAAGCCGATCAGCCATAGATTTTGGCCGTTCCAAAACGCATCGAAATTGGGTCCTTTGTCGGCGATGTCCGACAGTGGCGTGTAGGAAGTCCAGCCACCCTTGGCCGCCCCACCCGGAACGAAAAAGCTCGCCAACATGGTGACTGCGCCAAGGAAAAACGCCCAGTAACTCGCGGCGTTGATCTTAGGAAACGTCATGTCCGGCGCGCCGATCTGCAGGGGCACAACAAAATTTCCAAATGCGGCGAACGCCACCGGCACGACGCCGAGAAAGATCATGATCGTGCCGTGCATTGCGCCTAACGAGTTGTAAAACTCGGGCGTCATTTTGCCGTCCGGCATCGTGCCCGGTCCAAACACGTGGCTGAGCAGATTCCCAATCACCGGGAGCGCCTGGCCGGGATACGCGAGCTGCCACCGCATCATCATCATGAGCGAAAAGCCAAACAGCAGAAAAATCAGGCCGCTGATTCCGTACTGGAGACCGATCACCTTGTGATCGGTGGAAAAGATGTATTTACGGATGAACCCGAGCTCGTGGTGCTCGTCGTGGTGTTCAGCGTGGTGTGCGTGGTGCGGGTCAGAGGCGACAGAGGCGTCCATAGAGGCTAAAACTGAGGTTCAATATCAAGAAAGCAGCGACGACTGACAAGTGACGAGTGAGGAGAATCTCGGCATCAATTTTGCAGCAGGGAAGGACAAAATGAATACGCACGGCCGGCCTCCTGCGCGCCTGTCATTTCGCTCGCACGTTTCTCACGTCGCGCACAGCCAAGACATCTACGAAGATTCCTCGACTGCGCCCGGAATGACACCATCGTGATAGTGAACGTGCTGACCAAAATTGTTTCCAGCGATCTCTCCAAGCCCGAATTTTATACGCAACTTGAGAAGCAGCTTGGAGCGTTGATCGCGAACGAGACAGACGCGATCGCGAATATGGCGAACTGCGCGGCGCTGATTTTCAATTCACTACCGGATCTGAACTGGGCCGGTTTTTATCTGCTTAAAGGCGGTGAGCTCGTGCTCGGCCCGTTCCAAGGTCGGCCGGCCTGTGTGCGAATCCCGCTCGGCCGCGGGCTTTGCGGAAAAGCGGCGAAAGACCGCGTCACCTTGCGCGTCGCGGACGTGAATGCGTTCGACGATCACATCGCGTGTGACACCGCTTCGCGCTCAGAAGTCGTAGTGCCGCTCATCTCTGTCGATCGGCAATTCCTGCTCGGTGTCCTCGACGTAGACAGTCCGCAGCTCGATCGCTTCGATGCTCAAGATGAAGCCGGACTAAAAGAAATTGGTCAGTTGATTGCCGCGAAAATCGAGGCGGTATAACGCTACTCGTGGGCGGCGTTCCACGCGGCTCGCGCGCGCTCGAGTGGATCGCTATTCGCCAACACATCGCGGAAATCGCCGCGCAGGGCTTTGAGAGCGAACTTCTCCGCATCAATTTCACGCCGTGTCCGCACGCCGCGGCGACGCAGAAGCGGCACGGGCGGACACCAACCTTGCACCGCGTGCTGGAAGAGGAATGGCAACACGAGCGCCGGAATCCAGAGGAACTTGCGATTGTGAAACAGGCCGAGGAAGAGTCCACCGAATGCGAGCGCGGACGCATTCGTTTCGAGAATACGCTCGATATCCCACTCCTGTTCGAGTGCTTCGATCCGGCGGCTGATCTGGGCCGGCGTCTCGCCGCCGGCGTGGCGAATTCGGCGGCGCGTTGCGTTCTCGATCCGCTGATTAACGTAATCGTCCGTGTTGTCGGTAACCCGGTTAGCTTCGCTCATACGTGATTCGTAAGCCTGCGGGCGAGTCCGTTCAAACACACACGCGGCCATTGTCATTCTGAGCGAAGTCGAGGAATCTTCGTGCAAAGAAAAGGCACGGAGATATCTCGACTACGCTCGACATGACAAAGCAGCCGCGGCGTTTGCACTACCGGATCGTCGACGTCTTCACGAACCGGATCTTCGGCGGCAATCCGCTCGCGGTCTTCCTCGACGGCCGCAGTTTGACCGACGCCGAAATGCAGTCGCTCGCGAAAGAAATGAATCTTTCCGAGTCCACGTTCGTGCTGCCTCCACGCGACGCGAACAATCATTTCAAGGTTCGAATCTTCACGCCGGGCGGTGAGTTGCCGATGGCGGGTCATCCGACAATCGGCACCGCGTTCGTGCTGGCGCGCGAGGGAATGTTCAAATTGGCCGGGGACATCGCGCAGCTGCGGTTCGAGGAAAACATCGGACTGATCCCAGTCGACATTCACGTGAAGAACAGCGCACCAGCTATGATCTGGATGACACAACCGCGTCCGCAGTTCGGGCCGCGTGTTTTGAATCGCCAAACGGCCGCAGAAATGTTGTCGCTCGAGCCGGACGATATCGATGACAAGCTACCGATCGAAATCGTCTCGTGCGGCGTGCGCTATCCGATGGTGCCGGTTCGAACGCTCGGGGCAATCAAGCGGGTGCGATTTCGCGCCGATGTTGCGCATCGCGAGTTATCGCCGCTCGGCGGCAGCGAAGCGCTTGTCTTTACAACCGAGACCGAGAATCCGGGGTCGTCGGTTCACAGCCGCATGTTCGCTCCCGAATTTGGGGTGCCGGAAGATCCGGCGACTGGTTCAGCCGCGGGACCACTGGGCGCTTACCTCGTAAAATACGGCGTAGTGAAAGCGGAGCCGACCGCGCACATCCTGAATGAACAGGGCTTCGAGATGGGCCGGCCGAGTTTTCTGCACGTCCGCATCACGCGTGCAGGCGATGACATCGCGACTGTTCAAGTTGGCGGAGAGACGGTGTTCGTCGGCGCTGGCGAAATTACGCTGTAACGGCGAGACGAGATCGTCGCTGACCGCTACGGTTTTGGCGGCGGCGGCGATGAGCCAGACTGCCCTTGCGCTGGCTGACCAGCCGGTGGTGCGCCACCCTCTGGAGGAGCGCCGCCAGGCAAATCCTCGTTTGGGGCTGATTCAATCTCAGGACCGGTAAATGACGCCGCATGCGAGGCCAGCTCCTTGCGAAGCGCAGCGATCTGCTCTTTCGACACGGGCGTTCCCTTGTTGCCCCAAGTGGACCGTTCGTAGGTCAAGACGTCTGCAACTTTCTGATCGCCCAATGTTTCCCACGGCTGCATGACAGCGCTGCCGTACTGCTGGCCTTTTATCGTGATCGGGCCCTGCAATCCTTTCAGAACCACCATCGCCGCACGTCGAGATCCGCCATTGGTGATTTCGGATCCGGCGAGCGGCGGATATCCTTGTCCTTGTGAACCGTTACCATCGGCCTGGTGGCAAACCTGGCAATTGGCTGAGAAGACTTTCTTGCCCCGTTCTACCGGTGAGAGTTCTGCCTGCTGTCCACCGCCGGCAGGCCCGCCGCCGCCTGTTTTCTTAGCCATCGGAATAACCGCGGGATCAAGACTGTCGCCGTCGAAATTGCCGGCGTAGCGGCCGAGATAAGCACCTCCGAGAAAAATCGCGAGACCGTAGATCACGATCAACCAGATCGAAAGCGGCTCCATGCCGACGCGCGGCTCGCGCTTTTCGCGCGCGATCGCGGCATGCACCTGCTGCACGTCGTCGTGTTCGCCGTAGTCCATCCCCTGACGAACTCGCTGCGGCTGCGCCGGCGGATTCTGAGTGCTCTCGTTCATTTGCCTCCTTTCGCCGGGGCGGCCGGGCCTGCCGATTTAACTTCTTTCAGCGGGTGCGACTGATCGAGGGACATCAAATAGGCGACGAGACATTTCGCATCGTAGCTCGGAACGATTTCATAACCCGGCGGCGGCGCGTCATCGCCTGTCAGTTTCAACGCGTCGGTCGCGATTTGCCCTTCAACCCGTCGTTTATCGTAAAGGAAACGATACGCCGGCATGATGGAATCGAGCGCGATACTTCGCGGACTGTAGAGATGTTTGTGGTGCCAGGCGGCGGTGTATGGAAGCGGTTCGCCGTTTGGACCGGTCGTCACTTCCGTCGAACTCGCCGGACTCGCGGCGGGACTAGCTGAATTGCCGGGCCCGGCAGCAGGAGCATTTGGCGGCGGATTCTGTCCCGCTACAGCTGATGCCGCTGGCGCCGGTGACGAACCGCCGGCTGGCGAACTTGCAGCGCCGGCTGCTGGCGAAGGCGCGGGAGGCGAGCCGCCCGGTGCGGGAGCGTTCGCAGCAGCAGCAGTTGGTGGTGGAGGAGAACCACCGGGCGCTGGACTCGCACCAGCGGCTCCGGCGGGCGGCGATGCTGCTGCGTTCGCATCTTCAGATGGCGCGCGGTGACCGACATTCGCAAGGTCCGGGCCCATTCGCATTTTGCCGAGAAGGGTGGGTCGATCGAACAGGTAATCGCGCGGCGCACTTCGTCGATCTCCCCACTTCCGATCGATGTCAGATGCATCGTAATCCGGCCGGACCTGTTGCGTGTGGCAGTAAACGCAGCCGTTCGCGGCGTAAACCTGGCGGCCGCGCTCCGCCATTCCCGATCGCGGCCATGGATAACGGTCGGCGCCCTCGTCGTCCGTCTGCGGATCAAGATGACCGATTTGCAGATTGGGAATCCACGCCAGACCGGCCCATGAAAAAACGAAGGTGCCGATGATGCCGAGGAAAAGCGGAGCGAAACCTTTCATGGATGCGTTGCGATTCCTCCGCGCATCTCGAGCGCTTCTTCCTCTTTCGGATTAAGGAACGTCGGCAGCGGCGCAGCGCGTCCGAGCCCGAAGAGCATCAGGATGAAATGATAAGCGAACGTGAAATGCGCGACGGTGAGCAGGATTCCCGACAGGCTTCGTCCGCGGAGATACGGCACCACTCCCTGCGTGCTCTCGGTGAACGCCATCGTCGGGTCGTCCATGTTCAAGCCTTGCACGAATCCGCCAACGAAAAGCATCAGCACCATCAGGCCGATGCCGTAGGCGGATGCCCAGAAATGCATCTTGATCATGGCGGATGAACGCCATTCGCGACCGACTAGCCGGGGCACGATGTAATACATCGCGCCGAACATTGTCATGGTGAAGAACGCATAGAGACCGAGGTGCGAGTAGCCGATGCTCGCCTGCGTGAAATGCATCACGCGCGCGACGGATCGAAGCGAGATCAGCACACCGACTACGCTCCAAACGGTGTAGGCCATGGCGCCGAACACTGTGAAACGCAGCGTCGGGCTGTAACGAAGCAGACCGAAGTTGCCGCGCATCGTCAGGTGGTGATTCATTCCGACAGTCGCGACCGGAATGATCGTGAAGATCATGGCGGCGATGCTTGCGGTAATCATCCACGCCGGGAACGGCCCATCGATCAGCCGTTGCATTCCAGTCCAGCTGGCAAACAACGCGTAGGTCCAGAAACCAATCGCCGCCAGATGATAACTGTAAACCGGACGCCCGATTACTTTCGGAATCATGTAATACGCGGTGCCGAGCGCGATCGCACCGAACCAGAGGAACATCAGATTGTTCCCGTACCACCACGTCACCGCCGACTGCATCACGCCCTGCACCGGCGCGAGGAAAAGCATGACGTGCGCGGCGCCGTACATCCATGGAAACCAGAGCAGCGCGCCGAGCAGGTACCATTGCGTGATATAGATACTTTCGCCGCGGCGGAAGCGGAACATCAAGACAGCCCAGGAAAGGATCAGTGTGTAGGCGACGAACAAAACGATCGCCACGAACGGCGGAAACTCGAGCCACTGGTAGCCCGTGTTCCATCCAGCCAGCAGCGCGATCACGCCAAGTATTATGCCAAAGTTCCAGAGCCCACAGCCGGCCACGAGTAGCAACGGGTGGCGCAGCGTCGTGCGGCACAACCGCGCCATTAACCACACGAGGGTGCCCATCCCGGAGAGACAGGCCCAGCCGTAGACCATCACGTTCATGTGCACCGGGCGGATTCGTCCCCATGTGAGGAAGCTCACATCCGAGAGCCAATCCGGCGTGTGCATTCGGATCGAAGTAAGAAATCCGAAAAGCGTGCCGAACAACAGCCAGCCAATCGCTGTGAAGTAGAACATCAGGACCGGCGTCCGCGTTGAAGCGTCGACGAGCGCACGCTCAACCCGATCAAATTCGCTCGGCGTCACATCGCCCGCCTCCGTTCCACCGATCGCAACCGGAATGTCGGTCGGCTCTTTGAGTGGGAAATCGGTCGGCGTCATGGCGTTTTTCCGGGAACGGGGATCGGTGAGCCGTGCGGGGTCGCAGTTGGCTGTGCCTGCGGCGGTCCGTTCGGATTCGGCTGTTGCGATTGCGACGGAGGCGATGCGGCAGGTGTCGCGTTCGCGCCCGGTTGCGTTCCCGGCGCGACCGGTGCTGGATTTATCTTCGCCGCATTCTGCGCTTCCGGTTCGTGACCGCCTTTCGAAACCGGCGTCGCTGATGGTGAAGGCGCTGGCTGCGAACCTTGCGGCGGAGTCACCGGTGCGGCGTTCTGCGCTCCGCCGGCGTTTGCGTCCGGCGCGATCGGCCCAGCAGGCGCGGGTTTTTTCTGCGACAGCTCAGCGAGCGTGACCTTCATTGCCTGCTCGATCGGAATCCGGGCCACACCTTTGTCCTTATCCACCCACGCGTAGCTGTTCAGGTTTTTGTCGGCCTGATCGTGCGTTGCCTTCAGTTTGTCCGTCCGATCGTTCGCGCGTTTGGTTTCGAAATCAGTGCCGCGGGGCCCGGCGCCGATTGCCACCCAGACAAACGCACTGAAAACCGCGAAGAGCAGCATGACAGCGAACCACGCACCGAAATGCGATTGCGGGCCGCGTAATTCTGCGATGTCGCGTGTGTCAGCCATCTCAGTTCACAAAATAAAGTGATTCGATCAGACGAGGATCGCGATTCGGGAAGAGCGAGCTCCTGCCGACGATTCGGAAGTAAGCAAAGGCGAGCGTTGAGCCGATCGCGAACAACGGCACGAAATCCCAGATGCTGATCTGAACGCCAGCGCCGTGCAGCGACGGCAGGACAACAATGTACATGTCGAGCGCCTGCATGATCACGATCCACCCGGCGAGCAGGCAAAGGCGATGCGGATGTTTCTTAGGTCCCTGCAGAAGCAGGAGTGGAAACGCGATAAAAAAGCGTCCGACGACGAGGAACGTGCTCAGCACATTCCACGACTCGACGTTTCGTCGAATGAAGTATGCGGTCTCCTCCGGGATATTCGCGTACCAGATCAGCATGTACTGACCAAAACCGATGTAGGCCCAGAAAACGCAGAACGCGAGAATCCACTTCCCCATCGTGTGGTAGTGCTCCGTCGTTACGACATCGCGGAGATAACCGGCACTACGCAGCCCGGTGAGCACGAGCACGAGCAACGACATCGAAGCACCGGCCGACCCGGCAAAAATATAAACGCCCCACATGGTTGAGAACCAGTGGTAGTCGGTTCCGATCAACCAGTCGTAGGCGCCGAATGTCAGGGAGAAGGCGAAGAGCGGCAGCGAAACAAATGCGAGCGTTCGGCTCTGCAGGGTCCAGCGCGGATTCCCGTCGCGGTCCTGTCGCACCGAATAGCGTCGGAAGAGATACGCGGCGGCGATGAAGAAGACGAAATAGAACGCGGTGCGGGCAAAGAAAAACGGCGGGTTGAGATAGAGCCGTTTCGAATCGAGCAACGGATCGACCCCGCGCCGGATGTTGGTCCACTCATAAAGATGGTGACGCCAGAACATGAGTGGAATGACGCAGAGTCCGACGATCGCGAGCAATACGGCGAGATTTTCGAGTTGTCGTCGCACGACCACGCTCCAGTTCGCGTCGACCGCATAATGGACCACGATCCAGAAGAAGCAGCCGGCGAGCAGCGTGAAGTAGAACGCGAACCCGAACAGCCATGAGTAGGCGAATTGATGCGGCGACACGATCGCGCCGACGACGCTGAGTGCGATTCCGATCAGCGCGAGAATTCCGAAGAGCGCGGATTTGCCAGCAAAGCGGTTCCCTTCGAAGAACTCGCCTTCCGGAGTTGGAACTACATTGGCGCGCTCGCTCATCGAGCTACCTCCTGTTCAACCATGCGCGTCATCCCGAGCGAAGCGAGGGGCCCCGCAAGCGTTCGCAATGACGTCGGTCCGAACGTCTGTGAGGTCCCTCGCATCCGCTCGGGATGACCGTGCACTGTGATGCATAGATGCGGCGTCATGATTTCTTCGGCGCCTCCGATGCAGCCGGCGACGGTGCTGCCGGCGGTTTGTCCAGCTCGGCCCGATGGTCGGGCGGCACATCGTTCGCGCTTGCGTTTTGGCTCCGCTGCAACGCGCGCAAATACGCGATGATCGCCCAGCGATCATCCACCGTGACGTTTGGACCGTACGACATCATCGTGTTCTTGCCGTTCGTGATCGTGTTGAAAATCTCGCCGTCGGACATGGTGCGAATGCGGTCCTGCTGCAGGCTCTGCACGGTCGCGAGCCCCAGCTGTTTCACCATTCCGTTGCCGTCGCCGAGCGGGCCGTGACACGCGGTGCAGTTGACCGTGAACCGTTCCTTGCCGCGCGCCATCAGCTTTTCATCAACCGGAAGCGGAATCCCGGTGCCCCAGTTCGCCCCCATCTTGCCGGTGTTCACGTAGTCAGTGCCGGCGCTGAACGCGAGCTGCGGGGGAATGTGCGTCGGATTATCCGGCGTGTTCGCTTTCACCTCCGCTTTCGGCATTTCGTAGCCGATTGGAATCGTGCCCGCGACCGGCGGACGAATTCCACGGCCGTCAGCAAAAAATTGCAGCGGAGCCTGCGCGCGCACTTTCATCTGTCGCACCATGTCGGGGAAAATCTCGATCGGCGTGCCGGTCGTTTTCTGTCCGCGAAATCCCAGGAACGCGACCGTAATCACGCACACCAATGCGAAGACGAGAAAGAAGCCGCGCAACATATCAGTCCTCGTGGATCAGCGTCACGTGCTGACCGCCCGCCTCCTCGAGCAATTGTCGCGCTTCCATTTCAGTGAAACGCGGATCGCGCGCTTCGATGATGATGAAGAATCCGTCGTTCGTGACCTTCTTGAACCGGTCCCAGTTGAAAACGGGATGATACCAGCGCGGCAGTCCGTTCATGAGCAGGACGGAGAAAAATGCGCTGAACGCCGAAAAGAGGATCGTCAGCTCGAACATGATCGGGAAGAACGCCGGCACCGTCCAAAAATTGCGCGGCTTTCCGTGCACGATCAGCGGGTACAGGATCGATGAAGGGCCGAACTCCAGGATCGCGGCGGTCAGCAGGCCGGTGATTCCGCCGATGAGCACCGGCGTGCTGAGCCACGATTTACCGAGGCCCATGGCGTCATCCATGCCGTGGATTGGAAATGGCGAGTGCACGTCCCAGCGCTTGAATCCGGCATCGCGCACGCGTTTGGCCGCTTCGTACAATGCGGCCGCGCTGGGAAATTCGGCGCCCATACCGTAGACCTCGTGGCCGGCGGGTGTCTTCATTCGTTCTCACCCTCCGACCTGACGAACGCCGTCATCCCGAGCGCAGCGAGGAACCTCACAAGCGTTCGCAACGACGTGAATTCGAACATCTGCGAGGTCCCTCGCATCCGCTCGGGATGACGCTGTTGTGTTTGAACGTGAGCCTTCATTGCGTGCGCGCGTTCCCGCCGGCTTGCACCGGCTCGTGTTGTTCAGGCGAGTGATAATGCGGATCGGCTTCCGGCAGCACGATCTTCACTTCACTCATCGCGATCATGGGCAGAAACCGAATGAAGAGGAGGAATAGGGTAAGGAAAATGCCGTGCGTGCCGGCGAACGTCCAGATGTCCACCCACGTCGGGTAAAACATTCCCCATGAGCTGGGCAGGAAATCGCGATGCAGACCGCCGACGATGATGATGAAACGCTCGAACCACATGCCGGCGTTCACGCACATGCAGACGAAGTAGACCACGTAGATGTTTCGCCGGCACCAGCGGAACCAGAAGAGCTGCGGCGAAAGGCAGTTGCAGAAAAGCATGCCGACCCACCAGTACCACCAGTAGGGACCGAGCACGCGGTTGACGAAAGCGAAGCGCTCGAAATTGTTGCCGCTGTACCAGGCGACGAAAAATTCCATCGCGTAGGCGTAGGCGACGAACGATCCGGTGAGCAGGATGATCTTCGCCATCTTGTCGATGTGCTGCGGCGTGATGATGTCCTGCAGTTTGTAAATCGCGCGTGCTGGAATGAGCAGCGTGAGGACCATGGCGAAGCCGCCGAAGATTGCACCCGCGACGAAGTAAGGCGGGAAGATGGTCGTGTGCCACGTGGGCAGAATAGAAGTGGCGAAATCGAACGACACGACGCTGTGCACCGAGAGCACGAGCGGTGTGGAAAGGCCGGCGAGCAGCAGATACGCCATCTCGTAGTGGCGCCAGTGACGATTCGAACCGCGCCAGCCGAGCGCGAAGATTCCGTAGAAGAATTTCTTGATCTTGGTCGTCGACCGATCGCGCAACGTTCCGAGATCCGGAATCAAGCCGGTGTACCAAAAGAGGACGGACACGGTGAAGTAGGTCGAGACCGCGAAGACGTCCCAGAGCAACGGGCTGCGAAAGTTCGGCCACATCGCGAAAAAATTCGGGACCGGCGCGAGATACCAGGCCATCCAAACGCGACCGACGTGGACGCCGGGGAAAATTGCAGCGCAAATGACTGCGAAGAGCGTCATCGCTTCGGCAGCGCGGTTGATCGACGTGCGCCATTTCTGGCGGAGCAAAAACAAAATGGCCGAGATGAGCGTGCCGGCGTGTCCGATACCGATCCAAAACACGAAGTTGGTGATGTCCCACGCCCAGCCGACCGGATGATTTAACCCCCAGGTTCCGACGCCCGTCGAAATCTGATAAGCGAGACACAACAGACCGACGGCCGCCAGCGACGAGGTGAAAGCGAACGACACCCACCACCAGCGCGGTGTCGGTCCTTCGATGACGCCACTGATGCGATCGGTGATCCAGCGGAAGTTCCGGCGATTGAGGACCAGCGGGACACGCTTCAGCTTATCGACCGAGCTGCTCGCCTCCGCCTGTATCACATCTGGAGCTGTAATTGCGTCAGCCATTTTCTATTTCTGTCATCCTGACCGAGCGCAGGACCCCGCAAGCGTTCGCAACGACGTCGACGCGGACGTTTGCGAGGTCCCTCGCCGTCTGCGCGGCTCGGGATGACAACGTTGTGAGTCGTTCGTGTTCATCACGGCTTCTGGTCAGGCACCCGGTCGCCGGTCTTCGCTTGCGGCGCCTGGTTGCCCTCCGGTTTTTCGTGCGGGTTCAACACACCTTTGTCGTGCTGATGATAATCGTGTTTGCCTGTGCCGGGCCGTTTCGGCGCCTCGTGCTCAACGCTCGCGACGGCGATCTTCTTTGCGTCCGGCATCTTCGGGTTCGGATTGCGAATACGCGCCAGGTAACTCGTGCGCGTGTTCACGTTCAAATATTCGAGCAACCGGTAATCGCGGTCCTGCGCTTTCACCTTCGACACCTTGCTCTCCGGATCTTTAATGTCGCCAAAGACGATCGCTTCGTTCGGGCAGGCCTGCGCGCAGGCGCTGGTGAATGAATCGCGCGGAATGAGCAGGTTCTCCGACGACGCGCCGGCCCGGGCGTGTGCGGTGATCTTCGCTTCCTCCACGCGCTGCACACAATAGGTGCACTTCTCCATCACGCCGCGCATTCGCACCGTGACGTTCGGGTTATGCGCCAGCTTGATTGAATCGGGCGCGCCTTTCTCGGTGAACGGCGCGATGTACTCTTCGTAAACGCCGAACGATCCCGCGATCTTCTTCTTGCCGATCGGCCGCGGGTTGTAATCGAAGAAATTGAAGCGGCGCACCTTGAACGGACAGTTGTTCGCGCAATAGCGCGTGCCGATGCAGCGGTTGTAGACCATCACGTTGAGGCCGTCCTCACTGTGCACCGTCGCGTTGACTGGGCAGACCGTTTCGCACGGCGCGTTCTCGCAGTGCTGACACATCATCGGCTGGTGCACCATCTCCGGATCCTGCGGATACTCGCCGCGATCTTCGTTGAACCCGCTCTCGCTCGCATAATAGCGATCGATCCTCATCCAATGCATCGCGCGGCCGTGACTGACCTGTAATTTGCCGACGACCGGGATGTTGTTCTCCGCCTGGCATGCGATCACGCACGCGCTGCAACCCGTGCAGACGTTGAGATCGACTGCCATGCCCCACTGCTGCGGCGCATCGAGCGGCGGGTGCGAATAGATGGTCGGCAAACGCGGCGGCAATTCCTCGTCGCCCGCGATCTTCTTCACGAATTCGTTGTCTTCGCGGTAACGCTCGATTGTCGCTTCGCGAACAAGTCCGCGCCCTTCGAGACTCCAATGATCCTGCGTGATCGAAAGTGGATACGTGCCCGCAACTTTCGTGACCTGAAGCTTCGAAACGGTCTTGCCGTCTGCCGTAATGAAATGCGGATTGCTGCTCGTACGAAGGAGGTAACCGTCGAACCCGCGGGTATCGTCAGGCGTCGCCATGCTCGCCGCCTTCTGATCCTTTCCGCCGCCGCTCGATGAGACGCCGGCGTTGATCGTGCCGACCTGTCGCCCGTAGCCAAGCGGAATGCTGATCGAATTGTCCGCGTGGCCAGGCACGATGATGACAGCGACGACCAGTTCGCGGCGAATCGGTTTCTGATGCACGTCGAGCATCGTCTCGGTGATCGCGATGTTGATCAGGTCGCCGTTGCGCACGCCGAGTTGCTTCGCGTAGCTCGGCGCGATTTGAGCGGCGTTGTCCCAGGTCAGCTTCGTGATCGGGTCCGGCAGCTCCTGCAGCCACGAGTTATTCGCGTAGCGGCCGTCATCGACCGAGTAGTCGCGCACGAGCACGATCTCGGGCTGTTGCGGAGTCGGCGCGGGCACCCCGCCCCACAAATTGTGCGCGACACCACCGGCGGCGTTGCCGTTGAACGTTGGCGGTTTGTCTTTCGGCTGAACGTGCGCGGCGAATCCGTCCCGCAGAAAACGTGACCACGCGGTGTCAAAGTCCGCGCCCGGATTCGTCGTCCGAAAGGTATCCTGCACCAGCTCCGGACCTTCGACGCGCTTGTTGCCTAACAAGTCATTAAGCAGCTCGATCTCCGACAACCCGCCGTAAAGCGGCATGATCATCGGCTGGACTGGCAGATACGAACCGTCAGCCGCGAGCGCATCGCTCCAGCTCTCGAGATAATGCGCAGCCGGCACATGCCAGCGGCTGAGCATCGAAGTTGAATCTTCGTACATCCCGACCCTGATTACGTCGGGCACGCTCTTTTGCAGATCGGCCCAATCGACCGGAGCCTTCGTGTTCTTGTCGAGCGTGATCGCCTTGTAAGCGTTGTAAACCGGATCGCCGCCGAGGATGAAGAGCTGCTTGATTCGACCCGCATTCATCTCGCTCGCGAGCTGCAGAATGCTGTTCGTCTTCGGATTTTTTGGAAACTCGCGAATGATCAGCGTCGTGCCGATGTTCTTCAGCGCCGAATTCATCGCGTAGGCGAGCAACTGCACAACGACGGGCTGATGCGAACCGGCGACGATGAGACTCGCGCCCGGCTTCGACATCAAATCGTTCGCGCACTCGGTGATCCACGCGTCGTCGAACTGCATGCCGCCCGGCGTGGCAGTGAGCGTCGCGATGACGGAAGAGAGGCCGAGATCTTTTGTTGCCGCGGCAATCTTCCCGGCGATCGCATAGGCAAACGCGGGAATCTGGCTGGCGGGAATGCGCATCCGGTGATCCGCCATCGCGCCGGTCAGCGTGAACCGGTTCTCGACGGCGTAGAGCCGGTTCATTGTGTCCTTCGATGAACCGATCCGGCGTCGATTGGTGAACGCTTTTGTCGACTGGACGTCGCCTTCGCCGCAATCGAGAAAATCGCTGTCGATCGCGAGCACGATGTCGGCGCGATCGAACTGCGGAAGCAGCTTTGTGTTCTGGCCGAACGCGATGTCGGTGGCGAACGATTGCGCTTCGCTCATCACTGGCTCGTAAAGACACCAGCGCATTTTCGGATAGCGCTTCTCGAGCTCGCCGCGGAGTCGGTCCCGTGTCGGCGAATAGGTTTGCTCAACCAGGAACGCCAAACCCGCCCCGGCCTCGGCGTTAATCTTCGGGAGCAGCTCTTCTTTTAAGTACTTGTCGAACGCGTCGCGATCGCGCTGCTCGCCCTTTTCAAGGAATCGCTTTGAGCGCGCCGGGTCATAGAGATCAAGCACCGAGGCCTGCGCGAACGCGTCCGTTCCACCGCCGCTCGCTGCATGCAGCGGATTGCCTTCGATCTTGATCGGCCGTCCGTCGACCGTCGTGACCACGATGGGCAGCGCACCGGTGCGGCGCGGCATCGCGCTGGCGTAGTAGAGCGCCTTCCCCGGAATCGTCCACTCGACACTTTTGGCAAACGGAACGAGGTGCATCTCCGGCCGGCGCGGCCAGCCGCAACTCGTTAGGCCGGCGAGCGCGAACGACGCGCCCATCAATTTCAAAAAGCTGCGACGCGACCATTCGTCGCCGTCGAGTTGATCGGCGCCGGCGGGAAACTCGCGTTCCAGCCAGTCGCGGAACTCCGGCGTGTCGCTCAGCTCATCGAGACTCCGCCAATATTTGCGGCCGCCCTCTTTCGCCGGTGGATGTTCGAAAACGCGCTTCATCGGTGGCAACCCTGGCAATTCGTCGGCGGCTTCACCTTCCACCGCTCCTTCAACGTCTGGCCAATCTCGGCCTGCGTGAGTTTCTGTTTCTTCGACCAGTCATCCTTCACGCCTTCGGGCTGACCGTATTTCGCGACGAACTCCGCCGGTTTCACGTCGTCCGGTTTCCAATCGAGATTGAAGACTTCCTCCTGCGGCCGGATGAAACGCTCGACGTGCCGATGGCACTCGAGGCACCACGCCATCGAGTGCGGTTTCGCGTGATACACCACCGGCATGTGATTCACCTCGCCGTGGCAAACCGCGCAACTGATCCCGCGATTCACATGCGCGGCGTGATTGTAAAAAACGTAGTCGGGCGTGCGATGGATCTGCACCCATTCGATCGGCTGCCCCGTTTTCCAGCTCGCGCGCACCGGCTCGAGCTTCGGATTGTCCTTCTGCACCTGCTGGTGACAGGCCATGCAGGTTTGCGTGTTTGGAATGTTCGAGTGCGCCGCCACTTCGACGAAGCTATGGCAATAGCGGCAATCCATGCCGAGCTGACTGACGTGCAGATCGTGCGGGAACGGCACCGGCTGGATCGGCTGATAACCGACCCGCGTGTATTTCGGCGTGTCGTAATACCAGGTCGCCGCGGTCACGGCAGTCGCGAGCACGATCACGATGACCGTGACCTTGAGCGGCAGCCAGTTCGACCAGCGCGGGAAAAAATTCGCCATACCGAAGGTTTAGCGACCCCGCCGTGCCCCCACCGGCCGCCAAGTCAGAAACGCGAAACGAAGCTCGTTAGGATGTGCTTGGTTCAGTCTGTGAGTGAGTTGAGTGTGGCGATGGGGAAGAACGAGGCGGCAACGATAGAAATTCCAAATCGCATGGCAAAAGAATTTTCTGAAATGAAGAGTGCGCACATGCGATTGCGTTTTCCAATAATCAATCGTCGCGCAGTTGCAAAATTCATGTGCGGAATTTTTGCGGCGATTTGCGTAATCGCGCACGCCCAAACTGCCGACACTATTTTCATCAACGGCAACGTCTACACCATAAACGACCGTCAACGGCACGCTGAAGCGATCGCGGTCAACGGCGATCGCATCTCGTTCGTCGGCTCGAATGCGGATGCGCAGAAACTTCGCGGAGACAATACGCGCATCGTCGATCTCGCCGGCAAAACGGTCGTGCCGGGGTTCACTGACGCGCACTGTCACATCTTCGGCATCGGCGAGCGCGAGCTGACGCTGAACCTCGAAGGCACAAGCACGCTGACCGATTTCCTGGCGAAAGTCGGCGAGGGCGTGCGCAAAGCTGATCCGGACAAATGGGTCACGGGACGCGGCTGGATCGAAACTTTCTGGAAACCGCCGAAGTTTCCGACGCGCGAGGACCTCGACGGAATTGCACCGAAAAATCCAGTGTTTCTCGTGCGAGCTGACGGTCACGCCGCGGTGGCGAATTCCGCCGCATTGAAAATCGCCGGAATCACGCGCAACACGCCCGATCCATTCGGCGGAAAAATTCTGAAAGACAAGAACGGCGAGCCAAACGGCATGTTGCTCGATAACGCGCAGGATCTCGTGCAATCGAAGATTCCTCCGCCTACGGATGCCGAGCGCGAGCAGGCCCTGATCACCGGGATCGAGCGCGAGATCAAGCTCGGCTGGTGCGAAATTCAAAACGCCGGCAGCACGCTCGCCGACCAGGCGATCATCGGTCGCGCGTTTGAAGGCAACAGAATCAAGCTGCGCATTTACAACGCCGCGTATGGTCCCGGCGAAGCGGCGAAGCAATTGCTCGAGATCGGCCCGACGATCAACGCTTACAATCACCGCTTCACGCAGCGCACAATCAAAGTGATCTTCGACGGCGCGCTCGGCTCGCGCGGCGCTGCGTTGCTCGGTCCGTACTCCGACAAACCAGATACGTCCGGCTACCTGACACAAAAACTCGAGGAGCTGCGACCGATGTTCGAAGAAGCATTGCGCCGCGGCATTCAAGTGGAGACGCACGCGATCGGTGATCGAGCGAATCGCACGATCCTCGATTTGTACGAGCAGGCATTCCGCGCCGTTCCGGCTGAGCAGCGCCCGCCTTCGCAAGGCTCCGGCGGGGCAGGCAAAATCGCGGAGCCGCGCTGGCGCGTCGAGCACGCACAGATTTTGACGCAACAGGACATCCCCCGATTCGCGAAGCTCGGCGTCATCGCGTCGATGCAACCGTCACACGCGATCAGCGATCTGTTCTTCGCGCCGGCGCGGCTCGGCATGCAGCGCCTCGCCGGCGCCTACGCCTGGAACTCTCTATTAAAGAGTGGCGCCACCATCTGCGCTGGCTCCGATGCGCCGGTCGAACGCGGCGAACCGATGATCGAGTTCTACGCTGCCGTGACGCGCAAGAGCATCAAAGGCGCAACCGTCGAGGCCCAGTCCGCCGAAGCCTTGACGAAGGCGGGATGGCACCCGGAGCAAGCCGTCACCCGCGAGCAAGCGCTGAAGATGCTGACAATCAACGCCGCCTACGCCGCCTTCGAAGAAAACGACAAAGGAACGATCGAACCCGGCAAGCTGGCCGACTTCACCGTTCTCTCGGCCGACATCATGAAAATCGCGCCGCCTGATATCCTGAAAACAACCTGCGCCGGCACCGTCATCGGCGGCGAAGTGGTTTTCAGCGCTCCGCGTTAGCAGCGCTACACCACCGGCGAGAAAACAGTCGCGGGAAACATGTGCCCGGCACAACACCCGCAGCGCTCTATTGCAAATCGTAAACTTCAACCAGCGCTACGCCGGTGCCGTTGTCCGCCCCGCGCACGATAGCGGTGTAATTGCCCGGCGGGTCTTTTGCGCAGCGATGTGCGCGATTCTTTGCCGCAGTCGCCCGTCCTCGTCCGGTTTCCTGATGATGGTATCAATGCCGAGGTCGCTATAGCGCTGTTCCTCCCCCTCCCTCACCTCGCCGGCGAAAACGATGATCTCGCCGCGAAAGCCGATCGTTCGCGCCGCTGCGATGACGCCAAAGCCGTCGAGCTGCGGCATGCGCGTATCGGTGATGAGGACGTCGAATTCCTTGGGGTCTTTGGCGAGGAGCGTGATCGCGGCCCTGCCATCGGTCGCGAGCCGGACGCGATGGCCCGCGGCACGAAAGGTCTGATCAAAAAGACTGAGGACGTGGACGTTGTCGTCCGCGCAGAGAATTCGTAATTCTGCCACCCTTGTTCCCCGGGTACGAACCTGCTTACCCCGCGCAGTCGCTCCCGCGGCGACATAAAGTGGCAAGCGTGCGTTCGATGTATCCATCATTCGGAGCACGGTGTGCGATCGGTTGTCGAAGCGACTCAAAAAGTGAGTCGCGGTTTGGCTTCGCCGATCCGTCGTTTACTCTCGCGCCAGTGCTTCTTCGCGCGAGCGCCAGCTGGAGATGCGATCAAACCAGCCGCGCGCGGCGTCGCGCACGTCTTCCGCTTTGGCGAGCCCACCTTCTACTAACGCGCCGCCGGTGCTCTCCCAAATCTTGCGGCTCACGAGCATCCCGTTCTCGCGAACGATCCGGCCGAGATGGTGCACGGCTGCCGCGGTCGCTGATTTACGGATCAATTCGGCTGAAGGTTTGGACGTGAGCTCGCAATAACGCCGCGCTACTTCGCCGACCCTCAATGTCAGGAATGCATTTGCCGCACCTGTCGAGACGCAACGCACGAGCAGATGGGAAATGCCGCTCAGCCCCGGGATTCCGCCTTTCAATGCCGGCACGATGGATGTCGCAAGCGGCGCAAACATTTCGCCGATGTCGAGCGATTCCAATCCGCTCGCGACAAAGGCGGTGCCTGCGACATTCGCATAGAGCTGGATCATCTCGCGCGGCGACGGCCGCTGCACATAAATGCGCGCGATGCGCCAAACCATTCGAATCTGCGTGAAGAGCACGATCATTCCGTCGAGCCGACCATTTTGCATCAGCGCCGTGCTGAGAAACACGGTGCTCGCGGTGTTGCGCACGACCGCATCCGATTCGACCGACAAATCCGCAAGCGCGCTCTCGATTTCCACAATTGTCGCCAGCGACCTGCCCCCAGTGAGCGGATTCGCGCGGAGCCGCGCGCGCAACGCATCGACGAATTCCTCGTAGTCCGGCGCGTTAACATCGGGTGCGACGAGCGCGGCAGGCATTCGCGAGTAAGCAAAGAGCGACCACAGCACGCCAACCGCGATCGCCGCGAGCGCGAGCCAGAAGACGATCTGACCGGCCAGCGGATGAATCCGTTCCGCGAGCGAAACCAAACTCGTTAGGCCGGCAACGACGATTGAGATAATGCAAACCGCAGCCACCACGCCGCAGATGGCGACGAGCCGACGCATAGCTGAGCGATTTCTCATCTCGACTTAGACCAACGTGCTCATGCTAAGGCCAACTGTTCCAAGAAACAAAAACCGCGCAGCTTCGAAATGAAGCTGCGCGGCTTTGAAACTACTGCGCCGGGCTACGGCAGATTGTAGACCTCGACCAGCGCCGAACCGGTGTGGTTGTGCACGCCACGCACGACCGCGGTGTATTTGCCGGCAGGAAGCATGCGAACAATCGCGGATTCGAGATCGTTCGACGGCGGAATTCCCGTGTCCTGAATCTCGCTGGCCTGAACGTCTTTCCAATCGTCGTCCACCGCCAGCGTCGTCCCGTTCGCGTCGTACAACTCCAGCGTCGGATCGTCGAGCGCGTTCGGCAATTGATTGCTGAGCGATGGACCAAGGGCCCGGACGAGCAACTTCGACGGGCCGGTTTGGTTGCCGGAGATGAATCCGCCAATCATCACGTCGTCGCCCGTCTCGACCAGGCCGCGGGTGCTGATGTTGGCCAGTTGCGAGCCAGAAGGCGCAAGGTCGTAGGCCTCGACCAGAGCAATGCCGGTCGTGTCGTTTTTACCTCGCACAATCGCGGTGTATTTGCCGGGCGCGAGCGATCGCAAGATCGCTGATTCGCGATCGTCTTTTGGCGGAATGCCGGTCGCTTCGATATCGGCGCGGTTCGGAGCGTCTTTCCAGTTATCATTCGTTGTAATCAAAGCGCCGCTCGGGCCGTGCAGCTCCAGGACGGTGTCGTCGATTCGTCCGGCCAACGGTGTTCCCTTGTCGTTGAGCGATGGACCGATCGCGCGCAGCAAGACGGACTTGCTTCCACCCGTGACAATGAATCCGCCAATGAGAGCGTTGTCACCGGTCTCGACACGCAATCGCGTCGAGATGTTCAGGAGTTGTGCTCTTTGCACCGGCGTCGCAGAGGGCGAAGTCGACGGCGTCGGTGTGGCGCTCGGGCCGGGCGTGGGGCTCTGGCCCGGTGTGGGCGTCGCGGTTGACCCGGGTGTCGGCGTCGGGTTCACCACGTTCGGATCGTTCACTTCCAGGAACCACTGAGCTGTGTTGTCGCTGGTCTTTCCGCGGGAATCGATCACCACCATGCGCACGAGGTACTCGCCGGTCTTGTTGAAGTTGTGCGTGAGTGTCGGCGTCGCTTGAACGATGTCGTCGCTGCCATCACCAAGGTTAAAGATGTAGGTCGCGATCTTATCGTTCTTGTCCGGATCGGACGATGCGCTGCCGTCGAACGTGACGCTAAGCGGTTTGTCGCCTTCGTCTTTGTTGGCGGTCAGCCGCGCGACAGGTGCGGTGTTTGGCAGGCACAGGTTGGCCGATCGCAGCTGGTAACTACCCCCGCCAGTGGAGTCGGGAATCGTCTCGTTAGTTCCACCCGATCCGGGTATGGCCGATGGAGCGGTAGCGCGCACGCTGCCCAGCAGCCCGACGATCCCCTGTCCCGCTTTCGGCGAACCGATGTTCGCTTTATCGATTACTAGCGTGATCGTGCCGTCGGCATTCGCATTGCTGGCCGCATCGAGATCACCAATCGTGGTGAAAACGCGCGCGGCGTTCTGCGGCACGCTGGTCACGCCATAAGTGAATGTTGGTGTCGGTCCATCCGATGTCACCATTGAAACGAAGAAGTCTTCCGACGGTCCGCCGGTCGCATCGGTTGGCGGCGTCACGCCTTCCACGCTGAACCGGACCGCCCAGCGCCAGCCCGGCGGAATGCTGGGCAGACTCGCGACTTTAATTGTGAAGATGAGCTTGTTGGGGAATCCTGGCGGTTCAGACAGCGAGACGGAGGTGATGTCGTGTTGGGCGAGCGTGTCGGTCTCGTCGCCCGTCGGATCGCTGATTACCTGCACACCAGGCAGCCCGCATGCGCCGGTCGCTTCGACACGTGGTGTGATAGTGAGATCGACGGAGTTGCTCGGGATGCTCTCACCGCGAGCGTTCAGCGCCGTGATTCGGTAAGTGTATTTTACGACTGAAGGATCCACGCTGCGATCCGTGAACGTGTTCTTGTTTCCGCCGGCCACGCCTACCTGCGTTTCCGTGCCCGCAGGACCGCCCGCGGCCGCGGCGCGGAAGATCTTGTACTGCGTGATTTCGGAACCGCCCGTGTCCGGCGTGACCCACTTCAAATAGGATGCGCTATCATCGCGACGGCCAAAAAGACACGGCGGCGCCGGCTGAACGGGCTCTACCGGCACCGGATCGAACTGCTTGAGTAATCCTTTCCCGCCAGATTGCCGGGCCATCAGTGCCTTCGCGCTATAGGAGTTTGGACCGCCGGTCTCGCATTCGTTGATGCAACCGTCCGCCATCCCGAAGAGGACGCGACCTTTGCTGTCCTTCGTGATGTCGACGAAGTCGAGCAGGTTGCGGCAAACGTTATTGCCGCCGCCGTTCCAGATGCACGCTTCGCGCTGCACGGGACCGCTCGGAGTTGCGTCCACCGTCACCCAGGTTTTGCCGCCGTCATAAGTATGAGCGACGAAACCGTACCATGTGCCTTTGAAATCCTTGTTCTGGTGATCTCCGCTCGTTGTCGTGCCGAGGAATCCGCAGGCCGCGCGATCCCCGTCGCCTGCCACGCCGGTCGGGAACACCGCATTCGCGATCCCCGCACTGGCGCCGATATCCACAGGCGCACTCCAGGTATCACCATGATCGGTGCTCTTCGCAGCGTAGACATGACCATCGGCAGAGCCCGCGGCCGGTTTGCCGATGAAGAACAGATAGACCGTGTTGTCGTTCGCGATCGCGACCGATGGGTCGAGAATCGCCGGCGTGGGGATTGTGTTTGGCACCTGCTTCAGCGTCCACGTCGTTCCCGCGTCCATCGAAACTGCGACTGCCACGTTGCCGTTACACGACGCGTTCGGCAGGTAGACTGTGCCGTCAGGTCCGACTTTGACGTGCCCGTGGATCGATTGCGCGCAGCCAGACACCACGTCCTGGTAAGCGATCACGGATTTGTTGAAGTTCAGGCCACCGTCATCGCTGCGCGAGCAGTAAGCAGCTCCGGTCGCAGCAAGGACGTAACCAGCCTGGCCACAATAGTAAACCGCGTCGCCTTTGTTGACCGGGTTAGCGAGAGCAGCGGCGAGAGCTGCCGGGTACGGGCCGGCGCCGACCGTCTGGTGATCGTTACTGCCATCCGGAGGATTGAGCTGCGAA